>JAEULW010000177.1 GCA_016793505.1 Methylobacteriaceae bacterium | reverse complement strand
CGACGGCGGCCGGATCGTGGGCGGCGCGGCGGCCCCAGTCGAACGCCGCCTACGCCGAACGCTACCGCGCCGCCGTCGCCCGCATCGCCGAGGCCGAAAAACGCCTCGCCCCCGGCAAGGCGGGCCTCGCCGAGGCGGCCGCGCGCTATCTGTTCAAGCTGATGGCGATCAAGGACGAATACGAGGTCGCCCGGCTCTATACGGACGGCTCTTTCGCCCGCCAGCTCGCGGCGACCTTCGAGGGCGACCTGAAACTCGAATACCAGATGGCGCCGCCCATTCTCGGGCGGCGCGATCCGGCGACCGGCGCGCCGGCCAAATCGAGCTTCGGCCCCTGGTTGACGCCGGCCATGCGCGTCCTGGCGCGGTTGAAAGGCCTGCGCGGCACGCCGCTCGACCTCTTCGGCCGCACCCATGAGCGGCGCATGGAGCGCCAGCTGCTCGCGGATTACGAGGCGCGCCTGAGCGAGATCGAGCGCGGCCTGACGCCCGAAAAGCACGGCGTCGCCCTGGCGCTCCTGTCGCTGCCGGAGAAGATCAGGGGCTTCGGCCACGTCAAGGCGCGGCACGTCGAGGCGGCGAGGGCCGAAGAGGCGACCCTGATGGAGCGCTGGCGCGCCCCGGCCGCAGCGCCGCTCGCCGCCGAATAGCCCCGACGGCGCGCTTGTCGCGCCCCCGGCGAGCGGCCATGATCGCCGCTCGCAAAGGGCGGGCGACGGGCGCGTGATCTCGGCTGAGGAACTGACCGGCGCGGCGCTCTGGGCGCGCGTGCTGCCAGCGGACGAACTCGAGCGCGCCCGGCGCGGAATCGTCGTCCGCGCCTATGCGCGCGGCGCCTATCTCTGTCACCGCGGCGACGTGCTGGACGGCTGGACGGGCGTGATGTCCGGCCTGCTGAAACTCGGCTCGACCCTGTCCACCGGCAAGAGCGTCACTTATGCCGGCCTCGCCCCCGGCATGTGGTTCGGCGAAGGCTCGCTGCTCAAGAACGAGCCGCGACGCTACGAAGTGATCGCGCTGCGCGAGTCGCGCATCGCCATCATGAACCGCCGCACCTTCGACTGGCTGACGCTGCACTCGGTCGCCTTCAACGGCTTTCTCGTGCGCCAGTTCAACGAGCGTCTCGGCCAGTTCATCGCGCTGGTCGAGCACGACCGCACGCTCGAGGCCGTCTCGCGCACCGCCCGCAATGTCGCCTGGCTGGTCAATCCCGCCCTGACCGCGATGGACGTCTCGCGCATCGAGATCAGTCAGGAGGAGCTGGCGCTGTTATGCGGCCTGTCCCGGCAGGCGACCAACGGCGCGTTGAAGAAGCTCGAGGCCGAACGCCTGCTGGTGGTCGAACGCAGCGGCCTGCGCATTCTCGACCGCGCCAGCCTGTCCACGCATGGCGACTGATGCGCTGCGGACTTTTCGGCACGCCTATCGACCCGATCGCCATCTGTCTGTCAAGCCGACCCTTGAAAAGCAACGGCCATGTTGCGAGGGTATGGCCAACACGCGTCGGACGAATGTCTCAGACGAAAGTCTAAGCGACGCGGGAGGAAATGCGCCGGGCGCATGCCGAGGGGAGGACGCGCGTCGTGAGCACGACGACCGGACAGCCGGAGCTGGACACGTTTCCCAAGCTCTATGCGCGCAACGCGGCGCAGCGGCCGGAGCGTCCGGCGATCCGCCGCAAGGATCGCGGCATCTGGCAGACCTGGTCCTGGGCGCAATCCTGGGAGATCGTCCGCGCGCTGGCGCACGCCTTCGCCGGCCTCGGCGTCGGCCGGGGCGACAAGGTCGCCATTGTCGGCTCCAACCGTCCCGCCATGTACTGGGCCATCGCCGCGGCGCAGACGCTGCGCGCCGTGCCCGTGCCCGTCTATGCCGACGCCGTCGCCGACGAGATGGCCTATGTGCTCGAAAATGCCGACGTGAAGATCGCCGTCGTGCAGGATCAGGAGCAGGTCGACAAGATTCTCTCGATGGCCGATCGGCTGCCGCTGCTCACCCATGTCGTCTATGACGAGGAGCGCGGCCTCGAGGACTATGACCGCGCCCGCCTCTCGCCGGTCGCCGCGCTGATCGCGCAGGGCCGCGAGGCGCTGGCGAAGGATCCGGAAGCGGGTCGGCGCATCGACGCCTCGGTCGCCGCGGGCCGTGGCGACGACGCGTCGATCATTCTCTACACCTCCGGCACCACCGGCCGCTCCAAGGGCGTGGTGATGAGCGCTGGCGGCTCCGTCGCGGCGGCGAGCGACACCGTCGCCTTCGACCACCTGAACGACCGCGACGAGGTGCTCGCCTATCTGCCGCTCGCCTGGGTCGGCGACCACTATCTGAACTATGCGCAGGCGATCGTCGCCGGTTTCTGCATGGCCTGCCCGGAGAGCCCCGACACCGCCCAGCAGGACCTGCGCGAGATCGGCCCGACCTTCTATTTCGCCCCGCCGCGCGTCTTCGAGTCGCTGCTCACCCGCGTCATGATCCGCATGGAGGACGCTGGCGCGCTGAAGAAGAAGATGTTCCACCACTACATCGCCGTGGCGAAACAGTGGGGCGAGAAAATTCTCGACGGCGAGAGCGTTCCCTTGGGCGCGCGCCTGTCCTACCGGCTGGGCGAATGGCTGGTCTACGGGCCGCTGAAGAATACGCTCGGCTTCACCCGCATCCGCACCGCCTACACCGCGGGCGAGGCGATCGGCGCCGAGCTGTTCTCCTTCTACCGCTCGCTCGGCATCAATCTGAAGCAGCTCTACGGACAGACAGAGGCCTTCCTCTATGTCACCTGCCAGAAGGATGGCGAGGTGCGCTCCGACGCTGTCGGCCCCGCCGCGCCGAACGTGTCGATCCGCCTGACCGAGGATGGCGAAGTCCAGTTCCGCTCGCCCGGCCGCTTCGTCGAGTATTACAAGGACGCCGACAAGACGCGCGAGACGCTGACCGAGGACGGCTTCGTCAAGACCGGCGACGCCGGCTTCTTCGACAAGGACGGCCAACTGCGCATCATCGATCGCGCCAAGGACGTCGGCAAGCTGAAGAGCGGCGCGATGTTCGCGCCCAAATACATCGAGAACAAGCTGAAGTTCTTCCCCAATATCAAGGAGGCGGTGGCCTTCGGCGACGCCCGCGACTTCGCGACCGTGATGCTCAACATCGATCTCGCCTCGGTCGGCGCCTGGGCCGAGCGCAACAATGTCAGCTACGCCTCCTATCAGGAGCTCGCCGGCCATCCGCGCGTCTACGAGATGATCGAAGAACACGTGGATGAAGTGAACCGCTCGCTCGCCGCCGAGCCGATGATGGCGGCAGCGCAGATCGCCCGCTTCCTCATTCTGCACAAGGAGCTCGACGCCGACGACGGCGAGCTGACGCGCACGCAGAAAGTGCGCCGCGGCTTCATCGCCGAGCGTTATGCGCCGCTGGTGACCGCACTCTACGACGGCTCGAACAACGCCGACATCCGCACCGAAGTCACCTTCGAGGACGGCCGCAAGGGCGCCATCGCCGCCAATGTGCGGATCGTCGACATGAAGCGGCAGGCCTCGCAGGAGAAGGCGGCATGAGCGGCGCCGACGCGATCAAGCCGGGCGAGACGCTGCTCTCCGTCGACAACGTCTCGCTCGCCTTCGGCGGCGTTAGGGCGATCACCGAAGTCTCCTTCGACATCCGCAAGAGCGAAATCCGCGCCATCATCGGCCCGAACGGCGCGGGCAAGACGTCGATGCTCAACGTCATCAACGGCTTCTACCATCCGAACGAAGGCCGCATCAGCTTCGCCGGCGCGACGCGCGCCCGCATGAAGCCCTACGAGGCCGCAACCCAGGGCATCGCCCGCACGTTCCAGAACGTCGCGCTGTTCAAGGGCATGACGACGCTCGACAACATCATGGCCGGCCGCACGCTGAAGATGAACCGTGGGTTCTTCTGGCAGCTTCTGCGCCAGGGCCCGGCTCTCGCCGAGGAGATCGAACATCGCAAGTTCTGCGAGGAGATCATCGATTTTCTCGAGATCGAGGCGATCCGCAAGACGCCGGTCGGCAAGCTGCCCTATGGCCTGCAGAAGCGCGTCGAGCTCGGCCGCGCCCTGGCCATGGAGCCGACGCTGCTGCTGCTCGACGAACCGATGGCGGGCATGAACCTCGAAGAAAAAGAGGACATGAGCCGCTTCATCATCGACGTGAACCAGCACTATGGCACCACCATCGCGCTGATCGAGCACGACATGGGCGTCGTCATGGATCTGTCCGACCGCATCGTCGTGCTCGAATACGGACGCAAGATCGCCGACGGCACGCCGGCCGAGGTGAAGGCCGACCAGAAGGTCATCGACGCCTATCTCGGCGTGTCGCACTGAGGGCGCAGCGATGGACATCCTCTACAAGATCTTCATCGACCCCTTCGTGCAGATGGGCGGCGCGCCCGATCTGCTCGTCCAGACGCTGTGGGAAGGCCTGGTCGGCGGCGTGCTCTATGCGCTGATCGCCCTCGGTTTCGTGCTCATCTTCAAGGCTTCGGGCGTCTTCAATTTCGCCCAGGGCATCATGATGGTGTTCGCCGCGCTGACGCTCGTCGGTCTCTACGAAAAGGGCGTGCCCGCCTTCCTCGCCCTGCTGCTGACCATCGGCGTGATGTATGCGCTTGCCCTCGGCATCGAGCGCATGGTGCTTCGCCCGCTCGTCAACCAGCCGGACATCATCCTGTTCATGGCGACCTTCGGCCTGACTTTCGTGCTCGTCGGTCTTGGCGAACTGATCTTCGGCGGCGAGCCGAAGCAGATGATCACCGAGCAGCTCTGGCTGCCCAAGGGCGCGATCGACATCAAGATGCTCGGCGGCCTCGTCTCCTTGCAGAAGATCGACATCGCAGCCGCCGTCATCGCCTCGATCATGGTGGCGGGCCTCGCCGTCTTCTTCCAGTCGACGCGCATCGGCCGGGCGCTGCGCGCCGTCGCCGACGATCATCAGGCGGCCCTGTCCGTCGGCATTTCGCTGAACCAGATCTGGGTCATCGTCTGGTTCACCGCCGGCATCGTCGCGCTGGCGACCGGCATCATGTGGGGCGCGCGCTCCGACGTCTCCTTCGCGCTCGAGATCATCGCGCTGAAGGCCCTGCCCGTGCTCATCCTCGGCGGATTCACTTCGATCCCCGGCGCCATCGTCGGCGGGCTGATCATCGGCATCGGCGAGAAGCTCGGCGAATTCTACTGGGGCCCGCTGCTCGGCAACGGCATCGAGAGCTGGCTCGCCTATTTCATCGCCCTCGCCTTCCTGCTGTTCCGGCCGCAGGGCCTGTTCGGCGAGAAGATCATCGAACGCATCTGAGACGGCGCCCATGTTCTACCGCGAGACCGGCCAGTACAAGACGAGCTACGCCGCCGACATGGCCGTCTTCCCGATCCTGCAGGATCGGATCGGCGTCGGCCTGATGCTGCTCGTCGCGGCGGTGGGGATCCCGCTGTTCGCCACGCTGTTCCCGGCGACCGGCAATTTCTTCCTGCAAGTGATCATGATCCCGTTCCTGATCTTCGCGCTGGCGGCGATCGGGCTCAACATCCTGACCGGCTATACAGGCCTGATCTCGCTCGGCACCGGCGCCTTCATGGGCGTCGGCGCCTTCGCCTGCTACAAGCTGACGACGATCTTCCCCGGCGTGAACATCATCGTCTGGATTCTGGCCTCGGGCTTCTTCTCCTGCGCCGTCGGCGTCGTCTTCGGCCTGCCCTCGCTGCGCATCAAGGGCTTCTATCTCGCCGTCGCCACGCTCGCCGCGCAGTTCTTCCTGCAATGGTGTTTCGTGCGCGTGCCGTGGCTGTTCAACTACAACGCCTCGGGCGCGATCGAGGTGCCCGAGCGCACCCTGTTCGGCGTTGCGCTGACCGGCGCCAACGCGACTGCGATGACGCGCTACTTCGTCGTGCTGGCGATCGTCGTCGGGCTGACCTGGATCGCCTCCAATCTCATCCATGGCCGCATCGGCCGCTCCTGGATGGCGGTGCGCGACATGGACATCGCCGCCCAGCTGATGGGCATCAAGCTGCTGCCCGCCAAGCTGCTGGCCTTCGCCGTCTCCTCCTTCTATTGCGGCGTCGCCGGCGCGATGATGGTCTTCTTCTGGTATGCGACCGGCGCCGAGCCGGAAGTGTTCTCGATCCGCCAGAGCTTCTTCATCCTGTCGATGATCATTATCGGCGGCCTCGGCAGCCTCATCGGCTCCTATTTCGGCGCGGCGCTGATCTACATCATGCCGATCCTGCTCGGCTGGCTCGCCGACGTCTCGGGCCTGCCGATCGGCGCGGCGACGATCGAGCATCTGCGCGTCATGCTCACCGGCGTGCTGATCATTTTCTTCCTGATCGTCGAGCCGCACGGCCTGGCGCGGCTGTGGCAGATCGGGAAGCAGAAGTTGCGGATCTGGCCGTTCCCCTATTGAACGAGACGGCGGGGATCGGGTCCGTGCGGGTTGGGGTCTATGAAACGAGCACCATGGGAGGATTAGCGATGATGATCCGTTCGATTGCACTGGCCGCAGCAGCGGGCTGCGCCCTGGCGACCGCGCTGCCGGTTTCCGCCTCGGCGCAGGAGTCGATCTACGTGCCGCTGTTCACCTATCGCACCGGCGCCTTCGCCGGCTCCGGCATCCCGATCGCCAACGGCATGTCCGACTATCTCAACATGCTCAACGAGCGCGACGGCGGCATCGGCGGCGTCAAGCTCCTGATCGAGGAATGCGAGACCGGCTACGACACCAAGAAGGGCGTCGAATGCTACGAGCAGGTGAAGGGCAAGAAGCCCGTCATCACCTCGCCCTACTCGACCGGCATCACGCTGCAGCTCATTCCCAAGGCCTCGGTCGACAAGATCCCGATGCTGTCGATGGCCTACGGCCTCTCCGCCTCGGCGGACGGCAATGTCTTCCCCTGGATCTTCAATCCGCCGGCGACCTACTGGGACGGCGCCTCGGCCTTCATCAAGCACGTCGCCGAGAAGGAAGGCGGGCTCGACAAGCTGAAGGGCAAGAAGTTCGGCCTCGTACATCTCGACGCGCCCTACGGCAAGGAGCCGATCCCGCTGCTCGAGAATCTCGCCAAGGAATTCGGCTTCGAGCTGAAGCTCTATCCGGTTCCTGCGGCCGAGATGCAGAACCAGTCGGCGCTCTGGCTCGGCGTCCGCCGCGACCGGCCCGACTGGATCTACCTGCAGGGCTGGGGCGCGATGAACCCGACCGCAGTGAAGGAAGCCGCCAAGATCAACTATCCGATGGAAAAGCTGGTCGGCGTCTGGTGGGCCGGCGGCGATGACGACGCGCGCGGCGGCGGCGCCGAGGCGAAAGGCTACAAGAGCCTCAACTTCCACGCTGCGGGCGCCAACTTCCCCGTCATCCAGGACATCCAGAAGCACGTCATCGACAAGGGCAAGAGCCAGGTCGACAAGGCCAAGGTCGGCGAGAACCTCTACAATCGCGGCGTCTACAACTCGATGCTGATCGCCGAGGCGATCCGCAACGCGCAGAAGATCACCGGCAAGAAGGTGGTGACCGGCGAGGACGTGCGCCGCGGCATGGAGAGCCTCGAGATCACCGAGGCGCGGCTGAAGGAGATCGGCATGGAGGGCTTCGCCGCCCCGGTGAAGGTGTCCTGCTCCGATCACAACGGCCACCACAAGGTCTATGTCGCGGTCTGGGACGGGTCGAAGTGGACCAAGGGCTCGGACTGGATGGAGCCGATGAAGGACAAGGTGCGCCCGCTGCTCGAGGCCGCGGCCAAGGACTATGCCGAGAAGAACGCCGGCTGGCCGAAGCGCACCGAGGCTTGCGACAAGTCGTCCTGACGCGCAGGAGGGCGGCGGCCGCGCCGCCGCCCTCGCATTTCAAATGACGGAACGCCCCATGACCGCGCCGCAGCCCAAAGCGACGACCGCGCCCGCCGACGTCATCCTCTCGGTGAACAATATCGAGGTGATCTACGATCACGTCATCCTCGTGCTGAAGGGCGTGTCGCTGACCGTGCCGCGCGGCGGCGTCGTCGCCGTGCTCGGCGCCAACGGCGCCGGCAAGACGACGACGCTCAAGGCGGTGTCGAACCTGCTCAAGGCCGAACGCGGCGACGTCACCAAGGGCTCGATCGAGTTCAAGGGCGAGCGCGCCGACCGCCTCACCTCGGCCGATCTCGTCAAGCGCGGCTGCATCCAGGTCATGGAGGGCCGACACTGCTTCGGCCACTTGACGATCGAGGAAAATCTTCTGACCGGCGCCTTCACGCGCAAGGACGGGCGCGCCGCCATCGCCCGCGACCTCGAGGCGATCTATGCCTATTTTCCGCGCCTGAAGCAGCGCCGCCAGTCGCTCGCCGGCTACACTTCGGGCGGCGAGCAGCAGATGTGCGCGATCGGCCGCGCCATGATGTCGAAGCCCGAGATGATCCTGCTCGACGAGCCTTCCATGGGTCTCGCCCCGCAGATCGTCGAGGAAATCTTCGAGATCGTCCGCGATCTCAACGCCAAGGAAAACGTCTCTTTCCTGCTCGCCGAGCAGAACACCAACATCGCGCTGCGCTACGCCACCTATGGCTACATCATGGAAAACGGTCGCATCGTGCTCGACGGCGAGGCGAAGGCGCTGCGCGAGAACGAGGACGTCAAGGAATTCTATCTCGGCGTCGCCGGCGGCGATCGCAAGAGTTTTCGCGACGTGAAGCATTACAAGCGCCGCAAGCGCTGGCTCGCCTGACGGCGCTTCGTGTAGTATCCCGCGCCGCGTTGTCGTGAGGTGTCCATGTCCGCTCACTTCGATCGTCTCGAGACCCGTTCGCCGCAATCCCGCGAACTTGCGCTGTACCGCAATCTCAAGGCGATCCTGGGCATAGCGCGACATCGCGCGCCGGCGCTGCGCGCGCAGCTCAAGGGCGTCGATCTTGCCGCGCTCGGCAACGCCGCCGCGCTGGCGGGCGTGCCCGTGATGCACAAGTCCGACCTGACGCGATTGCAGAAGGAGGCGCGCCCCTTCGGCGGCCTCGCCGCGACGCGGCCGGGCGCGCTCAAGCGGCTTCTGATTTCCCCCGGCCCGATCTTCGAGCCCGAGGGTCAGGCGAAAGACTGGTGGGGCGCGGCGCGTGCGCTGCATGCGGCCGGCCTGCGCAAGGGCGCGGTCGTCCTCAACTGTTTCTCCTATCACCTCACGCCCGGCGGCCACATCATGGAGAGCGGCGCCCATGCGATCGGCGCGGCGGTGATCCCGGCCGGCGTCGGCGCCACGGAGCAGCAGCTCGACGCCATCGAACATCTGCACCCCGACTTCTACTGCGGCACGCCCGATTTCCTGAAGATCCTGCTCGACAAGGGGCGTGAGAGCGGCCGCGACGTCGGCTCGATCCGCCGCGCTCTCGTTTCCGGCGCGGCGCTGCCGCCGTCGCTGCGCGCCGAACTGGAAAGCCGCGGCGTCGGCGTCATGCAGGCCTACGCCACGGCCGATTGCGGCGTCATCGCCTACGAGACGCGCGACGCCGCGGAGCGCCTTGCGCCCGGCATGATGGTGAACGAAGGGCTGATCGTCGAGATCGTCAGGCCCGGAACCGGCGATCCGGTGGAGCCGGGCGAGGTCGGCGAGGTCGTCGTCACGCGGCTCAACGCCGACTATCCGCTGCTGCGCTTCGCCACCGGCGACATGACCAAGGCGCTGCCCGGCCCCTCGCCCTGCGGGCGCACCAACATGCGCATCGCCGGCTGGCTCGGCCGCGCCGATCAGACGGCCAAGGTCAAGGGCATGTTCGTGCATCCCTCGCAGGTCGCCGAGATCGGCAAGCGCCATCCTGAACTCGGACGCCTGCGCCTCATCGTGACGCGCGCCAACGAGCAGGACCAGATGCGCCTGAAAGCCGAGATGCGCAACGGCGCAGCGTCCGACGCGCTGACGCAGCGCATCGAGCAGACGCTGCAGTCCGTCACCAAGCTGCGCGGCGCCGTCGAACTCGTCGCCGCCGGCGCGCTGCCGAACGACGGCAAGATCATCGCCGACGAGCGGCCTGTGGGGTGAGCCTCACGCCTTCTTCATCGCCGCGACGTAAGCCTTCAGCACTGCATTGATGCGCGTCTGATAGCCCGCGCCGCCTTGGCGGAAAAAATCGAGCACGTCGGGATCGACCCGCAGGAACACGCCCTGCTTGTTGCGCGGCAGCGTAACGGTGACGCGCGACCAGTCAACATCGGAAATATCGTCTTCGTCGTCTTGGCCCGCCGCGCGTTCGACCTCCGCATCGCTCATGGCGCGAACACGCGCCAGATCGCTTCGATCCTCGCCACGCGCACGCCTGGCATTCAACTCATTCGCCGAAGAGCGAATGATACGCTCGCTTTTCGACATCTCGCGCTCTCCTGACAGAAATGATGCGACGGGCCTCGCCTCGCGACGTCCAGATGATCGCAACGACCAGTTCGTTCCATTCGCAAATCGATCGATGCCGCATTTCCTCGCCGCGCGGCGAATCTTCCGTCAGCATCGCCCGACCATCGAACAGTTCGCCGACGATCAGAAAATCGAGACCGTGCTTGGCGAGATTGGTATCCCGTTACACCTCGTCCCATTCAAAGTAGGCCATAACAAAAGCTTTCTTCTGGACCACGCGAATGGCCCCAGCCCCTGTTTGATTGCCCCTGAACTGCGGCGTCCCCTGTTACCGGGGATCGATCGTGCGCAACAAATTATATATACACGGGCGGAGTTGAAACCGCAAGCCTTCTCACATGTCGAAAAACACCGTCTCGCGCTCGTCGTGCTGCAGCCAGACGTCGAAGCGGTAGACGGTCTGGCCGCCGCGCGTCGAGCGTTGCGCGATCAGCGTCGGGACGCGGTTGCGCTGCTCGATGGCGCGCAGCACCGGATCGGCCTCGTTCGCCGCCGTCTCGTCCGAGAAATAGGCGCGCGTGTGCAGATGGATATTGATGCCGCGCGCAAAGATCAGCAGCGAGACATGCGGCGCCTGCAGCCGCCCGTCGCGCCACGGCGTCGGGCCGGGCTTGACGGTTTCGAAGAACCATTCGCCGGTCTTGAAGTCGGCGGCCGTGCGGCCCCAGCCGGAAAAACCGGGCGCGTTGTAGCGTCCGCTCGCGTCCGCCTGCCAGATTTCGAGCATGGCGTCCTTCACCGGCGCGCCGGCGCCGTCATGGATCACGCCTTCGAGGCGGATACGCTCGCCCGCTGCGGCGCCCTGCGCCAGCACATGCAGATTTTCCTGCGTGCGCAGCGGCAGGCCGGCGGCCGCCGGCAGCGTGCCGATATGCACATAAGGTCCGGCGGTCTGCGAGGGCGTCTCTTTCAGATAGTCGACGGGCATTTCACGCGCCCTCCGTCCGGTTCTCGAAATACGTGGCGCGCCGCCCGCGCAGCACGATGTCGAAGCGGTAGGCGAGCCGGTCGAACGGCGCCATTTCGCCCATGTCGAGCCGCGCGATCAGCATGTCGATGGCGCGCTTGTCGGGAATCGTGTTGACGATCGGACACAGCGCGATCAGCGGATCGCCCTCGAAATAGATCTGCGTGATCAGCCGTTGCGCGAAGGCCTCGCCGAAGATCGACAGATGGATATGCGCGGCGCGCCAGTCCGAACCATTGTTGCGCCAGGGATAGGGCCCCGGCTTGATGGTGAGGAAATGATAGCGACCCTCCGCATCGCTCAGCGTTCGGCCACAGCCGCCGAAATTCGGATCGAGCGGCGCCAGATAGCCGTCATTGACGTGGCGATAGCGCCCGGCCGCATTGGCCTGCCAGATCTCGATCAGCGTGTGCGGCACGGGCCGGCCGCATTCGTCGAGCACGCGGCCATGCAGCAGGATGCGCTCGCCCAGGGCCGGCGCGCCGGTGTTGAAATTGGCGATCAGATCATTGTCGAGCGGATCGATCGCCCCGTGTCCGAAAGCCGGCCCGCTCTTCTCGCCGATCGACTGCTCGAACGACAGCAGCGCACGGCGCGGCGCGCGCAGCACGCTGGTCTTGTAGTTCGGCGTCAGGCCCGGCGGATGCCAGGCGCGATCGCGCCGGATGAAATCTCCCGACATGCCCCCTCCCGACCGGCGCGCCGCCTCACCTGACGACGACGCGGCCCTCGACCTTCGCGTCGATCACGCCGAGCCTGCGCGCATGCACCATCACGTCATTGGCGAGCAGGGCCCCGCCCGAATCCACCGTCGCGGCGATCTGCCCGGCGAGCGCCGCATAGCCGTCGCCGCCACGCAGCATGAAGTCGTTGGTGGCGACGAGATAGAGCCTGCCTTCATCGAGCGGCTGGCCGTTCACCTCCACCGACTGGACGCGCTGGCCCGCCGGCGCCGCGAGACTTGCGATCACCTTCAGGCCCGACACCTGCGGGAATCGCCCGCCGCGCTGCTCGACCTGCGACAACCCGTTTTCCAGCGCGGCGCGCAGCGCCTTGCCGGTGATCTTCGTCGTCGCGGTGCGATTGCCGAACGGCAGTTCGGCGAGCACGTCGCGCCGCGTCAGCTTGTGGCCGACCGGATATTGCCGGTTGGCGCGGATGCCGCCGCCATTGACGATCGCCGCGTCGGCGCCGGTCGAGGCGCGGATCGAATCGGCGATCAGATTGCCGATCGCCGCCTCGCCGCCGCGCACCGTCGCCGAGCGGCTGTCGAGTGGGGCGGCGAGCGTCGCGATCTCGACGTCGAGCTCGCGCGACAGCATGTCCTCGTAGCCCTTCACCATGGCGAGGATGTCGGGATCGGGCGTCACGTCCTTGGAGTCGACGATGCGGAAGGCCGGCGACCAGCGCACCACGCGCTTGTCGCCCTCGCCGGTCGCGGCGACATCGACGTCGACGATGACGACATACTGCGCGTCCTCGCCGGACTCGGCGGCGACCGACTTGCCGTCATAGGCGATGTGCAGATCGTGATTGTGACCGTTCAGCACCAGATCGACGCCACGCGTTTCGGCCAGGCGCAGCCGCGTCGCCTTGTCGGCATGGGCGACGACGACGACGAGATCGACGCCGTTGCTCTTCAGCGCCTGCGCGCCGCTGCGGGCGATGTCGACCAGCGGCCCGAACTTCAGATCCTCGGAAGAGGAGATCATCGGCGTCTCGGCCAGAGCGAGTCCGATGAAACCGATCTTCACCCCGCCATAGTCGCGCACCAGCGTGTCGCGATGGCCGGGCAGCACCGATCCGTCGGCGGCGCGCAGATTGGCGGCGAGAATCGGGAACTTCGCCTCGCCGGCGCGCTTCAGATACTCGTCCCTGCCGAAATCGAATTCGTGATTGCCCGGCGCGAAGACGTCGAGCGACATCGCGTTGAACAGGGCGAACATGTGCTGGCCCTTGTCGAAGCCCGACATCAGCGAGGGCGACAGCGTGTCGCCGGCATGGCTGAAGACGACATGGCCGCCCTTGGCGCGCTCGGCCTTCACCACCGCCGCGAGGCGGGCGAGGCCGCCGCGGCCCTTCTCTTCGCTGATCTTGTAGATGTCGTTGGTCAGCACGAAGGTGACGCGCACCGTCCCCTGCGCCAGCGCCGCGCGACCGAGGAGCGCGGCGAATGCGCCGGCCGACCCTCCGATCAGCGCCCTGCGGCGATCGACTCTGGCCATGATCGTCTCTCCGTCCCGGCAAGTCCCCACCGCACCATGATACGCGCCGGCGGACGCCGCAAGATGACGCCCGCGCGCCCGGCGCGGATCGACAGATGGCCGCGCCCGCCCTAAATCGGCGCGACGCCGCTTTCCGAGGAGACCCCATGCCGACGCCGCCCGGCGCCCCCGCCGAAGACGCCGCCCGCCGCGACCGGATGCGCGCCAAAGGGCCCTGGCCGGCCGGCCATCCCCCGGTGAAGTTCGGCCGCGTCGGCGTGCTGCTGATGAATCTCGGCACGCCCGACGCCACCGACTACTGGTCGATGCGCCGCTATCTGCGGGAATTCCTCTCCGACCGCCGCGTCATCGAGGAGCCGCGCTGGAAATGGTGGCCGATCCTCAACCTGATCATCCTGCAGACCCGGCCGCAGAAGAAGGGCAAGGACTACGACACGATCTGGAATCGCGAGCGCGACGAAGGGCCGCTGAAGACCATCACCCGCGACCAGACCGAGAAGCTCGCCGCCCGCCTCGCCGAAGGCGCGCTCGGCGACAAGGGCCGCGACGTCGTCGTCGACTGGGCGATGCGCTATGGCAATCCCAGCGTCGCCGACCGCCTCGCCGCGCTCCAGGCGCAGGGTTGCGAAAAGATTCTCGCCGTGCCGCTCTACCCGCAATATGCGGCGGCGACCTCGGCCACGGCCTGCGACAAGCTGTTCGAGGCGCTGATGGCGATGCGCTGGCAGCCGGCGATCCGCATCGCCCCGCCCTATCACGACGAGCCGGTCTATATCGACGCGCTGGCCTCGTCGCTGCGCGAGGAGCTGGGGCGTCTCGATTTCGAGCCCGAGCGCATCCTCGTCTCCTTCCACGGCGTGCCGCAATCCTATCTCGACAAGGGCGATCCCTATCATTGCCACTGCGCCAAGACCTGGCGGCTGCTACGCGAGCAGATGGGCTGGCCGGTCGAGCGCTTCCCGATGAGCTTCCAGTCGCGCTTCGGACCCGAGGAATGGCTGAAGCCCTATACCGACGAGACGGTCAAGGCGATGGCGGCCGAGGGCGTCAAGCGCCTCGCCGTGGTCACGCCCGGCTTCTCGGCCGACTGTCTGGAGACGATCGAGGAGATCGGCGGCGAGAACTGCGAATATTTCCTGCATGGGGGCGGCGAGAAATTCGCCGCCATTCCCTGCCTCAACGCCAGTCCCCAGGGGATGGCGGTGATCGAATCGATCGTCCGCCGCGAATTGCAGGGCTGGATCTGAGCGTCCGTATTCGAACTCTCTCGACCTTATCCTGAGCTTGTCGAAGGATGCTCCAGATTGCTCGGCGACGCAGCGCTCGACCCTTCGACTTCGCTGAGGGTGAAGGCTCGAGGACGTCCAATCCGGAGTTTTCGAACGGACTCTGAGCGCCGATCAGGCCGCCAGCAGGCGCTGCACCTCGTTGACCAGGTCCTTCAGATGGAAGGGCTTGGACAGGATTTTCGCCTCGCGCGGGGCGTTGTTGTCCGGATTGAGGGCGACGGCGGCGAAGCCGGTGATGAACATCACCTTGATGTCGGGGTCGAGCTCTGTCGCCCGGCGGGCGAGTTCGATCCCGTCCATTTCCGGCATGACGATGTCGGTCAGCAGGAGTTCGAACGGCTCCTCGCGCAGCCGGTTGTAGGCGGACAGGCCGTTGTCGAACGAGGCGACGTCATAGCCGGCGTTCTGCAGCGCCTTCACCAGAAAACGACGCATGTCGTTGTCGTCTTCGGCGAGGATGATCTTCGCCGTCATATCCGTCGTCCCACTCATCGCGACCTCGCAGCTGACCCCCAATAAGCCGCTTATCGAGTAAAAATCGAGTGAAGGCGGAGCGCTTTGCGCGCTCCCCGCCGTGGACAGCGGGGAGATCGGTCGGCATTCTGGGGTCTGCGCCGCCGGGCAGGCGCGGAGGATGGGAATGCAGGCGGGCGACGGCGGGCGCGGGTTCGATCCGCCCTTCGATGTGACGACGCCGCCGGGCGCGGCCGGGCCCGTCGTCTTCAACTCCCCCCATTCCGGCGCCGTCTACCCCGAACATTTCCTCGCCGCCGCCCGGCTCGGGGCGACGGCGTTGCGCCGGTCGGAGGACGCCCATGTCGACGCGCTGTTCGCGCCGGCCGCGCGCGCCTGCGCCGCGCCGCTGCTGCGCGCCCACTTCCCGCGCGCCTATCTCGACGTCAACCGCGAGCCCTATGAGCTCGATCCGCGCATGTTCGAGGGGCGGCTGCCGCCCTATTGCAACACCCGCTCGCTGCGCGTCGCCGCCGGCCTCGGGTCGATCGCCCGCGTCGTCGGCGAGGGGCAGGAGATCTACGCCCGCCGCCTCACCGTCGCCGAGGGGCTGGCGCGCATCGAGGCGCTCTACCACCCCTACCACGCCGCCCTTGGCGAACTGCTCGAGACCGCCCGCCGGCGATTCGGCGTCGCGCTGCTGGTCGACTGCCATTCCATGCCGTCGGCGGCGCTGGAGCGGGCCGAGGGCGGGCGCTGCGACATCGTCCTCGGCGATCGTTTCGGCGCCAGCGCCGCCCCGCACCTGCTGGCCGCGGCCGAATCGGCCTTCGTCCGCGCCGGCTATCGGGTCGCCCGCAACAAGCCCTATGCCGGCGGCTACATCACCGAGCGCTACGGCCGGCCCGCCGCCGGCGTTCAGGCCGTGCAGATCGAGGTGCGGCGCGATCTCTACATGGACGAGCGCAGCCTGGCGCGGGGCTCGGGCTTCGACCGGCTGCAACGCGATCTGACCGGCGCGATCCGCGCCCTGGCCGCCGCGGCGGACTGTCTGCCGCCCGACCGGCTGGCGGCGGAATAGACGCGCGCGCCGCCTCAGCCTGTACAACGAAAAAGGCCGCCCGCGTCGCCGCAGGCGGCCAAGTCTAGGGAGGAAACGCCCAAGGAGGGCATCGGCGATACAATGTATCGCACCGCAATAAGATGCTCCCGCACCGCACAAAAGGCAAGGGGGCGCAGCGCGGAAATTTTCATCGCCCGCCGGCCTTTTGCCGAATCCTTCAATGCCCTGAAAACGATGGGTTTTCGCTCGATCATGGCGATCGCCTGAGCGGATGCCGGTCAGCGATGCGCAAATACAGGGCAAGTCCGATCAGCAGGGTGACCGCCATCGTGGCGAACACCGCGCGATAGGCCTCGGGCGGGTAGACCCGGCCGGCCGCCGTCGCCTGCGAGCCGAAACCCTCGATCACGAAGCCGGTCAGCCATTGCTGCACCGAGACGCCGCCGATCGTGCCGATGTTCATCAGCGTCAGGCCGCGCGCCGTCAGCTGCGTCGGGAACAGCGCCTTGCCATGCGCCGTCACCAGCGGCGAGGAGGCGTTGAGGAAGCCATAGGCGACGAGGAAGGGCAGCAGCGCCCAGTGCGGCAGCTCGACGAGCGCCGCCAGCAGCAGCGCCGCCGCCGCGCCGAAGCCGGCGATCAGCGTCGGCCGCTTGTAGCTGGCGAACCAGCGGTCGCTCGCCCCCCAGAAGAACAGCCCGGCGACCTGCGCCAGCGCCAGCGCGAACAGCAGCGTGCCGCGCTCGCCCGGCCCGATCCCGTAGGTCTGGGCGAGCCACGGCGCCCCCCACAGGCCGAGCACCGCGGCGAAGGGCGAATAGGTGACGAGCTGCATCAGGAAGACGGTCCAGAATCCCTCGACCCGGGTCGCCTTCCCCACCCCGGCGATCGCCTCGCCGAGCGTCTCCGGCGCGCCGAGCCGGGCGGCGCGCGCCTGCGCCGGCTCGTGCACGAAGATCATCACCAGCAGCGTCATCACCGCGCTGATCAGCGCGACGCCGGCGAAGGCCCCGCGCCAGCCCCAGGCCGCCGTCGCCGCCGCCAGCGGCGCGGTGGCGAGCAGCGTGCCGATCGTCCCGGCGCCGAGCTGCAGGCCGGTCATCGCGCCGAAGCGCTCGGGCGAGAACTGCCGCGCATAGATCGCCAGCGCCCCCATGTAGAAGCTCGAGCAGCCGACGCCGATCAGCAGCCGCCCGGCGACCAGCTCGTAGAAGCCCGGCGCCAGCGCGAACAGCGCAGCGCCGGCCAGCATGACGGCCGCGGTCGCCAGGATCGCCGCCTTCGGCCCCCAGCGGTCGATGGCGACACCGAGCGGGATCTGCGCGGCGGCGAAGGACAGGAAGAAGATCGACGACAGGGTCGACAGATCGGTCGCCTTGAGGTCGAACTCGCGGGCGAGATCGGGCGCGATGACGCCGACCGAATTGCGGAAGAACTGGCTGACCATGTAGATGCCGATCAGCGCGGCCACCATCAGCGCGACGCGCGCGCCGCCTTGTCCGCCTTCGATCCGCATCGCCCGATCCGTCGCCTCCCCGCGCGCCCCTTGCTTGCGGCGGGGGCTCGGCGTAAGCGCCTAGCACGCCACGCGCCGGCGCCCTATGCGCGCAACACGGAGCCGCCATGACGGCCGTCGACTTCGCCGCCTTCGTCAACGATCTCGCCACCGCCTCGGGCGAAGCGATCCTGCCCTTCTTCCGCACCGCCATCGGCGCCGACGACAAGGGCGCCAACGGCCGCTTCGACCCCGTCACCGAGGCCGACAAGGCGGGCGAGGCGGTGATGCGCCAGATGATCCGCCGCAATTTTCCGCTGCACGGCGTCGTCGGCGAGGAATTCGGTTCGGACCGGCCCGACGCCGAATATTGCTGGGTGCTCGACCCGATCGACGGCACCCGCGCCTTCATCTCCGGCGTGCCGCTGTGGGGCACGCTGATCGGCCTCGAGCATCGCGGCCGGCCGGTCTACGGCATGATGCATCAGCCCTTTACGCGCGAAAAATTCTTCGGCGACGGCGAAGGCGCGAGTTGGCGCGGGCCGGACCGGCACGGCAAGCCGCATGAGCGCCGCCTGTCGACCCGCCGCTGCGCCGACCTCAAACAGGCGACGCTGATGACCACCTCCCCGGACCTGTTTCTGGGCGACGAGGCGGCCGCCTTCCGCCGCTGCGCCGATGCGGCGAAGCTGACGCGCTACGGCGGCGACTGCTACGCCTATTGCATGCTGGCCGCCGGCCTCGTCGACGTCGTCATCGAAACCGGCCTGCAGCCTTACGACATCGTCGCCCTGATCCCGATCATCGAAGGGGCGGGCGGCGTCGTGACAAACTGGGAAGGCGGCAGCGCCGCCAAAGGCGGCCGCGTGCTCGCCTGCGGCGACAGGAAGCTGCACGAGGCGGTGATGGGGATTTTGGCGACAGGCTGAGCCGCGGCCGCGGCGGACAGGGCGCACCAGCGACGCTCGGGGCGGGATGGCTTCGTCGGCTTCGCCGCCTCGCCATGACGGTCGCGCATTCGCCGACGCTGCGCAGGGTCGCGACATGTCGTCATTGCGAGCGCAGCGAAGCAATCCAGCGGCCGACCGGCGCTCACGATGGATGGGCCGAGCCGCCTCGCGATGACATCGGCCGCGGCGCTCAGACCGTGACCGCGGCCTCTTGGCGGGCGCCGCCCGTCTCCCCCGTCACGAACGCGTCGAACGCCGCCCAGAACTGCGCCCGGATGGCGTCGCGCTCCATCAGGATTTCGTGACGGGCGCCGGGCAGGATCAGCGCCCGCCCCGCCTTCAGCCGCGCCGCGAAGCGCTCGGTCGCCGGCGTCGAGACCACCGTGTCGTCGCCGGCGGCGAGGATCAGCGTCGGCGTCAGGATGCGGCGCGGATAGTCGAACTCGGCGAAGGCGTCGAGCTGGCGGAAGCAGGCCGCGACCCAGCCGATCGTCGGATCGCCGATGGCGAGTTCGGGGAAGCGCGCCGCCGTCGCCGCATTGCGGGCGTAGCGCGCGGCGTCGCTGGTCAGCGGATTGCCGGGGAAGGGCCGCGTCATCGCCGAGGTGTCGCCGCCCCCCGGAATATAGGCGGCGCCGAAGCCGAGCGCGCCGAGCGTCACGGCCGCGAGGCGCGGCCAGCGCTTGGCCTCGATCCCGTGAATGCCGATCAGCGGCGCCGACAGCACGAGGCGCTCGAACGGCGCCCGCCCCTCGCGCGCGGCGGCGAGATAGATCGCCCCGCCCATGGAGTGGGCGAGCCCCTGCCAGGGTTTCGGCGCGCGCCCCGCCAGAAATTCGCGAACCGCCTCGAGATCACGAAAATACAGCGAAAAATCGTCGATATGGCCCTTGCGCGGATTGTCCAGTTCGCGCTGCGAGCCGCCCTGGCCGCGCCAGTCGAAGACGCAGACGGCGAAGCCGCGGTCTCTCAGCTCCCGCACGGTCTCGAAGTATTTCTCGATGAACTCCGCCCGGCCCGGGGCGAGGACGATCGTCCCGCAGCCTGCGCCCTCGGCCGGCCAGTAGGCGGCGCGGACAGCGACGCCGTCGGCCGCGCGCAGCACGGCGATCTCGGCGCCCGGCGGGGCGGGATCGGCGTCCGTCTCGGCGAGCAGGGGCAAGGTCACCGCCACAGTCTACACCACTTCGCCCCGCTGCGATCCCACGCGCGAGGCTCGTGTTTTTCGCCGGCGCGGCGCCCCTTGCGCAGCCGAAGGGGGGCGCCCACATCGGCGATGCGCGGTCCCGCACGGGACGCGCACGGTCCGGCCGGATGGCGGACCGGTTCGATCATGTCGCTTCGAACGGAGGATATGTCATGCGCCAGTTCGATCTTGCTCCGCTGTATCGCAACACCGTCGGCTTCGACCGGCTCTTCTCGCTGCTCGATTCGATGACCGGCGTCGAGACCGCCCCCGCCTATCCGCCCTACAACATCGAGCGGACCGGCGAGAACGCCTATCGCATCACCGTCGCCGTCGCCGGCTTCGCCGAGAACGAGCTGACCATCGAGTCGAAGGAGAATACGCTCACCATCAAGGGCGCCAAGGAACAGAAGACCGAGCTCAGGAGCGAGGTTCTCTACCAGGGCATCGCCGCCCGCGCCTTCGAGCGTCGCTTCCAGCTCGCCGACCACGTGCTGGTCACCGGCGCCTCGCTGGAGAACGGCCTGCTGCATGTCGATCTCGTCCGCGAGATCCCGGAGGCGCAGAAGCCGCGCACCATCGCCATCGGCAAGTCCGCCCCGACCATCGAGTCTGTCGCGCGGTCGGCCAAGGCCGCCTGATCGGGCGTCGCGATTGTCCCAAGACGGGGCGCTCCTGCGGGCGCCCCGCCATGGGGAACGCGCCGGCGTCGCCATTTTCGTCGCCGGGCTCAGAAGACCAGCACGATCTTGCCGAAATGCGCATTGGCGCGCATGCGCGCGAAGGCCTCGTCCGCCTGCGCCAGCGGCCACACGCTGTCGATTGGCAGGCGCAGCGCGCCGGCCTCGACCGCAGGCATGAGATCGGCGCGCATCCGCCCCGCGATTTCGGCGATCTCCGCCGCGCTGCGCGTGCGGAAGGTGACGCCGACATAGTCGATGCGCCGAAACGCGTGCAGATCGAAATCGAACTCGCCCGTCATGCCGCCGAGCCGGCCGACATTGACGATGCGTCCGAGCACGCGCGTCGCCCGCATCGTCGCGTTGATCAGCGGGCCCGAAACCTGATCGATGACGAGGTCGACGCCGGCGCCGCCGGTCGCCGCGCGCACCGTCTCGACCCAGTCAGGCGCGCCCGGATCGATCGCCAGCTCGGCGCCGAACCCGGCGAGCCGCGCCCGCCGCGCCGCGTTGGTCGATGCGCCGATGACGAGCCCGGCGCCCATCAGCTTCGCAATCTGCAGCGCCATCAGCCCGACGCCGGAACTCGCGCCTTGCACGAGCACGGACTGGCCGCGGCTCAGCCCGCCGATGGTGACCAGCGCATTGTGCATGGTCTGCAACGCGACCGGCAGCGTCGCCGCCTGGTCATGGCTCATCACGTCGGGAATCCTGGTGGCGCGGGCGGCGTCGCAGATCGCCAGCTCGGCCATCGCGTGGGCGGCCGAGCACATCACGCGATCGCCCGGCGACAACCCGCTGACGCCCGCCCCGATCGCCTCCACCTCGCCGGCGCATTCGAGACCGAGAACCGCGCCGGCGCCGCCGACGGCGCCGTGCCGATGTCCGGCGAGGACAAGCAGGTCCGCCCGGTTCAGCGCCGCGGCGCGGACCCGGACGCGAATGGCGCCCGGACCCGGCGGCGGCGGCGGCGCGATCTCGGCGATTTCGGCCCTGTTCCGATCCGCGACAACGACGGCGCGCATGCTTTTCTCCTGCCCGACGGGTTCACCCGCGCGGCGGCAGGATAGCGCGTCGCAATCCGCCGCGTCAGTTCAGCGGCGTCACCGGCACGACGGGCGTCGGCCGCGTCGCGGGTTGCGCGTCGTCGAGCGGCGCGACGGCCGGCGCTGACGGCGCCGGCGGCGGCGGCCCGACCTGACGCGGCGCGGTCGGGGCGGCGGCCGAGGCCGGCGGCGCATGGCGCTCGAGCGGCGGAGGCGGCGGCGGAAACGCCGGCGCGCGGGTCGATTCGGACGCAGGCGGCGCGACGGCGGGCGGCGGGCTCGCCGGGACGGCGGGCGACACCGCCGAGGGCGGCGCCGGACGCGCCGCCGGTTCGCGCTTCGGCGCCGCCGCCTGCGGCGCCGGCTTCGTCCGCGCCGGCGCAGGGCTCGCTTTCGGCGCCGGGCCCGGCCGCGGCGCAGGCGCCGCCTCGTCGCCGAGACCCTCGATCACCCGCGGCTCGGCGGCGCGCGGCGGCGCGGCGACGACCCGCTGGCGCGGCGCGGCGGACGGCGCGCCCACCTCGCGGAAACGCCGCAGGATCGCCGCGTCATAGGCGTCGACGACGAGGCGCACGCGCCGGCCCTGCCGGTCGAAAGCGTCGGCGACATAGACGTCGGCGTTGCGCCAGGGCCGCCCCGCCGGGCGCAGGCCGCGATCGGCGAGGCTGGCGGCGATCTCGCCCGGGCTCAGCGCGTCGTCATAGACGCCGCCCCAAGTGCGGAAGAAGAACTGCGCCTGCGCCGGCGACGCGGCGGAGCCGGCCAGCAGCAGCGCAGCGAGTGTCGCCGGGGCGAGAATTCGGAAAGCGTGCGAACCGGATAGGCGGCCGATGCGGCGCATGTCGTCCTCGAAGCTCGCGGCCGCGACGGGCCGCATGGCGGCGACCATACAGCGATGAATGCGGCGAGGGCGCGGCGCCGCGCGGCGTCACGCCGCCGCGACGACCGCGACGAAGCGGTCCACCTCGTCCGCCGTCGTCGCAAAGGAGGCGACGAGGCGCGCGAAAATCTCGTCGCCTTTCGGGCCCTCGCCCGCCGGCAGGCTGCGCGCGCCCCAGTCGTGATAGCGCGCGCCGGCCGCCTTCAGCGCCGCATCGGCCCGCCGCGACAGGATGACGAAGGCCTCGTTGGCCTCGATCGGCCAGGGAATGCGCGCGCCGGCCTTGCGCAATCCCTCGCCGAGCCGCCGCGCCATGGCGTTGGCGTGGGCGGCGTTGTCGCGCCAATGGCCGTTCTCGAGCATCGCGACCATCTGCGCGCCGATCAACCGGCCTTTCGACAGCGTGTGGCCGCCGCGCTTGCGCTGATACGGAAAGCTTGCGGCCAGCGCCGGATCGAGGAAGATCACCGCTTCGCAGGCGAGCGCGCCGTTCTTGGTCATGCCGAGCGACAGCACGTCGACGCCGGCCTTCCACGTCATCTCAGCCGGCGTGCAGCCGAGCGAGACGAGCGCGTTGGAGAAGCGCGCCCCGTCCATATGCAGCCGGCAGCGATGGCCGCGCGTCACCGCCGCCAGCGCCGCGATCTCGTCCGGCGTATAGAGCGTGCCGCATTCGGTCGCCTGCGACAGCGACACGGCGGCCGCCTGCACCTGCTTGACCAGCCCGTGCGGGAAGCGCGCCAGCGTCTCGCCGAGCGCGGGCGGCGTCAGCTTGCCCGCCTGCCCGGCGACGCCGACCAGCTTGGCGCCGCCGCTCGCCATTTCCGGCGCGCCGCATTCATCGTCGATGATGTGCGCGTGCTCGTGGCAGAACACGGCGCCCCAGGGCGGCGTGACCGCCGCCAGGGCGAGCGCGTTCGCGCCCGTGCCCGTGGCGACCAGAAAGGCGGCGACGTCGCGCTCGAACCAGTCGCTCAGCATCGCCTCGGCGCGTTTCGTCCAGGCGTCCGCGCCATAGGCGGGCTGCGGTCCGACGTTGGCGGCGGCGAGCGCCGCCATCACCTGCGGGCTGGCGCCGACCGCGTTGTCGCTGGCGAAATCCATGGTCATTCTGTCCCCGTTTCGCCGCGCAATTGGCGCCGCTGGCGCAGAACATGCAAGGCTCGACGCAAGCGCGCGCGGCTTCCGACTCCGCGCTTGTGGCGGCCGGTCAAATCTGCCATGGTCGCCCGCTGATTATAGGACAGCACTACTGACCCTTCGGGTCGGCGGCGCAGACGCCTGGGGGAGGCGGTCATGACGGAGCGAAAACGGCAGGGTCCGACGGGCGGCGCGAACGCAGGCGCGCCGGCGTCGAAACGACCCGACTGCGCCGCCTCATCCCCCGCCACTCCGTCCGGACGCCCCGCCATGATCGATCCCGACCTGCCGCCCGCCCAGGGCCTCTACGATCCCGCCTACGAGCGCGACGCCTGCGGCGTCGGCTTCGTCGCCGACATGAAGAACCGCAAGAGCCATGCGATCGTGGAGCAGGGCCTGCAGATCCTTCTCAACCTCGACCATCGCGGCGCCGTCGGCGCCGATCCCAAGCTGGGCGACGGCTGCGGCATCCTGGTGCAGATTCCCGACCGCTTCTTCCGCGAGGAATGCGGCAAGCTCGGCATGAGCCTGCCGCCGGCCGGCGACTACGCCATTGGTCAGTATTTCGCCCCGCGCGACGCCGCCGCCCGCGCCGAGGTCGAGTCGATCGTCAATGCGGTGATCGCCGAGGAAGGCCAGACGCTGATCGGCTGGCGCGACGTGCCGGTCGACAATGCCGATCTCGGCGAAGCGGTGAAGGCGGTCGAGCCGGTGATGCGTCAGGTGTTCATCGGCCGCGGCCCCGGCACCCCCGCCGGCGACGCCTTCGAACGGCGCCTGTTCATCCTGCGCAAGTCGATCTCGGGCAAGGTCTACGGCTCCGATCGCGCTGCGATGCGCGAGCACTACACCGTGTCGATGTCCGCGCGCACCATCGTCTACAAGGGCATGGTGCTGGTCTCCCAGCTCGCCGATTATTATCGCGATCTGAAGGACCCGCGCTTCGAATCGGCGCTGGCGCTGGTGCATCAGCGCTTCGCGACGAACACCTTCCCGTCCTGGCGCCTCGCCCATCCCTACCGGATGGTCGCGCACAATGGCGAGATCAACACGCTGCGCGGCAACGTCAACTGGATGGCGGCGCGGCAGGCCTCGGTCGATTCCGATCTCTACGGCGCCGACATCTCCAAGCTCTGGCCGATCTCCTACGAGGGCCAGTCCGACACGGCCTGCTTCGACAACGCGCTCGAGTTCCTGGTGCGCGGCGGCTACTCGCTCGCCCATGCGATGATGATGCTGATCCCCGAGGCCTGGGCCGGCAATCCGCTGATGGACGAGGGCCGGCGCGGTTTCTACGAATATCACGCCGCGCTGATGGAGCCCTGGGACGGGCCCGCGGCGGTCGCCTTCACCGATGGCCGCCAGATCGGCGCGACGCTCGACCGCAACGGCCTGAGGCCGGCGCGCTATCTCGTCACCGACGACGACATGGTGGTGATGGCCTCCGAAATGGGCGTGCTGCCTATTCCGGAAGAGAAGATCGTGCGCAAGTGGCGCCTGCAACCCGGCAAGATGCTGCTGGTCGATCTCGAACAGGGCCGCATCGTCTCCGACGAGGAGATCAAGGCTGAGATGTCGGGCGCCCATCCCTATCGGGACTGGCTGTCGCGCACGCAGATCTTCCTCGAGGATCTGAAGCCTGTCGAGGCGCGGCCGATGCGCTCGGACGTGTCGCTGCTCGATCGCCAGCAAGCCTTCGGCTACACCCAGGAAGACCTCGCCATCCTGATGGCGCCGATGGCGGTGACCGGGCAGGAAGCCGTCGGCTCGATGGGCGCCGACACGCCGATCTCGGCGCTGTCGTCGAAGTCGAAGCTGCTCTACACCTATTTCAAGCAGAACTTCGCGCAGGTGACGAACCCGCCGATCGATCCGATCCGCGAGGAACTCGTCATGAGCCTCGTCTCCTTCATCGGACCGCGGCCGAACATCTTCGACTTCGAGGGCAATGCCCGGCGCAAGCGCCTCGAAGTGCGCCAGCCCATCCTCACCGACGAGGATCTCGAGAAGATCCGCTGCATCGGCTATGTCGAGGACGCCTTCGACACCAAGACGCTCGACACCACCTATCCCTCCGAGCGCGGCGCCGCCGGCATGGAGGACGCGCTCGTGCGCCTGTGTGATCGCGCCGAGGCCGCCGTTCACGGGCGCTACAACATCATCATCCTGTCCGACCGCATGGTCGGGCCCGATCGCATTCCCATTCCCGCCCTGCTCGCCACCGCGGCGGTGCATCATCACCTGATCCGCAAGGGCCTGCGCACCTCCGTCGGCCTCGTCGTCGAGACCGGCGAGGCGCGTGAGGTGCATCACTTCTGCTGCCTTGCCGGCTATGGCGCGGAGGCGATCAACCCTTATCTCGCCTTCGAGACGCTGCTCGCCATGAAGGACGAGCTGCCCGAGGAGGTCGACGAGTACGAGATCGTCAAGCGCTACATCAAGTCGATCGACAAGGGGCTGCTCAAGGTGATGTCCAAGATGGGCATCTCCACCTACCAGTCCTATTGCGGCGCGCAGATCTTCGACGCTGTCGGCCTGTCGGACGGTTTCGTGCAGCGCTACTTCGCCGGCACCGCCTCGCGCATCGGCGGCGCAGGCCTGCCGGAGATTGCGGCCGAGACCGCCGCGCGCCATGCCGACGCCTTCGGCGCCTCGCCGGTTCTGGCGACTGCGCTGGAGGTCGGCGGCGAATACGCCTTCCGCCTGCGCGGCGAGGCGCACAGCTGGGGCCCGCAGACGGTGGCGCTGCTGCAGCACGCGGTGCGCGGCAATTCCCGCGACAAGTATCGCGCCTTCGCAAGACTGCTGAACGAGCAGCAGGAGAACCTGCTGACGATCCGCGGTCTGTTCCGCATCCGCAGCGCCGAGGAGGATGGGCGCAAGCCCGTCGCGCTCGACGAGGTCGAGCCGGCGTCCGAGATCGTCAGGCGCTTCGCCACCGGCGCGATGAGCTTCGGCTCGATCTCGCGCGAGGCGCATACGACGCTGGCCATCGCCATGAATCGCATCGGCGGCAAGTCGAACACCGGCGAGGGCGGCGAGGAGTCCGATCGCTTCAAGCCGATGCCGAACGGCGATTCGATGCGCTCGGCGATCAAGCAGGTCGCCTCGGGGCGCTTCGGCGTGACGACGGAGTATCTCGTCAATTCCGACATGATCCAGATCAAGATGGCGCAGGGCGCAAAGCCCGGCGAAGGCGGTCAGCTGCCCGGCCACAAGGTCGACGCGGTCATCGCCAAGGTGCGCCATTCGACGCAGGGCGTCGGCCTGATCTCGCCGCCGCCGCATCACGACATCTATTCGATCGAGGATCTGGCGCAGCTCATCTTCGATCTCAAGAACGTCAATCCGCAGGCCGACATCTCGGTCAAGCTCGTTTCGGAAGTCGGCGTCGGCACCGTCGCCGCCGGCGTCTCGAAGGGCCGCGCCGATCACGTCACCATCTCCGGCTTCGAGGGCGGCACCGGCGCCTCGCCGCTCACCTCGATCAAGCACGCCGGCAGCCCGTGGGAGATCGGCCTCGCCGAGACGCATCAGACGCTGGTGCTGAACGGCCTGCGCTCGCGCATCGCCGTGCAGGTCGACGGCGGCCTGCGCACCGGCCGCGACGTCGTCGTCGGCGCGCTGCTCGGCGCCGACGAATTCGGCTTCGCCACCGCGCCGCTGATCGCGGCGGGCTGCATCATGATGCGCAAGTGCCATCTCAATACCTGCCCGGTCGGCGTCGCCACCCAGGACCCGGTGCTGCGCAAGCGCTTCCAGGGCCAGCCCGAACACGTCATCAACTTCTTCTTCTTCGTCGCCGAGGAAGTGCGTGAGCTGATGGCTGAGATGGGCTTCCGCAAGGTCGACGAGATGGTCGGCCAGATGCAGATGCTCGACAAGCAGCAGGCGATCGAACACTTCAAGGCGAAGGGGCTCGACTTCTCGAAGCTCTTTCACAAGCCGCGCCCGCGCGCCGGCGACACGATCCATCGCTCGATCGCGCAGGACCACAATCTCGGCGCCGTGCTCGACCGCACGCTGATCGACAAGGCGCAGGCGGCGATCGCCCGCGGCGCGCCGGTGAAGATCGAGACGGCGATCAACAACACCAACCGCGCCACCGGCGCGATGCTGTCGGGCGAGATCGCCCGGATCTACGGCCATGCCGGCCTGCCCGACGACACCGTACATGTGAAGTTGAGGGGCACGGCGGGTCAGAGCTTCGGCGCCTGGCTCGCCCGGGGCGTGACGCTCGAGCTCGAGGGCGAGGCCAACGATTATGTCGGCAAGGGCCTGTCGGGCGGACGCATCGTCGTCTACCCGCCGCGCGAGGCGACGAAGATCACCCCGCACGACTCGATCATCGTCGGCAACACCGTGCTCTACGGCGCGATCTCCGGCGAGGTCTACTTCCGCGGCGTCGCCGGCGAGCGCTTCGCGGTGCGCAACTCCGGCGCCGTCGCCGTCGTCGAAGGCACGGGCGATCACGGCTGCGAATACATGACCGGCGGCGTCGTCGTCGTCATCGGCCAGACCGGCCGCAACTTCGCGGCTGGCATGTCCGGCGGCATCGCCTATGTGCTCGACGAGGACGGCTCGTTCGAGAAGCGCTGCAATCTGTCGATGGTCGATCTCGAGCCGGTCGAGGAGGAAGAGGAGCTGAACCAGCGCCTCAACAATTCCGGCGGCGACCTGATCACCCATGGCCGCGTCGACGTGATGCGCGACATGAGCCGGCACGACGCGGAGCGTCTGCACCAGCTCATCGCCAATCATTCGCGCTACACCGGCTCTCTGCAGGCGCGGAAAATCCTCGACGCCTGGGACCAGTATCTGCCGAAATTCCGCAAGGTCATGCCGGTCGAGTATCGCCGCGCCCTGCGCGAACTCGAGCAGCAGCAGGCCGGTCAACCCATGCTCGCGGCGGGAGAGTGACATGATCGTCGTCACCACTCCGACCCTGCAGGGCCGCGAGATCGTCGACTACAAGGGCGTCGTCACCGGCGAGGCGATCCTCGGAACCAACATCTTCCGGGATTTCTTCGCCTCGATCCGCGACGTCATCGGCGGCCGCTCTGGCTCGTATGAGCGCGTCCTCTCCGACGCGCGTCAGACCGCCCTCGACGAGATGGCGCGACAGGCGCGCGAGATGGGCGCCAACGCCGTGATCGGCGTCGACATCGACTACGAGTCGATCTCCGCGGGCGCCTCCAACACGATGCTGATGGTGTCGGCCTCCGGCGCCGCCGTCATCTTCCGCTGAGGCGCCGACGCGCCGCCTCGCACGCAACTCTTCACGCTTCGGGTTCGACCATGGGCAAGGTCACAGGCTTCCTCGAGATCGACCGGCAGGACCGCAAGTACCGGCCGGCGGCCGATCGCATCCGCCACTACAACGAGTTCGTCATTCCGCTGTCGGAAGAGGCGACGCGCGATCAGGCGGCGCGCTGCATGAATTGCGGCATCCCGTTCTGTCACAACGGCTGTCCGGTCAACAACCAGATCCCGGACTGGAACGACCTCGTCTACAAGGGCGACTGGGAAGAGGCCGCCCGTAACCTGCACTCGACCAACAACTTCCCCGAGTTCACAGGCCGCGTCTGCCCCGCGCCCTGCGAGGCCTCCTGCACGCTCAACATCCAGGACGTGCCGGTCACCATCAAGACGATCGAATGCGCCATCGTCGATCGCGCCTGGGCCGAGGGCTGGGTCAAGCCCGAGATCGCCGAGCGCAGGACCGGCAGGAAGGTCGCCGTGATCGGCGCCGGTCCGGCGGGCATGGCGGCGGCGCAGCAACTCGCGCGCGTCGGCCACGAGGTTCACCTCTACGAGAAGAACGCTTACGCCGGCGGCCTGCTGCGTTACGGCATTCCCGACTTCAAGCTCGAGAAGCGTCTCGTCGAGCGCCGCGTCGAGCAGATGAAGGCGGAGGGCGTCGTCTTCCACTTCGACTGCCATGTCGGCGTCGACCTCACGCAGGCCGATCTCCTGGCGGGTCATGACGCGGTGATCCTCGCCGGCGGCGCCGAGAAGGGCCGCGACCTGCCAATTCCGGGCCGCGACCTCGCCGGCGTTCACTTCGCCATGGAATTCCTGCCGCAGCAGAACCGCCGCGTCTCCGGCGAGCCGCTGAAGAGCAACGCCGAGCCGATCCTGGCCGGCGGCAAGCATGTCGTCGTCATCGGCGGCGGCGACACCGGCTCGGACTGCATCGGCACCTCGGTGCGTCAGGGCGCCCTGTCGGTGAAGCAGCTCGAAATCATGCCGATGCCGCCCGAGAAGGAGAACAAGCCGCTGACCTGGCCGGACTGGCCGCTGAAGCTGCGCACCTCCTCCAGCCACGAGGAAGGCGCGGACCGCGACTTCGCCGTGATGACGACGAAGTTTTCCGGCTCGAACGGCCGCGTCGAGGCGCTGCACTGCGTGCGCGTCGATTCGAAGATGCAGGTCGTTCCCGGCAGCGATTTCGAGATCAAGGCCGATCTCGTGCTGCTCGCCATGGGCTTCGTCTCGCCAGTGCAGGACGGACTGCTCAAGGAGCTCGGCGTCGCCTTCGATTCCCGCGGCAATGTCGCCGCAGATACGAACGCCTACAAGGCTTCGATCGACAAGGTCTTCGCCTGCGGCGACATGCGCCGCGGCCAGAGCCTCGTCGTCTGGGCGATCCGCGAGGGCCGTCAGGCCGCGCATGCGGTCGACAAATATCTGATGGGATCGACCGTCCTGCCGCGGTGACGAAGGAGCGGGGAAACGGATCGCTGTCATTCCCGAAGCCGGCGCGCGGGGATCCATGTCCGGCATGGAGTTCGATGGCGCAGGCTGCGTACCGTCGCTCCGCTCCGCTTCGGCCGGGATGACAGAGCTGCGCCCTCGCCATTGGCCTCGAAGGAGCCGCCCATGCATCTCGTCGGCATGATGGATTCGCCTTATGTGCGCCGCGTCGCCGTTTCGATGCGGCTGCTCGGCCTCGCGCACAGGCATGATCAGGTGTCGGTGTTCCGCCACATGGATCGTTTCCGAGCCGTCAATCCGGTCATCAAGGCGCCGACCCTCGTGCTCGACGACGGGACGGTGCTGATGGATTCGACGCTGATCCTCGAACTCGTCGAAGCGCAGACCGCGCCGCGCTCGCTGATGCCGTCGAACTTCGCCGACAAGGCGCGCGCGCTGTCGCTGATCGGCTTCGCGCTCGCCGGCTGCGAGAAGGCGATCCAGATCGAATACGAGCGCAAGCGGCCCGAAGACATCCGTTACGCGCCCTGGCTGGAGCGCGTGCAGGCGCAGGCGGACGCGGCCTTCGCCCATCTCGACCGCGCCTGCGCGGCCGCGCCCGACTGGCTCGTCGGCGAAACGCTGACGCAGGCCGACGTGACGCTCGCCTGCGTCTGGGCCTATGCGCAGCTCGTCACGCCGGACGCGGTTCCCGCGACGCGCTATCCGCGCATCGCCGCCCACGCCGCGCGCTGCGAGACGCTGCCAGCCTTCATCGCCTGCCCCCTGATCTGAACTCGCGGCAGCAGGCCGGCCTCGCCGCCGTCACGCCTTGCAGGCGAGAAACCCCTCGCGGATCGCAATCTGAGGCAGATCGCGACCGATGAAGACGATCTTCGATGTCCGCTTTTCGTCGGCGCGCCAGTCGCGTTGCAGGTCGCCGTCGAGAATCATGTGGACGCCCTGGAAGACGAAGCGCTTCGGCTCGCCGGGGAAGGCGAGGATGCCCTTCGAGCGCAGGATCGCCGGGCCGTGCAGCTGCACGAGGTCGTTGACCCATGGCATGAAGCGGTTGGGATCGACCTCGCCGTCGATCTGCAGCGCCACCGACTGCATGTGCTCGTCGTGATAGTGCTTCAGTCCGCCGTGATGATGGTGGTGGTCGTGATGATCATGACCATGGTCGTGATGGTGATGGTGATGGTCGTGATCATGATCGTCGGCGTGCAGGAACTCCGGCTCGATCTCGAGAATGCGGTCGAGATCGAAAGCCTTGCGCTCGAGCACCGCGTCGAGCGGCACGTTGGCCTTCACCGCCTCGTGCAGTTTCGCGTAAGGGTTGATGGCGCGGATGCGGGCGCGCACCTCGCGCAGCTCTTCGGCTGAGACGAGATCGGTCTTGTTGATGATGATCACGTCGGCGAAGGCGATCTGGTTCTTGGCCTCCGGGGCGTCCTTGAGGCGCTGCGCCAGCCATTTGGCGTCCGCGACGGTGACCACCGCGTCGAGCCGGGCGGCGTTCTGAACGTCGTGGTCGACGAAGAAGGTCTGCGCGACGGGCGCAGGATCGGCGAGGCCCGTCGTCTCGACGATGATCGCGTCGAACTTGCCCTTGCGCTTCATCAACCCTTCGAGAATGCGGATCAGATCGCCGCGCACGGTGCAGCAGATGCAACCGTTGTTCATCTCGAAGATTTCCTCGTCGGCGCCGACGACGAGTTCGTTGTCGATGCCGATTTCGCCGAACTCGTTGACGATGACGGCGTAGCGCTTGCCGTGCTGTTCGGTGAGGATGCGGTTGAGCAGCGTCGTCTTGCCGGCGCCGAGATAGCCGGTGAGCACGGTGACGGGAATCTTTTCGGCGGTCTGCATGAAGGCCTCTCGAAATGTTCGGCGCGCGTCAATCGACGATGAACAGGCGCGCGCCTTCGCGCGTCGTTGAGCGATGGGCTGCGTCGCCATGGTCGGAGACCTGATAGGAGCAGCCGGCGGTCAGCGTGAAGCGCCTGCCGTCCTGCAGCTCGGTCTCCAGCACGCCGTCGATGACGAACAGCACATGGCCGCGGTCGCACCAGTGATCGGCCACATAGCCGGGCGAATAGTCGACGCGGCGCACGCGCACGTCGCCAAAGTTCAGCGTGCGCCATCGCGCCTCGCCCGAGGCGCCGGGATGCACGGTTTCGGGAATCTTCGACCAGTCGGTCGCGGTGAATGGCGTCGCAGGAATCTTCATCGCGGGTCCCTCAGGCGGCAAGCGCCTTCGTCAGCTCCCTTATATTGTGCCGCATCATGGCGATGTAAGTGGGGGCGGGCCCGTCCGGCGCCGTCAGCGAGTCGGAAAAGAGCGCGCCGCCGATCCGCGCGCCGGTCTCCTGCGCGATCCGCTGCATCTGGCGCGGGTCGGAAATGTTTTCGAGGAAGACGGCGGGGATTTTCTCCGTCCTGATCTGGCGGATGATGCGGGCGACGTCCCTGGCCGAGGCTTCGGTCTGCGACGAAACGCCCTTCGGGGCGATGAACTGCAGCCCGTAGGCGTCGGCGAAATAGCCGAAGGCGTCATGCGTCGTCACGACTTTCCGGCGCGCCTGCGGCAGCGTGGCGACCGCCGCTCTGATCTCGGCGTCGAGGGCCTCCAGTTCGCGGCCATAGGCTTGTGCGTTGGCGGCGTAGACGGCGGCGCCCTCGGGATCGGCCGCGGCCAGCGCACGGGCGATGTTGCCGACATAAATCTTGACGTTCTGCGCCGACTGCCAGGCATGCGGGTCGACGGCGTGGGAATGGCCGTGCCGATCCTGCTTCTTGTGGCCGTGATCGTCGTGCAGGTCCGGGTTGTCGCGCGGCTTTACGCCCTCGCTGGCCACGACGACTCGCGGCTTCGCCCCGGAGGCCTCGATGAGGCGCTCCATCCAGCCTTCGAAATGCAGGCCGTTGATGACGACGAGCCGCGCGTCGGCGACCCGCTTCGCGTCGGTCGGGGCGGGCTGGAACACATGCGCGTCGCCGCCTGGACCGACCATCGCCGTCACGGCGAGGCGATCGCCGCCGACCGCGCCGACGAGATCGGCGAGAATCGTGAAGCTCGCCAGAACAGACAGTTTGCCGGGGCTCTGCGCCAGCGCGCGCGGGGCGGCGAGGGCGGCGGCGGAAAACAGCAGACAGCGACGATCGATCACGGCGAACGCCCTCCTTTCAGGCCCTGAGATGACGGCGCGGCGCCCGCGACCGCGTGAGACCGCCGGCCCGGCCGAAGCCGAGCGACAGAACGTAGAAAACGCCGGCCGTCAGCACGATCGCCGGCCCGGTCGGCCAGCCTTGCGCATAGGAGATCAGCAGGCCGATGACGCTGGCGGCGACGCCGCTCGCCATCGCAACGCCGATCATCGCGGTGACGTCCCGCGTCCACAGTCGCGCCGTCGCCGCCGGCAGGATCATCAGCCCGACCGACAGCAGCGTGCCCAGCGCATGGAAGCCGGCGACGAGATTGAGCGCCAGCAGCATCAGGAAGCCGATATGGGCGATCGGCCCGGCCCGGCTCACCGTGGCGAGAAATCCCGGATCGACGGTCTCGAGCGCCAGCGGCCGGTAGAGCAGCGCCAGACCGAGCAAGGTCAGGCTCGAGACGCTCGCCAGCAGCAGCAACGTCGCGTCGTCGAGCGCCAGAACGGAGCCGAACAGCACGCGCATCAGATCGACGCTGGAGCCGCGCGCCGACATCAGCACGACGCCGAGCGCAAGCGAGAGCAGGTAGAAGGCGGCGAGCGAGGCGTCCTCGCGCAGCGTCGTCCAGCGCGCGACGAGGCCGGCGAGCACGACCACGACAAGACCTGCGAGCAATCCGCCGAGCGTCATCGCGCCGAGCGACAGACCGGCGACGAGATAGCCCAGCGCCGCGCCGGGCAGGATGGCGTGCGCCATCGCATCGCCCATCAGGCTCATGCGCCGCAGCAGCAGAAAGACGCCGATCGGCGCGCCCGACAGCGCCAGCGCCACCGCCCCGACCAGCGCGCGGCGCATGAAGCCGAAGTCGGCGAAGGGCGCGATGACGAGGTCGAAGAGCATCACGCCGCGCTCGCGCAAAGGTCAGCGGCGGGATCGAAAGCCTCGACCATGCCGGCGGCGCGGGCGAGATTGACCGGCGACAGGACCGTCGCGGTCGGCCCCCAGGCGACGACGTCGCGGGCGAGCAGCAGCGTCTGCGGAAAGCGCGCGCGCACCAGCGCCAGATCGTGCAGCACGGCGACCACCGTGCGGCCCTCGCCATGCCAGCGTTCGACCAGCGCGAACAGATCGAGCTTGGTCGGCTCGTCGATGGCGTTGAACGGCTCGTCGAGCAGGATCAGCTCCGCCTTCTGCAGCGCCAGCCGCGCAAAGAACATGCGCTGGCGCTGCCCGCCCGACAACGCGCCGATCGGCCGCGCCTCGAAACCGTCCAGCCCGACCGCGGCGAGCGCCGCCGCGATGCGCGCCGCCGCCTCGCGGCCGACGCCGCGGAACGGGCCGAGCTCGCGCCACAGGCCCATGGCGACGAAATCATAGACGCTGAGCGGAAAGGAAAGATCGACCTCGGCGGCCTGCGGCAGATAGGCGAGCCGGCGCCGCAGGGCCGGATCGACCTCAAGCGCGCCGCCCGCCGGCGTCAGCTGTCCGACGATCGCCTTCAGGAGGCTCGACTTGCCGGCGCCATTGGGGCCGACCACGGCAAGGAGCGCGCCGCGCGCCACCGCCCCGTCGAGATGGTGGACGACGGGATGCCCGTCATAGGCCAGCGTCAGATCGCGGAAGCGCAGCGCGGTCATCGCAGCGCCCAGATGACGGCGAGCCAGAGCCCCCCGGCGATCAGCGCGGCGCCGGTCAGCCGCGCGCCCGCCGACAGGCGCAGCAGCGAGGCCGGCGCCCGGGCAGACCGCCGCGCCTGATCGTTCGCCCCGGCGGATAGCGGGACCGGCGGAGGGCCATGCTCGTGCGCATGCGCAGTCCCGCCCCCGCAATCATGCGGAGCGGGCGCGGCTGCGCCGGCGCGCGGCGCGGAGAGTGGCGTAGACGTCATGCCGGGCGAAATCTCCCGCCGGATCGCCGGCGACAGAGCCGTTATAATATAACATAACGCCATTGCAAGAGCGCCAGCCCCCGGACGCCGCATCGGCCCGGCCGGCTCCGACGTTGTGCTTGCGCCCGCCGGGGCCGGCGGATATACCCGCTTCGCCTGTGGGCGCGTAGCTCAGCGGAAGAGCACTACCTTGACATGGTAGGGGTCACAGGTTCGATCCCTGTCGCGCCCACCATCCACCCCGCGCTGCGCCGCGGTTTCCATTCTTCCCGGGATTCATACGCAACGCCAGCCGCTTGCGGAAAGCGCTCGCATGGCGTTCGAGCCCGCATGTCCGGGGCGCCGACAGTCCGCGAGCTTCATCGGCCACGGTTTCTCGACGGCCCGTCGCGCACCATCAAACGGTAGGGAACGATACGCGCGGCGGGCGCCCTGTCATCCGCCGCCAGCAGGGAGACGATCGCTTCGCCGTAGTTTTCGTAAGGGATGCGCACCGACGTCAGCCAGGGCGCGATCCAGTCGTTCAGCGGGCTGTCGTCGAAGCCGACCAACCGCGGCGGCGCCCCACCGTCCTCGACGTAGCGGCGGTGTGCGCCGAAGGCGATCAGGTCGCTCGTGCATATCACGGCGTCGACGGGCGACGACCGTTCGAGCAGGCGTTTTGCGGATCGGTAGCCGATCGCCAGGTGATCGTCGTCTTCCGCCGTCTCTACGACTACCGAGGCGTGCGGAACGCCCCTTGCAGCGAGCGCCTCGCGCACGGCTCTGACCCGTTCCGACGTCGCCGACGAAGCGAGCGATCCGTGGATGATCGCGATCGTCCGCGCTCCGGCGTCCAGGCAATGAACCGCGACCTCCCTGCCCGCCGCCGCATTGTCGATCCCCACATGCAGGCCGGCGGAACCGGCAGGATCGCGCCTGTTGACGAAGACGATCGGCGTCGGGCCGCCGCGCATCGCCGCGAGCATCGGGCTCTCGACCGCCGCGAGCAGCACGATCGCGCGGGCCTGCTGCGCCTGCATCTCCTTCAGATATTCGTCCTGCAGCGCCGGCCGGTCATGCGTGTCGCAGAGCACCATCACGAGGCCGCGCTTGCGCAATGCGATCTCCGCCGAAGCGGCGATCGCGGCCATTGCGGGGTTGGCGAGGTTGGCGGCGAGGACGGCGACCAGCCGGCTCGTTCGCTGCCTCAGCGCGCGCCCGGCGCTCGCCGGCCGGTAGTCGAGCGCCGCAACGGCGCTGCGGACGCGCGCCGTCGTCTCCGCAGACGCCTTGTTGGCGACGCCGTTCACGACGCGCGACACCGTCGCGATCGAGACGCCGGCCAGCGCGGCGACGGCCTTGATGGATGAACCGGCGCCGCTGCGCGTCATGGCCGCTTGCGCTTTCGAGCAGGGGTGATAGGTTGGGCTTAAGGAAAACGTTTTCCTTGATTTTCCCCGAAAGTCAAGGAGCGGCGTCCGGCCTGGCGGTCAGCCGGCGGTTCATCAGCCCGGGAGGAACGGATGGGCACAGTGCGCAATCTTCTCGTCGCCGCCGTTGCGGTTGCGGCTTCGCTCTTGCCTGCGAAGGCGCAGCAGCTGACGGTCTGGCACGACCTCGGCGACAACGGCGTCAAGTGGTTCGAGGCGCTGTCGGCGGAATTCGCCAGGACGAAGCCGGGCGTCACGGTGCGCTCGCAGAGCTTTCCGACGGACCAGTGGTTCGGCCGCGTCATCAGCGCGTTGAACACCGACACGGCTCCCGATCTCGTCTTCAACAACTACGAGCGCGTCATCCGCGTCCAGACGCAGACGAACAAGATCATGGACCTGACCGCCCTTACCGCGGCGATCGCAGACAAGTCGTTTCTCTCCGAGGATGATCTCCGCGTCGCCACCTTCAAGGGGCGCCAGATCATCATTCCGATCCAACGCGTCCAGATGGCGTTCGGCGTGCGCAAGAGCTGGCTCGACAAGAACGGCGGCAAGTTCCCCGAGACCTGGGACGAGGTGAAGACGCTTGCGGCCGCCTTCCGCGACAAGGACCCCGACGGCAACGGCCAGGCCGACACCTTCGGGCTGGCGCTGCAGGCCGCCAAGCCGCGCGACCTCATCCACATGCTCGACCTCTTCACCTTCGGTTCGGGTCTGCGCCACACGCTGATCGATCCGGAGGGCAAGATCACCATCGACCAACCGGCCCATGCGCAGGTGCTCGAGGAATTCCTCAAGACCTACTCCACCTACAAATTCGTCGCGCCCGACACCATCAACCACTCCTTCAACGAGATGTACCAGGTGATCGAGGGCGGCCGCGGCGGCATGTTCCGGGTCGGCGACTGGAACGTCAGGAAGTGGGACGGCGCCAACGTCCTGAACGGCGACTTCGTCTCGGGCCCCTGGCCGAAATTTGCGGCCGACCGCCAGAACGCCGTCGTCATCGGCGGTATGCGCGGCGTGGCGGTCCCGGAGAATTCGCCCAACAAGGCGCTGGCGCAGGAGTTCGCGGCCTTCATGCTCACAAAGGCGGCGCAGCAGGCCTCGCTGGAGAATGTCGGCGCGGGCGTCCGCAAGGATCTCGACGTGTCGAAACTGTCGCCGCGCTCGCAGTACTTCGCCAAGGCTGAGCACCGGCTGGCCGCCTACGACTTCCCCGAGTCGATCCATCCCTTCTACCCGGAGCTGGAAGCCGCCTTTCACCGCAAGCTGCTCGCCGGCATCTCCAATCCGCCGGCGGACTGGAAGGCCTTCATCGCGGAGACCGCCAGGGAGATGCGCGAGCTCGCCGCGAAGCTGAAGGGGTGACGGTCACGGCGCCGGCCCGCCGGTCCGCAGCCGGCGGGCGCCTGCGACAGGACGGCGGCAGATGAACGCGTTTTTCGCAAGCCTGGCGCGGGACCGCGTCTTCTACCTCTTCGTGGCCCCGTTCGCAGCGCTGACGATCCTCTTCGGCGTCTGGCCGATCCTGTTGTCGATCCAGGTCTCGTTCACCGCCTCGGCCACGGCGCTCAGGCCGAACCCGAGCTATGTCGGCCTCGCCAATTACGCAGCCGTGCTGGCCGACCCGCTGTTCCTGGCCTCGCTCTGGCGCACGCTGCTCTACACCGTGTTGTCCGTCGTCGCGAATCTCGCTTTCGCGTTCGGATTTGCAGTGCTGCTCGACTCGGCCCTGCTCAGACGCGGCGCCCTGTTCTTCCGCCTCGCCATTTTTCTGCCGGTGATCACCCCGGACGTCGCCGGCTACGTCGTCTGGCGCTGGCTCTACGACCGCTCCTTCGGGGCGATCAACGCCGCGCTCAAAATGCTCGGCCTGCCGGCTTTCGGCGGGCTCTCCAGCGCCGATACGGCGATGCTCTCGCTCCTCATCGCCGAGCTCTGGCACCATGCCGGGTTCTACATGATCATCTTCCTGGCCAATCTTGCGATCCGCGACCGGGCGCTCGAGGAGGCGGCGCAGATCGATGGCGCGACGGCCTGGCAGCGCTGGCGCTATGTCATCCTGCCGCAGCTTCGGCCAGCGCTCGTCATCAACACGGTCTATGCGCTGATCCAGTTTCTCAAGACCTTCACGGTGGTCGTGGTGATGACCAAGGGCGGTCCGAACGACCAGACCAACTTCGTCAGCTACTACGCCTACCAGCTCTTCGATCAGGCCCGCTACGGCGAGGCGACGGCGATGGCGACGATCCTTTTCGCAATCGTGATCGGCCTGTCGCTGACCGCCTACCGCATTGGCGACCGCGAGCCCGGCCAATGAACGACCGCGCCGTCAATCGCCCGCTGCAGGCCGCGGCCTATGCGTTCGCCATCCTGACGAGCCTGCTGTTCCTCTACCCCTACTGGTGGATGATCGTATCGGCGTTCCGGCCGACGCGCGCCATCATGTCCGCGCCGCTGCGTCCCTGGCCTGAAACGCTGAGCTTCTCGATCTTCACCGAGATCGGTCGCATCGGCGGCGTCCATCTTGCGACCTACGTGACCAACTCTCTGGTCATCACCACGCTGTCGACGCTGCTCGGCGTCATCGTCACCGCGCTCGGCGCCTATGCGCTGACGCGAAGGCCGAAGGCTCCTGGCTTCGCGCTCATCCGCTACGGCTTTCTCGTGACGATCATGTACCCCTACATGCTGCTCGTGATTCCGGTCTATCTCGTGATGTTCCGGCTGGGCCTGCTCGGCAGCTACGCCGGCATCATCCTGTTCCTCGCGCTCGGCCCGCTGCAGTTCTTCCTGTTCGAACAGTTCTTCCGCAAGATCCCGCCGGAGGTGATCGAGGCCGCGATCATCGACGGCGCCAGCGAATGGCGGATCCTGACCCGCGTCGTGCTCCCCATGGCCGCGCCGATCACGGCGACGGTGGCGCTTATCACCTTCCTGCTGAATTGGTCGCAATGGTTCCCCATTATGGTGATTTCGCGTTCGCCGGACACCTACACCTTGCCAGTGGCGCTCCTGTCCATGAACAGCGAGCTCGGCTCGAACTTCCAGGGCATCATGGCGCTGGCCGTGTTGACGACATTGCCGATCACCGTCCTGTTCCTGCTCGCCCAGAAGCGGGCGATGGAAGGCATGGCGGCAGGCGCGGTGAAAGGCTGAGGCGATGCGGCGCGAAGCTGACTCGAAACCGGACCTTGCTGCGGACATCGACGCCGCGCGCGGACGCACGATCGCCTTCCTTCGTTCGCTGCAGGCGCCGGATGCGCCCGCCGGCGTGCTGCGCATCAGCCCGTTCCACAGCGCGCGTGACTGGCCGGGCGTCCTGCTGCCCGGCACGTACAATGGCGTCATGTGCCTTGATCTTGTCGGCGGCCTCGACGGCGCAGCCGACGCAGGCCGGCAGGACCTCGTCGACTGGATGGAGGCCCATCGACTGGCCGATGGCCGTTTCCGCATTCCGGGCATGGTTGACGGCGACATTTTCAAGAAGCCGGACGCCGCCGAGACCTGGCGCTATATCGACTGGCACGTCACCAACTACAGCCTCGGAGCGATCGAGGCGCTCGCGCCGGGCCGCAGGCCGAACCTCGCCTTCATCGAGCCCTGGCTCGAACCCCTGACGCTCAAGGCCTGGCTTGCCGATCGGGATTTGCGCGATCCCTGGCAGGAGGGCAACAATATCGTGAACCTGGCGGGCTTCCTGCTGCTGCTGCGCCGCGTCGGCGACGCCGAGGCGGCGGCGAGGGTGCGCGCGGCGCTCGAAATCCTGTTCGCCTGGCACGACCGGCTGCGCGAGCCGACGACCGGCTTCTGGGGCGTCGGCCAGCTCTCGGACCCGACCCGCATGCTGCACGCCTTCGCGGGCTCCATGCACAATTTCCACATCTGGTATCACGAGCGCCGGCAGCTCGAGGGTCAGGACAGGGCGATCGACTATTGCCTGTCTCGACCGCCGCGCATCGACAGCGCCTGCATCGATGTCGATCTCGTCGACGTGCTCGTCCATGGCTGGCGGCTGATCGACCATCGCCGGCATGAGATCGAAGCCTGGCTGACCGCGATGCTGGGCGCGCTGCTCGCCTTCCAGAATGCCGACGGCGGCTTCTGCGATGTCAGGACGGGCGTCCGCCGACAGGACGGTTGGGTGAAGGGATATGAGGAGCCGCAGGGCCTCTCGAACACCTTTGCGACCTGGTTTCGCTGGATCGCCATCGCCATGATTGCAGACGTGCTCTGGCCGGGCCGATGGAACTGGCGCTTCCGCAGAATGATCGGCATCGGCTACCGCTGCGCCGACTGGCATCGAAAGTCATGACGGACGAGACGCCCGACGACCCCTTCCATCACCTCCACGACGAGGACTACGCCAGGCCCTATCTCGCCGGGCTCGCCACCGCGCAGACGCTGGTGACGCTTGCGGGCCGCAAGGTGGAGAGCCTCGACGGCGAATGGCGGATGACGCTCGACCTCTTCGACGAGGGCCTGCGTCAAAAATGGCACGCGCTGGACGATGCGCCGCCCTCGCAATGGGCGGTTCCGCGCGACTACGACATCGAGGCTGGCGAGCGCGTCCCTGTGCCCTCCTGCTGGAACGTGCTGAAGCCCGAATGGACCCATTTCGAAGGTGGCGCATGGTACACGCGCTGGATCGACTGGACGCCAGGGCCGACGGATGAACGCGCGGTTCTGGGCTTCGGCGGCGCGAATTACGCGGCGCTGGTGTTTCTCACTGGAACCTACATCGGCCGCCATGTCGGCGGATCGACGCCGTTCTCAGTCGAGGCGACGGCGCATCTGAAACCGGGCCGCAACCGCCTGCAGGTCTTCGTGGAGAACCGCCGCCGGTCCGACCGCGCGCCGATGCACCATTTCGACTGGTTCAACTACGGCGGCCTCTACCGCGAGGTGTCGCTGGCGCGATTGCCGCCCGTCTTCATCCGCCACGTCTCGGTCGCGCTCATGCCCGACCGTCGGAGAATCCGCGTCGACATTGCCCTGTCGGACGCCATCGACGGCGAGGCCGACGTCGAGATCGACGCGCTGGCGCTGAAGGCGTCCATCGAGGTCCATGCCGGCCGCGGCGCGATCATTGTCGACGCCGCGCCCGAACTGTGGTCGCCCGAGCGGCCGCGGCTCTATGACGTGGTCGTTCGGCACGCGGACGACGCCGTCAGGGAGCGCATCGGGTTCCGCACCGTCGCAACGCAAGGAACCGACCTGCTTCTGAATGGTCGCCCGGTCTGGCTCAAGGGCGTCTGCGTCCATGAGGACGACCTCGCGCTCGGCAAGGTCTCGACCGAGGCGGACGTCCGCCGACGGTTTCGGCACGCCAGGGAACTGGGCTGCAATTTCCTGCGCCTCGCTCATTATCCGCACCATGAGCACGTCGCCCGCATCGCCGACGAGGAAGGCTTGATGCTCTGGGCGGAGGTCCCGGTCTACTGGGCCATCGACTTCGCCAATCCGGCGACCCTCGCCGACGCCCGCAACCAACTCTCGGAGCTGATCCTGCGCGACATCAACCGCGCCAGCATCGTCATCTGGGGCGTCGGCAACGAAAATGCCGACACCGACGCCCGCCTGGCGTTCATGGCCGATCTCGCGGCGACGGCGAAGCGGCTCGATCCCTCGCGCTTGACCTCCGCCGCCTGCCTCATCAACCGGGACAGATTCACGATCGAGGACAGGCTGGCGGGCCATCTCGATGTCATCGGCGTCAACGAGTATTTCGGCTGGTACGAACCGGACTTCTCGGGGCTCGACCGGTTGCTCGCCAATTCGAGTCCCGACAGGCCTGTGATCGTCAGCGAGACGGGGGCGGACGCCGCGCATGGCCGCCGCGGCGCCGGCCGCCTGCTCTTCAGCGAGGACTGGCAGGCCGACTTCCTCGAGGCGCAGCTGACCCGCATCGCAGCCAGCGACTACGTCCGCGGCGTCGCGGTCTGGCTGCTCTACGATTTCCGCTCCGAGCGTCGGCAGACCGGCTTCCAGAGAGGCTTCAACCGCAAGGGCCTGATCGGCGCGGACAAGGAGACGAAAAAGCAGGCATTCGACGCCTATCGCCGCTGGCGCCCGCCGACCGCAGGGCGGCGCCAGGACTGAGGCGATCTGGCGAGGCGCCCGTCCGCCTCGAGACGATGCGGATCCGGAACGCCTGCCCGGGGCCCGGCGTCAGAAGCGGCGTCTGTCGTCGACATATGCGCCGGCCGCGGCGGTGGCCCTCGACGCCGCCCGGGCGCCCGTCTCTAGCCGAGCCCGTTCGGCGCGATCTTCCGCGCCACGACCCAGGATGCATAGGCGCCGATGCAGAAGCCGAGCGCGATCGCATAGGGCGCATACCTGGCCGCCTGGGTCGCGAGCCCGGGCGTCGCCAGCACGATCAGGAAGGCGATCCCGGCGACGGTCGTGCCGACCATGATCCAGATCAGCAGCGCGATTTTCCACATGTGACGCTCTCCGCGTACGCCCCCTCGGCCTGCGGATAGAGTCTGCGGCGTCGAACAATTCGCCTTGATGCGGGTCAAAGCCCGTCGCGGCGGGTTGTCGCGCCGCTCAGGCGCCGACGAGATTGTGGCCGCCGTCGACTGTGTAGATCGCGCCGTTGATCCAGCGGCCGGCACGCGAGGCCAGCAGCAGCAACACGCCGTCGAGGTCGCCCGTTTCGCCGATCCGGCCGAGCGGTATCTTCTTCGCCATGCGCTGGCCGGCCTCCCCTGTCAGAAAGGCCTCGTTGATCTCGGTGACGATGTAGCCGGGCGCGATGGCGTTGACGCGCACGCCCTTCGGCCCGAGCTCGAGCGCCAGCGCGCGGGTCAGCTGCGCGACCGCCGCCTTGCTCACCGCATAGGCCGACAGGCCGCGCTCGACGACGAAGGCGGCGATCGAGGCGGTGTTGACGATCGCCCCCGGCCTGCCGGCGGCGACCATGCGCTGGGCGGCGATCTGCGCCGTCCGCCAGACGGCGTCGAGGTTGACGTCCATGGTGGCGCGCCAGTCCGCCTCCGGCAGGTCGAGCGCGCGGCCGGGACGGGCGAGGCCGGCATTGTTGATCAGCACGCCAACGGTTCCGAAGGCGGCCTCGGCCGCGTCGAAGGCGCGCTGCATCGCCGCCCGGTCGGCGACGTCCGCCTCGACCGCGAGCGCGGTTCCGCCCGCCGCCTCGATCTCGCCGACAAGCGCGGCGAGACGGTCGGCGCGCCGGGCCAGCGCGACGACTTTCGCGCCATTGGCGGCCAGCACCCGGGCGAAGCGCGCGCCGAGGCCGGACGAAGCGCCGGTCACCAGCGCGACCTCGCCGTTCATGTCGAAAAGTTCCGCCGCCTTCATCGCGCGCCTCCGCTGCGTCGCGACCATGCGCGGCGCGCGAAGGCGCGTCAATGATGACGCCCCGCCGGTCCGTGCTATGCTTCACGTCGAAGGAGGCGAGATGACGCACCGCGACGATCATCACCATCACGATCACGATCACGATCATGATCATTCGCATCTCGCCGAAGTCGAGTTGCGCGTGCGCGCGCTGGAATCGATCCTCGTCGAGAAGGGCCTGATCGATCCGGCCGCGCTCGACCTCATCGTCGAGACCTATGAGACGAAGATCGGCCCGCGCAACGGCGCGCGCGTCGTCGCCCGCGCATGGAGCGATCCGGCCTTCCGCGCGCGGTTGTATCGGGACGCGACGGCGGCCATCGCCGAACTCGGTTTCGCCGGTCGGCAGGGCGAACACATGGTGGCGCTCGAGAACACGCCGGCGCGCCACAACATCGTCGTCTGCACGCTGTGCTCCTGCTATCCCTGGCCTGTGCTCGGCCTGCCGCCGGTCTGGTACAAGTCGGCGCCCTATCGCTCGCGCGTCGTCATCGATCCGCGCGGCGTGCTGCGCGATTTCGGCGTCGAACTGCCGGCGACGACGGAAATCCGCGTCTGGGACTCGACGGCGGAGCTGCGCTACCTCGTCATCCCGATGCGCCCGTCAGGAACCGAAGGCTGGAGCGAGGCGCGCCTCGCCGACCTCGTGACGCGCGACAGCATGATCGGCACGGGCCTCGCAATGACGCCGGCCGGGCTTGCGCACAAGGAGGCGTCGACATGAACGGCGCGCAGGACCTCGGCGGCATGACCAGCTTCGGCCCGGTGCGGCCGGAGCAGGACGAGCCGGTCTTTCACGCAGAGTGGGAGAAGCGCGCGCTCGCCGTCACGCTGGCCTGCAACGGCATGGGCGAATGGACGGGCGATCGCAACCGCTTCGAGCGCGAGTCGCTCGAGCCCGGCTGGTATCTGACGCACAGCTACTATGAGATCTGGCTCGCCGCACTGCAGAACAATCTGGCGCGCAAGGGCTTCGTCGGCGCCGACGAGATCGCCGCCGGCCGCGCGCTCCGGCCGGCGCCGCCGGCAAAGCGCAAGCTGGTGGCCGAGGACGTCGCCGCCGTTCTGGCGAAGGGTTCGCCCTATGACCGGCCCGCGCCGGCGCCGGCGCGTTTCGCCGTCGGCGATCGCGTGCGCGCGAAGCTGATGAACCCGGCCCACCACACGCGGCTGCCGCGCTATGCGCGCGGGCGCGTCGGCGCAATCGAGAGCGTGCGCGGCGTCTTCGTCTTTCCCGACGCGAATGCGCATGATCAGGGCGAACAGCCGCACTGGTGCTACACGGTGCGCTTCGCCGGCCGCGACTTGTGGGGCGAGGACGCCGATCCGACGCTGGTCGTGACGATCGACGCGTGGGAGCCTTATCTGGAGCCCGCGCAATGACCGAGATGTCGACCGGACAGGCGACGCAGAATGCGCTCGACGCCCTCGACGCGACGCATCCCATCCCGCGCGACGCCGGCGGGCCGGTCTTCGCCGAGCCCTGGCAGGCGCGGGCCTTCGCCTTCACGCTCGAATTGCATGCGCGCGGCGTGTTCGGCTGGCCGGAATGGGCGACGGCGCTCGCCGAGGAAATTCGCGCCGCGCAGTCGCGCGGCGATCCCGATCTCGGCGACACCTATTGGGATCACTGGCTGGCGACGCTGGAAGCGCTGCTGGCGCGCAAGGGCGTGACGACGCCCGGCGCCCTGTCCGACAAGCGCGACGCCTGGGCGCGGGCGGCTGCGGCGACGCCGCATGGTCGCCCGATCCTGCTCGACGGGCGCGAGGGCTGACAGACGCGCCGCCTCAATAGCCGGTCTGCACCAGTTCGACGCGATCGAACCGGCCGGCGCGGAGGTCGTCGGGTCGAATCAGGAACTGCAGAACGCCTTCGCCGAGTTCGAAGCCGATCGGCTGCGTCGTGCTCAGCTCCAGCAGCAGCAGCCGGTCGTCGATCAGCTCCTCGACGTCGCCCTGCACATAGCTCGGCGGGCCGAACATGTGATTGGGCGTCGGGGCGTGGACGTCGCGCACCTCGATCAGTGTTTTCGCCTCACTCTTTTCGCGCCAGAGCTTTTGCGCCTCCTCGCGGGGAAGGCCGGACCGGGCGATGAATTCATGCTCGTATTCGGTGCGCGTCGTTTCGCTCGCGAGCCTGTGTCGGCGGGCGTTGCGCGCAACGAAATCGGCGGGAAGCGCGCCGACGCCCTCGCTGCCGATCCCGAGGCTGACATTGACGCAGGTCTCGACGAGATCGGGGAAGCCATAGCCGAAGGTCGGCGCGATCGACTCGACCCAGGCCCAGAACCTGTCGGCTTCGTCCTGCGTCGTCGCGGCGCGCGGCGGACGGCGCGCGGCGGCGCGGAACTGCGCGATCGCCTCGTCGAGCCAGAGCTTCGCCGTCGCCATGCGCGCATCAGGCTCGAGTTCAGGCAGGAAGGTGTAGGCGCTGAGATATTGCGGACGCCGCAACGCGTCGATCGCTTTGGCGCAGACCGCGCGCGCCGCCGCATAGTCGTGCGGAAAGGCCGGGAACGGCCGCGCGACGCCGCCGGGCCGCGGGCCGGCGGCCTCGACAGGCGCCGAATCCGCGCTGTTCTGCGCGGCGAGCAGCGCCTCGCCGACGCCGGAGCGCTCGGTCCAGTAGATGCGGCCGGTCCCGTCATCCTCGTCCTCGTCGTCGTGGACGACCGGCGGATAGTCGATGACGAGCGGCGTGAAGGGCCAGCGCGGCAACAGGTTTGGCGCGCCCTGCTCGGCTTCGGGCAGATGCGGCGAAGCGTAGGGGCAGCAATGCGCGCCTTCATCGCCATAGAGCGGGCCGAGATCGGGCGGCGGCGCCAGCGCCGTCCAACCCGTCGCAGGACCGGCGGCGTGGACGAAGCGGAACGGCAGGTCGGCGCGCCAGGCCAGATCGCCGAACAGATACAGCGCGCCCTCGCGCGGCAGCAGGCCGGTCGGATCGAGGCGCGCGAGCTCGGCGCAGTCCCACTGCATGACGAAATGCAGCGGCGCGTCGCCAGACCGCGGCCAGGCGAAGCCCGCCGGCGCGACCGGCGCGCCGCCATAGAACGACAGGCCCGGTTCGGCCGGCGGCGGATAGATCTCGCGGAACACGATCGGGCGATAGCGCGCCGTCTCGAGGATCGAACCGGCAGGCGGAGGTTTCGGCGCGGCGGCGGGAGTCGCGACGGCCGCCGGGATCGCCGCCGCAGTGCGCGCCGCCGGCCGCATGACAAGGTCGAGCCGCGATTGCGGAATGGCGGTCACGGGTTCAGGCGCGGCGACGCTCGGGGCAGGCGGCGATTTCGACCTCGAGGGTGTTGGCGCGGTCGCGGGCGCCGGCCGGGTCGTGGCGGCGCGCGGCCGGCGCGCTCGGGCGCGCCGCGCCGCGCGCAGGCCCATGCCGAGGCTCGCCAGCGCCATCGCGACGACCATGGCGCGGCGCAGCCACATCGGCTCGAAGCGGACGGAGGTGAACGTCTCGATCAGCGCCCAGACGATCGCCAGCGCGGCGAAGCTGAGCAGCGTGATGAAGACGAAGGACAGGCCCTGATCGAGCCAGTCGCCGGCGTTCGCGTCGTCCCTGCCCCGGGCCATGGCGCCGTTGTCCCCCGAATCGCCGCCCGCGGCGGGTTCAGAACGGGTGGTATTGATAGGCCCAGGTTTCGGTCAAGATCTGATCGCCGGCGCGCAAGTAACAACGCATCTCGACCGGCTCTTCGCCGGTCACGGTCAGGTCGAACTGGGCGCGCCAGTGGCCTTTCACCTCGTTCGGCACCGCCTCCGCGAAGACATACGAGAAGCTCCCGCGCGAGGCCGACAGGATCGGCTCGGGCTTGACGCCGAAGGGGATCGCCGCGAGCGGCCCGCCGAGGAACTCGACCATGAACTTGCGCACGCCCTGCGGCCGCGGCTGACCGGGCTGGCCGCCATTGCCGAGCCGCGTCGCGACGCAGCGCCCGAGCGGCGTCGGATAAGGCTCGTCGGCGAGCCAGTGCATGCGGAAGGCGAGATCGACCACGTCGCCGGCGCGGGCGGCGCGTTCGGGAACCCACATCGCGACGATGTTGTCGTGGATCTCGTCGTCGGTCGGAATCTCGACGAGTTGCACGGCGCCCTTGCCCCAGCCGCCGCGCGGCTCGATCCACAGCGAGGGCCTGCGCTCGTAGTAGACGCCATCCTGATAGTGGTCGAAGACGCGGTCGCGCTGCATGAGGCCGAAGCCGCGCGGATTGTCGTCGCCGAAGGCCGACACGATGGTGCGCGGCGGGTTGTTGAGCGGACGCCAGAGGCGCTCGCCGGCGCCCGTCCACAGCGCCAGACCGTCGGAATCGTGCACCTCCGGCCGCCAGTCGACGGCGGTCGGCTTGCGCGTCTCGGAATACCAGTACATCGAGGTCAGCGGCGACAGGCCGAAGCGCGCGACCGGCGCGCGCAGACGCAGATGCTGTTCGACATCCATGATCACGCCGGCGCCGCGACGCATGACGAAGCTGCAGGCGCCGACGATCGAGGGCCCCTCGAGCAGGCCATGCACGACGATTTCGTCCGGCCGGTCGGGGCGCGGCGTTTCGAACCAGATCTGCGTGAAATCGGGAAATTCCTCGGCGCGGCCCGCCTCGGCGACGTCGATCGCCACGGCGCGGGCCGACAGCCCGTATTGCTTGAGCTCGCCGATGGCGCGGAAATAGGCGGCGCCGAGAAAGGCGACCCAGTCGTTCTTGCGCCAGTCCAGCGCGCCGTCGCGCGGCTCGCGAATCTGGAAGCCGGCGAAGCCGGCGCTCGCCGGCAGGTCGCGGGCCGGCGAATCCGCCGGCATGTCGAACATCGCGGGATCGTAGAGAATCTCGCGCGCCGCGCCGTTCTCGACGACATGCATGGCGACCGATTTGCGGAAGAACATGCCGAGATGGAAGAAGGCGACCGGAAAGCGCCCCGGCCCCTCGGCGAACAGGGCGTGATCGGGCCGGAACCGGATCTTGCCCCAGGCGTCGTAGTCGAGTTTGCCGACGATCTCGGGCGAAGGCTGCGGCGGGGCGCGATACGGCCCGGCGGCGAGCCGGGCGACGAGATCGATCAGCACGTTGCGGCCGAAGGGCTGGGCCGGGCCGAGGCGCAGCGCCGCGGCGCCGGCCCCGGAAGGCGCGCTCAGAGCGGCCGCCGCGGCGCAGGCGCCTGTCAGGAAATCACGTCGGTCGATCGTCATTCTCGCGCGGCTCCGAACCCCGGCCGGACCTAGGCGCAGCCCGCCGGCCTGTCAAACCGGGGCGCCGCGCCGGCCTTGAGATTCCGCCCCGACCGTGAAACAGATTCGACCATGACGCGCGAGCGCGCGCAGGGAGGATGATGATGGCGAAACGGACGGGCAAACTCTGCGCGCTGGCCGCGGCCGCGGCGATGGCGATGAGCGCGGCGAGCGCGAAGGCGGACGATTTCATCAACGTGCTGACCGGCGGCACGTCCGGCGTCTACTATCCGCTCGGCGTCGCGCTGTCGAAGCTCTACACCGACAAGATCAAGGGGGCGCGCCCCTCGGTGCAGGCGACCAAGGCCTCGGTCGAGAACCTGAACCTCCTGCAGCAGGGCAAGGGCGAAATCGCCTTCACCCTGGGCGACTCGCTGGCGCTTGCCTGGGCGGGCGACGCCGACGCCGGCTTCAAGTCCAAGCTCGACAAGCTGCGCGGCGTCGGCGCGATCTATCCGAACTATGTGCAGATCGTCGCCTCGAAGGAGTCCGGCATCAGGACGCTTGCGGATCTCAAGGGCAAGCGCCTGTCGGTCGGCGCGCCGAAGTCCGGCACCGAGATCAACGCCCGCGCCATCCTCGGGGCGGCCGGCCTCGCCTACAAGGATCTCGGCAAGATCGAGTATCTGCCCTTCGCCGAATCCGTCGATCTGATGAAGAATCGTCAGCTCGACGCGACGCTGCAATCGGCCGGTCTCGGCGTCGCCTCGATCCGCGACCTGTCCACCTCGGTCGAGATCGTGGTCGTCGAAATACCGGCGGCGATCGTCGACAAGATCGGCGCCCCCTACGTCAAGGCGACGATCCCGGCCAAGACCTATGGCGGGCAGGATGCGGACGTCGCCACCGCCGCGGTGATCAACTATCTCGTCACGCGCGCCGACGCGTCGGACGAACTCGTCTACCAGATGACGAAGACGGCCTACGACAACGTGCCCGATCTCGTCGCCGCGCATCAGGCTGCGCGGGCGATCAAGGCCGAGACGGCGCTCGACGGCATGCCCGTGCCGCTGCATTCCGGCGCGCAGAAATACTGGAAGGAAAAGGGCGTGCTGAAATGAACTTCGGACGCCGCTGACGCCTGCGCGCGGCCGCGCCGGCGGCCGCGCTTTTTTCATGACGTCCCGAGCCGGATTGCGCATGTCCTCAACAGCCACGACCGCAACCGACGCGCCGGCCGCCGCCGTCGATCCCGAGCACGGGCTGCCGAGCGGTTTCGGGGGCGGAGCGACAGGGCGCGCGCTGTTCGCCGTCGCGCTCGCCTTCGCGACGTTCCAGCTCGCCGTGTCGCTCTATGCGGTACTGCCCGCGCAGATCGTGCGCGCCGCGCATGTCGGCTTCCTCATCCTGCTGTCGGCGGGGCTCTATGCGCATCTGACGGCGCGCAGCGCGGCGGCCAGGGCCTTCCTGTGGGCGGTCGGCCTCGCCGGCGCGGCGGTTGCGGCCTATCAGTGGATCGATCATGACGCGCTGCTGTTGCGCGCCGGCGATCTCGAGCGGCGCGACGTCGTCATGGGCGTCGTCGCGCTGGCGACGATTTTCATCATGGTGTGGCGGATGATGGGGCCGGCGCTGCCGATCATCGCCGGCGCCTTCCTCGCCTATGCGCTGCTCGGCCATCTGCTGCCGGCGCCGTTCAATCATCGCGGCTACGGGCTCGATCAGGTGATCGACCAGCTCGCCTACGGCACCGAAGGCATCTACGGCACGCCGACCGGCGTGTCGGCGACCTACATCTTCCTGTTCATCCTGTTCGGCGCGTTCCTCGAGCGCGCCGGCATGATCGAGCTGTTCACCGACATCGCCATGGGCCTGTTCGGCATGGCGCGCGGCGGGCCGGCGAAAGTCGCCGTGCTGTCCTCGGCGCTGATGGGCACCATCTCCGGCTCGGGCGTCGCCAATGTGGTGGCGACGGGCCAGTTCACCATCCCGCTGATGAAGCGCTTCGGCTATGCGCCGAGCTTCGCCGGCGGCGTCGAGGCGACCGCCTCGATGGGCGGACAGATCATGCCGCCGGTGATGGGCGCCGTCGCCTTCATCATGGCCGAGACGCTCGGCATCCCCTATTTCGAGGTGGTGCAGGCCGCGATCATTCCGGCCATCCTCTATTTCGGCGCCGCCTTCTGGTCGGTGCATCTGGAGGCCGGACGCAAGGGCCTCGCCGGCCTGCCGCGCGAAGAGCTGCCGAATGTGCGCGAGACGCTGCGCAAGCGCTGGTTCCTGATCCTGCCGCTCGCCGTGCTGGTCTACCTGCTGTTCGCCGGCTTCACGCCGCTCTATGCCGGCACGATCGGCCTCGCGCTCACCTGCGTCGTCATCCTCGGCGGGGCGATCGGGCTCGGCCTCGGCGCGCCGGCGCTGCGCGTCGTCTTCTGGATCGGCCTCGCCATCGCCGCCTCGGCGGCGCTGCGCTTCGGCGTGTTCGCGCTGGTCGGGCTGATCGCGGCGCTGATCCTCGCCACAGCGGCGATGCGCGGTGGCCGCGCGACTCTGGCGCTGCTGCGCGACAGTCTCGCCGACGGGGCGCGGCAGGCGCTGCCGGTGGGCCTCGCCTGCGCGCTGGTCGGCATCGTCATCGGCGTGATGACCCTGACCGGCGTCGCCACCATCGTCGGCAACGCCGTGATCGGCCTCGGCAAGGACAATCTCCTGCTCGCGCTGATCCTGACGATGATCTTCAGTCTGGTGCTCGGCATGGGCATTCCGACCATCCCGAACTACATCATCACCGCCTCGCTCGCCGCGCCGATCCTGACAAATCTCGGCGTGCCGCAGATCGTCGCGCACATGTTCGTCTTCTATTTCGGCATCATGGCGGATCTGACGCCGCCGGTGGCGCTCGCCGCCTTCGCCGCCGCGCCGATCCCCAGGGCGTCCGGCCTGTCGAGCGGCCTGCAGGCGATGCGCAGCGCCGCCGCCGGTTTCGTGGTGCCCTATATCGCCATCTACACGCCGGCGCTGATGCTTCACGCGGGCAAGGGCGTCGACCCGTGGAGCGCGGCCTTCATGCTGTCGGTCGCCTATGTCGCGGCGAAGGCCGCGCTCGGCATCGGCCTGCTCGGCGTCGCCTCGATCGGTTATCTGGCGCGGCCGACGCCGGTCTGGCAGCGCGCGCTGGCGCTCGTGGCGAGCGCCATGCTGATCGTCGCCTGGCCGTGGACGGACGAGATCGGCTTCGCCCTGACGGCGCTGTTTCTCGCCGCGCATTTCGGCCTTCGGCGCAGCGCGGCGGCGGCGGCGTGAGCCTGTGCCTGACCGCAGGCGCGACCGCGACACGGCTCGCCGTCGCCGCCTTCACCCTGGCCTGGACGCATTCGGTCGAGAAGACGCGCTGGGAGGAGGACTGGCGCATCGAGGCGACGACGCTCGTCGCCGTCGAGGCGCGGGTCAAGGGCAGCGGCGCCGGCATGGAGCCGGGGCCGGATGCGCGCTTCGACGGGACATGGTGGCGCTGGACGCCGCGCCTTCCTCCGGCGCGTGAGATTTCGCTGCGCCGGTCGGACGCCCTGCCCGAGGGCTGGACGCTCTGCGTCGACGGCGGCTGCCGCACGATCGCCGGCGCCGGCGAAAGCGCCGACGTCGTCGTCCTCTCGGCCTGTCCGTGAGGCTCAGACCTTGATCGGCTCGTGCCGCAGCGCGCTCTTGATGAACACCGCCAGCGCGGCGAAGCCGAGCAGGGCGAACACGATCTCGATAACGAGACTGTAGGCGCGCGGCAGCTGCATCAGGCCGCCGATCGCCCAGCCGGCCGCCCAGGACGCGCCGACCACCTCGGTGCCGACCAGGATGGCGACGCTCACCAGCGTCGAAAGCCGCGTCCAGTCGATCCGCTTTTCCGCCACGTGCCTCTCCGCCTGCGCACCCGCGCCGCTGGGCGCCTGCATAGCAACGCCGGCGGGCCGAGGCAAATCGCGCCGCGCCGGCGCGACGCCCGGCGAGGGGAGGCTGCCGCCCTGCCCGCGCCGGTCGCCGACGGCGGTCCGGAGCCGCGATCGGACGCGATCGCGAAAGATTTCAGAATTGTCGCAGCAGATCTTTCACCACCGCGCATGTCGAATTCCGCGACAGGCGCCGCCACGGCGCGAGTCGAATGTCGTCTTCAGCTTCTGTCCATGGTTCAGCGCGAAGGTCGGATGACGGCGCCTTGCGCCATTGTGCGGCAATTGAATGGAAATCATGCGCATGTTCCGCCCGATCAGGTTCGACACGTTTTCGCCGGCCGCCAGGGCGCGCGCGGCGGGCCGGCGTCTGGCAGACAACGAACGCGGCAATGTCGGCATGCTCTTCGCGCTGTCGCTGCTGCCGCTCATCGGCGTGGTCGGCGCCGCAGTCGACTATTCGCGCGGCTCCTCGGCCTCCGTCCAGTTGAAGGGGGCGACCGACTCGGCCGCGCTCGCAGCGGCCCAGAAGATCGGCGCGGCCTATTCGCGCGCCGACCGCGAAGCCGCCGCGCTCGCCGCGATCAACAGCAACATCGCCGGCAGCACGCTCATCCAGACCTTCAACCTGCGCGTGCGCGACACCAACGCGAATGGCGTTCCGGGCGTCGAGGTGCAGGCCGACGCGCTGGTCGAAACCAGCTTCATGAAAGTGTTCGGCCAGAGCCGGATGACGGTCAGCGCGCGCGCCGAATCTATCGCCGGCGTCGGCAACAATGTCGAGATCGCGCTGGTGCTCGACACCACGGGATCGATGGTCAACGACATGCCGGCGCTCAGGCAGTCGGCGCGCAGCTTCGTCGAGACGGTGTTTTCGGTCTCCAACAACGCCAACGTGAAAATGTCCGTGGTGCCCTATGTCGCCGCGGTGAACATCGGGCCGAACATCAATCCGGCGATGCTCGACACCAATGTCAACAGCGCCTTCCACGGGCAGAATCACAACTGGCGCGATTTCGGCTATCTCGCAGGCTGCAATCCCGATCCCAACGCCCCGCCCGGCAATGGCGGCGGCGGCTGGACGCCTCCGCCCGATCCCGGTTCGCCCGGCGGCCAGGACCGGACCGGCGCGCTGACGCCGGAGGTCTTCGACCCCGTCGCCAAGGCGAGGCGCTTCGCCGCCGAACTGTTCGGCGTCAAGGCGGCGCGCGCCGACGTCACGCCGAACACGATCGCGCCCGTGTCGACCACGACCTACTCGCCCGGCGCGCCCTATGTGCAGAACGGCGAATCGGCGCAGCTGCCGCAGGGCTTCCTCGTCTATTATCGCTGCTGGCTCACCAATCCGGGCAAGGTCAGCCATTTCGATCTGCTGCGCCGCATGCCCGGCGCGCGCTGGAAAGGCTGCGTCGAGGCCCGTCCCGAGCCCTACGATCTGACCGACGCGCCGCCCAGCGCGGCCGACGCGAACTCGCTGTTCGTCCCGTATTTCGCGCCCGACGAGACCTATGTCGAAACGGCCGGCGGCAACATTCCTTACAACAACGACTATCTGTCGGACTTCCACGGCGCCTACGCCGCCAACAACGGCGTGCCGCCGGGCTGGACGCATGAATGGGAATGGGGCCGTCTCAGCAACATTCTCAAATATGACGGCGTCAACCGGCCCGACATTCAGGAACAGGGCAACCGCGTCACCAAGGGGCCGAACGCCGCCTGCCCGGACGAAGTGCTGCCGCTGACCAGCAATCGCGCCCAGATCCTCAACCGCATCGACTCGCTGAGCTATTGGCCCGGCGGCGGCACGATCAGCTCCGAGGGCGTGATGTGGGGCTGGCGCAGCCTGTCGCCGAACGCGCCTTTCGCGCTCGGCGCGCCCTACGGCGGGACCACCAAGAAGTACATGGTGCTGATGTCGGACGGCATGAATTCGCTGGTCGCCAATCGCCCCAATTCCAGCACGACGCTGCTCAGCGAATACACCGCCTACGGTTATCTGACGGCGGGCCGCATGAACGGCACGACGTTCCCGGCCTCCGAGGTCTTCCTCAACGATCGTCTGGCGCGCGCCTGCGCCAACGCCAAGGCGCAGGGCATCACCATCTTCACCATCCTGTTCCGTGAAACCGACGCCACCGCCCGCCAGCTGTTGCGCAACTGCGCGAGCCGCCCCGAACAGGCGCTGCTCGCCAACAATGGCGCCCAGCTCGCCACCGCCTTCCAGACCATCGCCAGCGATCTGTCCAAGCTTCGCCTGGTGCGCTGACCCGGATCGAAAGGAGACTTGCAATGCGCAAATTCGCAATCGGAACGTCGATCCTCGTCGGCGTCGGCTTCGCGACGCTGGTCGCCAGCTCGGCGATCGCTGCGCCGGGCGGCGGGCAGACCGTCGCGCAGGCGGGCCAGCAGCAAAGGCTCGTCGCCTGCCAGCGCGAGGCGCAGTTCAAGGTCGTCGGCAACCGCGCCTCGACCCCGCAGGACCGCGAGGCCTATGTGCGGCGCTGCATGGGCGCGCAGTAGAGATTCGGGCGCGCAGCAGAGATCCGGGCGCGCAACAGGCGCCTCGATCAGCCCCAGCGCCAGAAGTCGACGCCGTCCTTCGCGAAGGCGCGCGCCAGCACCATCTCGTGCACCTCCGAGGCGCCGTCGACGAGGCGCGCCTGCCGCGCATAGCGGTAGATCCATTCGAGCACGGTGTCCTTCGAATAGCCGCGCGCCCCGTTGATCTGGATGCCGACGTCGGCGGCCATGTGCAGCGTGTCGGCGCAGTGGATCTTGGCCATCGACACTTCCTTCTGCGCCTTGTCGCCGCGGTCGATCTTCCAGGCAGCGTGCATGACGAGCAGCCGGCCGGTCTGGATCGCGGCGGCGAGTTTGCCGAGCTTCATCTGCGTCGATTCGCGATCGGCGAGGCGCACGCCGAAGCCGGTGCGCTCATTGGCGTAGGCGACGGCGATCTCCATGCAGCGCTTCGACAGGCCGAGCCAGCGCATGCAATGCGTCAGCCGCGCCGGACCGAGCCGCGTCTGCGTCGCGCGCAATCCGTCGCCGACCGCGCCGAGCACGTTCTCGTCGTCGATCTCGAGCCCGTCGAACACGAGTTCGCAATGGCCGCCATGCTCTTCCGGCCCCATGATCTCGATGCGCCGCACGATCTCCCAGCCGGGCTGATCGCGATGGAAGAGAAACGCGGTCAGGCCGCGGCGCGGATCGTCCGATGTGCGCGCGATCAGCACGAAATGCTCGGCGACGCCGGCGCCGGTGATGAACCATTTGTGGCCGCTGACGCGCCAGCCCGACGTCCCGCGACGCTCGGCGCGGGTGCGGATCATGCCGGGGTCCGAGCCGCCGCCGGGATGCGGCTCGGTCATGACGAAGGCCGAGCGCGCGCGCCCCTCGACGATCGGGCGCAGCCAGCGCTCCTTCTGCGCCGGCGTTCCCATCTTCGCCAGCAGATTCATGTTGCCGTCGTCCGGCGCGGCGCAGTTGAAGCAGACCGGCCCGAAGATCGAACGATTTGCCTCTTCATACATGGCCGCCCAGCCGATGACCGGCAATCCCATGCCGCCGGACTCCTTCGGCGCCTGCGGCGACCACAGGCCGGCCTCGCGCGCCTTCTTCTGCATCTCCTTCATCAGGTCGATGCGGATGTTCTCGTGCGCGTCGTAGCTCTCGGCGTCGGCTTCGAGCGGCATGACGTGCTCGGCGACGAAGGCGCGCGTGCGGGCGCGGATGTCCTCGAGCTCGGGCGGCAGGGTGAAGTCCATGTGGTCCTCCATGCCGCGATGATCCTGAATGCGGCGCGCATAGGCAAGGCTGGGGACGGCGCGCGCGGACGGGGTGGAGCGGCGAGCCCGTCGCGTGCTATCGCGCCAGGCGATGCGACACGCATTCACCCTCGCAGCCGGCGGCGAACGGCTCGACCGCGCACTGGCGGCCGAGGCCGGAACGGCGGCGCTCGGCCTGTCGCGCTCGCGGCTGAAGGCGCTGATCGAGGCCGGCCATGTCGAGGTCGATGGCGTGGTCTGCGTCGACCCCGCGGCGAAATGCGCGGCGGGCGCGAGGGTCGAGGTGGACCTGCCGCCGCCCGCGCCGGCGACGCCCGCCGCGCAGGCGATCGCCCTCGACATCGTCCACGAGGACGATGAACTGATCGTGCTCGACAAGCCGGCGGGACTCGTCGTCCATCCCGCCGCGGGACATGCCGACGGCACGCTGGTCAACGCCCTGATCGCCCATTGCGGCGCCACGCTGTCGGGAATCGGCGGCGTCGCCCGGCCGGGAATCGTCCACCGGCTGGACAAGGACACGAGCGGGCTGCTCGTCATCGCCAAGACCGACCGGGCGCATCAGGGCTTGGCCGCGCAATTCGCCGATCATGGCCGCGAGGGCCCGCTCGAACGCGAATATCTGGCGCTGGTCTGGGGCGCGCCCGCCCGCCCCGCCGGCGTGATCGAGGCGCCGGTCGGCCGCCATCCCCGCCATCGCGAGAAAATGGCGGTCGTCGCCCCCGGGCGGGGCCGCGCCGCCATCACCCATTGGCGCGTGCTGGCGCGTTTCGGCGATCCCGCCGATCCCGTCGCCAGCCTGGTCGCCTGCCGTCTCGAGACGGGGCGCACCCACCAGATCCGCGTCCACATGGCCTCGATCGGCCATCCCGTGATGGGCGATCCGCTCTATGCGACCGGCTTCCGCACCAGGGCGGCGCGGCTCACGGCGGACGCGCAGGCGGCGCTGGCGGCGCTCGGGCGCCAGGCCCTGCATGCGGCGCGGCTCGGCTTCGCGCATCCGGCTACGGGCGAAACGCTCCGATTCGAGCGGCCGCCGCCGGCCGATTTCGCCCGTCTGCTGGCGGCGCTTTCCAGTTCATCCTTCAAGAAAAATAAATAATAGCTATGACTAGACATTTTATCTTGAAAATGCGACAAGCCGCACGGACGCGAATGACCTGAAACCGCCGCTTTCTCCGCCGAGTCTGGCGGAACCGGTCGGCGAGGGGTCGCGGCCGGCAGCGGCTCGCCCAAGCGGGAGCCCGAGAGGAGAGGTTCGATGGCTGCAGCCCTTCCGATGATTTCCGCCGAAAGCGGGCTCCAGCGCTATCTGACGGAAATCCGGCGCTTCCCGATGCTGGAGCCGCAGGACGAATACATGCTCGCCAAACGCTGGCGCGAGCATGGCGACCGCGACGCCGCGCAGAAGCTGATCACCTCGCATCTGCGCCTCGTCGCCAAGATCGCCATGGGCTATCGCGGCTACGGCCTGCCGATCGGCGAAGTCATCTCCGAGGGCAATGTCGGCCTGATGCAGGCGGTCAAGCGCTTCGAGCCGGACAAGGGCTTCCGCCTCGCCACCTACGCGATGTGGTGGATCCGCGCCTCGATCCAGGAATACATCCTGCGGTCGTGGTCGCTGGTGAAGATGGGCACCACCGCCAACCAGAAGAAGCTGTTCTTCAACCTGCGCAAGGCCAAGAGCCAGATCTCGGCGCTCGAGGACGGCGATCTGAAGCCCGACCAGGTCAAGACCATCGCGCGGCGGCTCGGCGTGCCCGAGCAGGACGTGATCGACATGAACCGCCGCATGTCGGGCGACGCCTCGCTGAACGCGCCGTTGCGCGACGACGGCGAGGGCGGCGGCGAATGGCAGGACTGGCTCGCCGACGAGGGCGAGGATCAGGAGACGCTGATCGCCGACCAGGAGGAGAGCGACAACCGCCACGCCGCGCTGCGCAATGCGCTCGGCGTGCTCAATGCGCGCGAGCGCCGCATCTTCGAGGCCCGTCGCCTCGCCGAGGAGCCGGTGACGCTGGAGGAGCTGTCCGAAGAATTTGGCGTGTCGCGCGAGCGTGTGCGGCAGATCGAGGTGCGCGCCTTCGAGAAGGTGCAGAAGGCGGTGCGCGAGGGCGTCGCCCGCATGGAGGCGTTGCCGCCGCCGCCGAAGGCGCTGCCCGCCGCCGCGCCGCGCTGAGGTCTGTCGCCGCGCCAGCGAAAAACCGCCGGCTCGAGGGCCGGCGGTTAGTCATCGTTCGGGCCGACGCCCGGTGCGCAGCGTTCAGGCCTGCGCCGCGAGCTGCCGCGCCCGCGCCCGGTAGCAGAAACCGAGGCCGGCGAAGCCGATCAGCATCATCGCCCAGGTCGAGGGTTCGGGCACGCCCGACGAGATGGTCTGCGCGCCGCCGATACGAATCCGACGCAGATCGATGTAGTCGTTCGCCGTCGCCAGCGTGATGCGGGTGATCAGCTCATTGTTGGCCGTTGTCAGATTGAAGAAGTTCTGCCCGTTCGGCGTCAGCGCGAAATTGCCGGCGAAGGACGCGCCGAACTGATCCCAGGCGGTGATTGTCACCGAGGTGCCGGGAGCAGTCCTTGTGGTGTTGAAGTTGAACTCCGCCGTCTCGAAACCGGCGCCCGGGCCGATGCCGAAATCGACGTAGTTCAGGCCGCCGTCGACAGCTTCGAGACGCGCCTGGCCGCCGTTGCCATGCAGAATCTCGGTTCCATTGCCGATGAAGAACACCGGAAACAGCGTGCCGTTGAGGACGCCCTGAACTGCCGTCCCGTCCGGCGGGTTGTTGTTGAACAGAACATTGTCGAGCGGCCCGCCAATCTGGCCGTCGGCAATGATGATCGTCGCGTGCGCCGATGTCGCCATCAGTGCGGCGGCGAGGCTCAATCCTGTCAGTCGCAACATGCGGCTCTTCCAATTCTGCGGCCTCCGCCGCTGCGCCTTGCCCTGACGCAACGGCAGTGTCCGTGTCAAAATTGACAGACAATTAACTAACATTACCTGTCATTTACTGGACATTGCCGGAGCCAAAGAAAATTCGGCAGGCATCTCATCGCTTTACTTTGCGCAAGCTGTTCACATTGCTTCGGCCGCCGGCGCCGTCGACATTCTTCAAATTTTAGTAAAAACATTAGTGATAACAATGGGTTGACTCGCGTTTCACGATCGCTAGCATCGATTTGCGAATCATTTGGGATGGAGGCTGGAATGAAGCTCGGAGCAATTCTGGGCGCGGGGTTCGTCGGGCTGACGCTGGTCGCAGCGCCGGCGCAGGCCGCGGTCAATCTGGTGACGAATGGCGGTTTCGAGCTCGGCGCCGATCCGGGCGTGTTCACCACCTATGGCGCCGGTTCCGGCGCGCTGCCCGGCTGGACGATCGACGCCGGCAGCGTCGATCATATCGGCACGTACTGGCAACCGAGCGAGGGGGCGCGCAGCCTCGACATGGCGGGGCTCTCCGCCGCGACGATCTCGCAGACCGTCGGCGGGCTGACGCCGGGCCAGCGCTACGTCTTCTCCTTCGACATCGCCGGCAATCCGGACGGTTCGCCCGTGGTCAAGACGCTCGAGGCGAGCATCGGCGGTTCGACCAGCATTCACACCTTCGACGTGACCGGCCACAGCCGCGCGGCGATGGGCTGGGAGTCGCACAGCCTGAGCTTCCTCGCCACGGGAACCAGCGTGGCGCTGAGCTTCGCCGCCAAGGGTGACCCGACCAGCCCCTACGGGCCGGCGCTCGACAATGTCAGCCTGTCGGCGGCGGTGCCGGAGCCGGGCACCTGGGCGATGCTGCTGGTCGGCTTCGCCGGGCTCAGCCTGGCGACGCGCCGGCGCGTCCGCCGGGCCTGAACCCGCGCCTCACCAGGCGGCCGATGCGTCGGCCAGGGCGCGCTCGCCGGGCGCGCCCTTTTCGAAGGTGAGCTTGGCGATGCGCCCGTCGGCGAGCTGGATCGGAATGTCGAACCAGCCGCGCCCGCGCATCAGGTCGAGATTGTACTGCACGTCGCGCTCGCCGCGGGCGAGGCCGACCAGCCAGTAGCCGGCGGCGATCGGCACGGCGACGGCGGCGAGACGGTCGCCATTGGCCATGTCTTCGCGGCGCAGTTCCGGCGCGCCGACCTTGCCGATGGCGAGATCTCCGGCCGGCGCATCGATGCGCAGCTCCATCGTATGCGAGGCGGCGAGCGTCAGGTCGGCGTTCTTGCGCATCGCCATCGAGGCCTTCAGCTTGGCCTCGGGAATGTCGATCTCGGCGCGCAACACGCCCTGATCGGCGCGCCACACCGTCGTGCCGACGAAGACGTCGGGCTGGCCGCCCTGCTTGTTCTCGATCAGCAGGGCCGAGCGCTGCGCCACCGCAACGCCGGGCGCGGCGGCGGCCGGCGGCGCCGTCTGCGGCGCGGCCGCGGGCGCCGGCGTCGCCCCCGGCGGGCGGATCGCCGTGGTGGGCGCGCGCACAGTGGGGATCGGCGTCGATTCGGCCGCCGGCGCGGGCGCGCCGCCGCCGCCGATGCGCTCGACGATCTTGCCGCTCGACTCGCCGGCCGGCGCCGGCGCGGCGGACTCGGGACGCGCCCGCGCAATCTCCTCGGGCCGGTCGCGCAGCACGTAGGCGGCGTAGCCGATGCCGCCCAGCACCAGCGCCATCGCCATGCCGACGAGCACATAGCGCAGGACGCCGCGCCGTTCGGTCGCCGGCGGAGCGGCGGGCGCGGCCGGACGCAGCGGCCGGGCGCGCAGATCGCTTTCGAGGTCGAGCGCCGGCGGTTCGTCGGGCTCAGCCGCAAGGGCCGGCGTCGCCTCGGCTGGAGGCGGCGGCGGCGGGGCGG
>JAEULW010000168.1 GCA_016793505.1 Methylobacteriaceae bacterium | reverse complement strand
CCCGTGCGCTGCATGCAGATTCGCGCCGCCCATGCGCGCGCCCCGCAGCTCGCCGCGACGCTGATCGGCGCCTCGGTCCACGAGCACGAACGCGCCGTCGGCGGCTGGCAGGCGGAATGGGCGACGGCGCCGGACCTCCTGGCGCTGGCCGGCGGCGCCGCCGCCCACGCCGCGGCGATCCTCGAAGGGCTTGTCGTCGATCCGGCCCGCATGCGCGCCAATCTCGACGCGCTGCGCGGTCTGCCGATGAGCGAGGCCGCCGTCGCGGCGCTGGCCCCGCATATGGGCCGCGACGGCGCGCATGCCTGCGTCGAAAAGGCGGCGCTGGCGACGGCTGGCGGCGCGACGCTGGCCGAGGCGCTGGCGGCCGACGCCGCGGTGCGCGCCGCCCTGTCCGATCGCGACATCGCCGCGCTCGCCCGGCCCGAAGCCGCTCTCGCCGCGGCCGGCGCCTTCGTCGACGCGGCCCTGGCGAGCCTCGGCCCGTAGCGGTCAGCGCCGCTCGACGCTTTCGCGTTCGCCGCGGCGGGCGCTGCCCATATGCACCCAGACGCCTTCGCGCAGACAGCGCTGCCGCCGCTCCGCGCAGCTCGCCCGGCACCCCTCGACCGTGCCGCCGAACTGCACGCCGCTGCCGACGAGCTGCGGCGTGCAGGCCGCCCCGCACGCCGCCGCCCGGTTGCTGCAACTCTGCGCCGCAGCGGGACCGATCCATCCGAGCCAGGCGATCACCAGGCCTGCGCCGACGAGGTTCACCCTGCCCATGCTCATCCCCCTGACGAACTGCGTCAGCGCCGCGCCGCCGCCTTGCGCGGCTTGTCGGCGGCGCGCTTGCCGCTGCGCTTCTTCGCGGTCTTGGCCCGGCCCGCGGCGGCGTCGTTCATCGCCACGACGCCCTTCGGCCGGTAGCCATAGCCGCGGAAGCGCTCGACGATGCGGGCGATCTCGTCGTCAGGCAGGATCACCGGCCTGCCCACGGCCAGCGCCGAATAATACATCCGCGCCAGCGTCTCGAGTTCGACCGCCCGCCACATCGCCTGGCCGAGATCGGTCCCGCAGGCGATCATGCCGTGATTGCCGAGCAGCACGCCGTGCCGGTCGGTCAGGCCCTCGACGGCGAGATCCGACAGCTCCTTGGTGCCGAACGGCGCATACTCCGTGCAGCGGATCGTCGGCCCGCCGAAGGCGGCGATCATGTAATGGGCGGCCGGGATCGGCTTGCGCAGGATCGACAGGATCGTCGCATACATCGCATGGGTGTGGACGATCGCCCCGACGTCGGGCCGCGACCGCATGATGTCGAGATGGAAGCGCCATTCGCTCGACGGTTTGATCTTGCCGCGCCAGGCCCCGTATTCGCCGTTGAGCGGCATCAGCGCGATCATGTCGGGCTTCATTTCGTCGTAGGGCACGGCCGAGGGCGTGATCAGCATCGCCTCGCCGTAGCGCGCCGAGATGTTGCCCGCCGTGCCCTGGTTGACGCCGAGCGGATTGAGCCGGCGGCACTCCTCGACGATGGCCTGCCGCAGTTCCTTTTCCTTCATCGCGCCCCATCCCGAGTCGCGCCCGCGCGCCCAGCGATTAAGGCGCGGATGCGACCGCCTGTCGAGGCGCCGTCTTTGACTTGTCGCCGGCCGCGGGCAGAATGGCGCGGCGACGTGCAGGAGCGACCGCCATCGTCTCGTTTCTCGGAGATCTGCTGCTCAACATCGCCGACCGCGGCCGCGCGCTGGTCGGTCTGCGCCGCGCCGCCGCGCTCGGCGTCGCCGACATCCTGCGCCTTGCCGACGCGCTGATGTCCAATCGCGGCGAGGCCTCGGGCGTGGCGCTGGCGCGCGACATCCTGTCGGGCTACGCCGCCCTGTCCGAGGCCGACAAGACCGCCGTTCTGATCGGCTTCGCCGAGGGCTTCGGCCCGCCGATGGACCGGCTGAAAGCGGCCGCCGAGGCGTTCCTCGCCGAGCCCGATCCGCGCCGCGCCGCCGCGGTCTTCGCCTGCGCCGAGCCGCGTCGCCAGGAGCTGGTGCGCCGCCTCAACCTCGCCCCGGGCGCGACATACGCGCTGGTGCTGATGCGCGCCGATCTCTTGGAGCGCAAGGCCGCCCATCCCGCGCTCGCGGCTTTCGACGAGGATTTCGTCCATCTTTTCTCCGCCTGGTTCAACCGCGGCTTTCTCGTGCTGCGGCAGATCCAGTGGTCGAGCCCGGCGAGCATCCTCGAGAAGATCATCCGCTACGAGGCCGTCCACGCCATTGCGGGCTGGGACGATCTGCGCCGCCGCCTCGAGCCGCAGGATCGCCGGCTCTTCGCCTTCTTCCATCCCGCGCTCGCCGACGAGCCGCTGATCTTCGTCGAGGTGGCGCTGACCGATTCGGTTCCCGCCGCCATCCAGCCGCTGCTCGACGCGCCCTCGGGCCAGGCCGCAACGAAGGCGCCCACAACCGCAGTGTTCTATTCGATCTCCAACGCGCAGAAGGGGCTGGCCGGCATCTCCTTCGGCAATTTCCTGATCAAGCAGGTCGTCGAGGACCTCAAGCGCGAGACGCCGGGCCTGACGACCTTCGTCACGTTGTCGCCGGCGCCCGGCTTCGCCGCCTGGCTCGCCGAGGAGCGGGCGAAGCCGGCCTCGGACTTCATCCTGCCGGAGGATGCGCGCGCGCTCGCCTTGCTCGACAAGCCGGGCTGGGCGCACAAGAGCGGCGCCGCCGAGGCGGTCGAACGCGCGCTGGCGCCGATCGCCGCCGCCTATTTCCTGCGCGCCCGGACGCCCTCGGGCAAGCCGGTCGATCCGGTGGCGCGCTTCCATCTCGGCAATGGCGCGCGGCTCGACCGGCTCAATCCGCTCGGCGACCGCTCGCCGCGCGGCCTCGCCCAGTCGCACGGCCTGATGGTCAACTATCGCTACGAACTCGCCGAGATCGAGCAGAACCACGAGGCCTTCGCCGCCCGCGGCGAGATCGCCGCGTCCTCCGCCGTGCGCAAATTGCTGCGCGGCAAATCCGTCGCGAGCGACCTGCTCGCCTCCCTCTCCTGAGCTGAGCGACATGTCCGAAAATCTGTTCGAACTCATCCGCGCGCGCATTCCCGCGGCGTCGAAGACCGTCATCGAGACCGAAGACGGCGTCATCACCTATGGCGATCTCGTCGCGCTGTCCGGCCGCGCCGCCAACGCGCTGCGCGCCTGCGGCGTCGGCGTCGGCGATCGCGTCGCCGTGCAACTCGACAAGTCGCCGGAGATGCTGATCGTCTATCTCGCCTGTCTGCGCGCCGGCGCCGTCTTCCTGCCGCTCAACACCGGCTACACGCTCGCCGAGATCGAGTATTTCGTCTCCGACGCCGGGCCTTCGCTCGTGCTCTGCCGTCCCGCGACGCTGGAGGCGATGCGCGCCCTTGGCGCGCGGCTCGGCGTCGGCGCGGTCGAGAGCCTCGGGACGCAGCGCGACGGAACGTTCTGGCCCAAGGTCGAGGCCGCCGCGCCCGACTTCGCCGACGCGCCGCGCGCCGCCTCCGATCTGGCGGCGATCCTCTACACCTCCGGCACGACCGGCCGCTCCAAGGGCGCGATGCTGTCGCATCGCAACCTCGCCTCCAATTCGCTGACTCTGGTCGACGTCTGGCGCTTCACCGCCGCCGACGTGCTGATCCACGCGCTGCCGATCTATCACACGCATGGCCTGTTCGTGGCGACCAACGTCACGCTGTTCGCCGGCGCCTCGATGATCTTCCAGCCGAAGTTCGATCCCGACGCGATCCTGCGCGTCATGCCGCGCGCCACCGCCATGATGGGCGTGCCGACCTTCTACACGCGCCTGCTCGAACATCCCGGCCTGACGCGCGCGGCGACGAAGCATATGCGCCTGTTCGTCTCCGGCTCGGCCCCGCTGCTCGCCGAGACGCACGAGCAGTGGCGCGCCCGCACCGGTCACGCCATTCTCGAGCGCTACGGCATGACCGAAACCAACATGAACACGTCAAATCCCTATGACGGCGACCGCGTCGCCGGCACGGTCGGCTTTCCCCTGCCGGACGTGGCGTTGCGCATCGCCGATCCGGAGTCGGGCCGCATCCTGCCGCAGGGCGAGATCGGCGTCATCGAGGTCAGGGGACCGAACGTCTTTTCCGGCTACTGGCGCATGCCGGAGAAGACGGCGAGCGAATTCCGCCCCGACGGATTCTTCATCACCGGCGATCTCGGCCGCATCGACGAGCGCGGCTATGTTCACATCGTCGGCCGCGCCAAGGATCTGATCATTTCGGGCGGCTTCAACGTCTATCCGAAAGAGGTCGAAAGCGAAATCGACGCGCTGCCCGGCGTCGTCGAGAGCGCGGTGTTCGGCGTCGCGCATCCCGATTTCGGCGAGGGCGTCACCGCGGTCGTCGTCACGGTCAAGGGCGCCGCGCTCGAGGAAAAGCAGGTGATCGCCGCGCTCGAAAACCGCCTCGCCAAATTCAAGCTGCCCAAGCGCGTCTTCATCGTCGACGATCTGCCGCGCAACGCCATGGGCAAGGTGCAGAAGAACCTGTTGCGCGAGACGCACAAGCACCTCTACGCGCGGGTGTGACGACGCAGCCGACGCTCTCGTCCTTCGACTTCGCACAGCGACGAGGATTGTGGAAAACGCCGCGCCTCACGCGAAGCTGAGCTGCACCTTCATCGCTTGCTTGCGGTCGCCGGCGAGTTCGAAGGCCTGCACCGCCTCGGCGAGCGGCAGCGTCGCGCTGAGCAGCGGGCGCACGTCGATCAGTCGGCTCGCGATGAAGCCGACGGCGGTGGCGAACTCTTCGTGGAAACGGAACGTGCCGCGCACGTCGATCTCCTTGGCGACCACCGAATTCATCGGGATCGTCATCTCCCCGCCGACGCCGATCTGCACGATGACGCCGCGCGGCTTCGTCGCCACGAGGGCCGAGACGAAGGCGCGCGCGCTGCCCGAGGCCTCGAAAGCGACGTCGAACGTCCCCTTGTCGACCTCGTAGGGCAGCAGCCCTTCGGGATGCGTCGCCACGTTGATCGTCGCGTCGGCGACGATCCTGCGGGCGAGCGTCAGCGGCTCGTCGGCGAGGTCGGTCATGCAGATGAAGCTCGCCCCGGCGCGCCGCGCCGCCAGCGCGACGAGCACGCCGATCGGCCCCGAACCTGTGACCAGCACGCGCTTGCCGACCAGCGGCCCGGCGCGATTGACCGCATGCACGCACACCGCCAGCGGTTCGCCGAACGCCGCCTCGGCGACGCTGACGCCGTCGGGAACCGGCACGGCCTGACTGGCGAGGCAGACAAGTTTCTGACGGAAGCCGCCCTGCACATGCGGGAAGCGCATCGCCGAGCCGTAGAAGCGCATGTCGAGGCAGTGGTTCTGCAGGCCGCGCAGGCAGTAGGCGCAGGCGTTGCACGGCCGGCTCGGATTGACCGCTGCCGTCTGCCCGACCGCAAGGCCCACGACGCCCGCGCCGAGCCTCTCGATCCGGCCGGCGATCTCGTGGCCGAGCACCATCGGCTCGCGGATGCGCACCACGCCGAAGCCGCCGTCCTGGTAGTAGTGCAGGTCCGAGCCGCAGATGCCGCCGGCCTCCACCTTCACCAGAACCTCGCCGGGTCCCGGCTCGCCGAGCGGAACCTCCTCGATGCGCAGGTCACGGGCGGCATGGATGACGGCGGCGAGGGTCATGAACGAATCTCTTCTGGGCGTTTGCCGCGCAGACGCTATCCTTCGCCCGCCAGCGCCTCAAGCGCCCAAGGGATCGATCCCATGAACGAACGCGGCCACCGCCTCTGGATTCGCGATCCGCTGGCGATCTTCGCGGAGTGCGCGGCGCGCGGCCTCGTGGTCGATGGCCGGCGCATCGTCGAATGCGTCGGCGCCGGCCGCGAGCCGTCCGCGCCGGTCGATTCGGTCTTCGACGCCTCCCGCCATGTCGTGCTGCCGGGCCTCGTCAACACGCATCATCACTTCTACCAGACGCTGACCCGCGCCCATCCCGTGGCGATCGACAAGGAGCTGTTCGCCTGGCTGGTCGCGCTCTATCCGGTCTGGGCGCGGCTCGACGCCGAGAGTTTCCGCCTCGCCGTGCGGCTGGCGCTGGTCGAATTGTTGATGTCGGGCTGCACCACCGCGGCCGATCACCACTACGTCTTTCCCGCCGGCCTCGAGCACGCCGTCGACATCGAAGTCGAGGAGGCGCGCGCCCTCGGCCTGCGCATGACAGTGTCGCGCGGCTCGATGAACCTGTCGGTCAAGGACGGCGGCCTGCCGCCCGATTCGGTGGTGCAGGACGAAGACGCCATTCTTGCCGATTGTGAGCGCGTGCTGGCGCGTTTCCACGAGCGCGGGGAGGGCGCGCAGATCCAGATCGCGCTCGCGCCCTGTTCGCCCTTCTCGGTGACGAGGCGGTTGATGGCCGAGACGGCGAAACTCGCCGCGCGCTTCGACTGCGCGCTGCACACCCATCTCGGCGAGACGAAGGACGAGGACGCCTACTGCGTCTCCAAATATTCGTGCCGGCCCGTCGATCTGCTCGAGCAAACGGGCTGGCTGACGGATCGCGCCTGGCTCGCCCACGGCATCCATTTCGACGATGGCGAGATCGCCCGCCTCGGCCGCCATGGCGTCGGCGTCTGTCATTGCGCGACCTCGAACATGGTGCTGGCCTCGGGAATCTGCCGCACGAAGGAGCTTGAGGCGGCCGGCGCGCCGGTCGGCCTCGGCGTCGACGGTTCGGCCTCCAACGATTCCTCCAACATGATGGAGGCGGTCCGCCATGCGCTGATGATCGGCCGTCTGCGCTATGGCGCGGCGGGTGTGAGCCATCTCGACGCGCTGCGCTGGGCGACGCAGGGTTCGGCGCGGCTGCTGCGGCGCGCCGACATCGGCGTCATCGCCCCCGGCAAGCAGGCCGATCTCGCGCTGTTCACGCTCGACGAGCCGCGCTTTTCCGGCGCGCAGGATCCGCTCGCCGCGCTCGTCCTGTGCGGCGCCCATCGCGCCGACCGCGTCATGATCGCGGGAAACTGGCGCGTCATCGACGGCGCGCCGCTCGGAATCGACGTCGCCGGTCTCGTCGCCCGCCACAAGGCGGCGGCGCGACGTTTCGCGTGAAGGATCACGGTTTTCACATGCGATGCATCGATCATGCGCGCCTATGACTTCCGCCGTGTTGTCGAGACCGACCTGTCGCTGATCGCGCGCTGGCGCCGGGCGCCGCACGTGCGCGCATGGTGGGGCGAGCCGACCGGAGAGGACGAACCAGATCAGCTCGCCGATCGTCGGATATCGATGTGGCTCGTCGCGCTCGATGCACGCCCCTTCGCCTATGTGCAGGACTACGATGTCCACGGTTGGTCCGCGCATCCGTTGTCGCATCTGCCGCCCGGATCGCGGGGCGTCGATCTCTACATCGGGGAAGCCGACATGCTTCATCGCGGCCACGGCCCGGCCTTTGTCGATCAGCATGTCGCGCGTTTGTTCGCGGACGGCGCGCCTGCGATCGGAACCGATCCGCATCCCTCGAACGTCAGTGCCCGCCGCGCCTACGAGAAGGCGGGTTTCGTCGTGACCGGCGGTCCCGTCGAGACGCCGTGGGGACGCGCCCTTCTGATGGAGCGCTGGCGGGCGCGGTGACGGCAAACGACGGTCGACGGTCCGAACGGCCCGCACCTGAGCGTCGGATGAACCGGCAATCGCGCCGGCTGTTCCGGCCTAGGCCTCGCCCAGCGCCTTCAGCACCGCCGCGCGCGTCGGCAGCGGCGCGACCGCGCCATAGCCCGTCGTCGACAGCGCCGCGGCGGCGTTGGCGAAGCGCCCGGCGCGGAACGGGTCGCCGGTGAGCAGATACTCGGCCAGAAACGCGCCGTCATAGGCGTCGCCCGCGCCGGTCGCGTCGATCGCCTGCACCGCGATCGAGCCGATGCGCGCGCGCCGCTGCGCCGTCGCCACCAGCGAACCCTCCTTGCCGAGGGTCAGCGCGACGATCTTCACGCCGAGCTTCAGATAGAAATCGGCGATCGCGTCGGGATCGGTCAGGCCGGTCAGCTGCTCGGCGTCGTCGAGGCCGGGCCGGGCGATGTCGGCGCTGCGGATCGCCTCGTGGATGATCGCTCGGGCCCGGCGCAGCGGCCACAGCTTCAGCCTGAGATTGGTGTCGTAGCAGACGATCCGGCCCGCCGCCCGCGCTGCGTCGATCGCCGCGAACACAGCGTCGGCCGCGACCGGCGAGATCGCCTGGCTGATCGCCGAGACGTGCAGCGCGCGCGCCCCCGCCACATAGTCGAGGGGCGTCGCCGCGACGCTCAGCCGGCTCGCCGCCGAGCCGGCGCGCATATAGGCGAATTCATGGCCCTGCGGCCCATGCGTGACGAAATAGATGCCGGTATGGGCGGCCCCGTCGATGACGACGCGCGAGGCGTCGACGCCCTCGCGCGTCCACAGATCGAGCAGCGAGCGCCCGAAGACGTCGTCGCCGAGCGCGGTGACATAGCCCGTCCGCGCCCCGCAGCGCGCCGCCGCGATCGTCGCGTTGGAGGTGTCGCCGCCGAAGCCCGGCAGATAGCCGTCGGCCCCGCGGGTCTGGTTGAGCTCGATGAGCGGCTCGCCCATCCCCACGATATCGAGTGTCATGTCCCGGCGCCGTCGCTGTCGCGGAGCGGCACGATAGGGGTTCGGCGCGGGCCGCGCCAGAGGCTGCTTGACCGCCCGTCTCCGGGGCTCCATCAAGTCCGCGACCTTTGCTGGAGAACCGAGATGACGGACCTGACGCTATCGGCCGCGCGCGCCCTGCTCGAGGCCGCCCTCGGCGACGCCGCGGCGCGCAAGCTCAAGCCCGTGTCGATCGTCGTGCTCGACGCCCGCGGCGCGCTGCTCGCCTGCCTGTCGCAGGACGGCGTCAGCCTGATGCGCTGGAAGATCGCCATGGGCAAGGCGCAGGCCGCGCTCGCCATGGGCCTCGGTTCGCGGGCGATCGGCGTCATGGCGGTGGACCGGCCGCATTTCGTCGGCGCCGTCGCGGCGATGGCGGACGAGGGCTTCGTGCCGGTCGCCGGCGGCGTGCTGATCCGCGACGCGCAGCGGCGCATCGTCGGCGCGGTCGGCGTCTCCGGCGACACGTCCGACAATGACGAGGCGATCGCCGTGGCCGGCGTCTCCGCCGCCGGCTTCACGCCCGACGCCGGTTGAGGACGCGCCGATGACCGACCTGCCCAACATGCGGATCGACGGCGCCCGGCTCTGGGACTCGCTCATGGAGATGGCGAAGATCGGAGCGACGCCGGCCGGCGGCTGCAACCGTCAGACGCTGACCGATCTCGACCGTCAGGGCCGCGACCTGTTCGCGCGCTGGTGCGCGGCCGCCGGCATGACGCTGCGCGTCGATCGCATGGGCAACATGTTCGCCCGCCGCGCCGGCCTCGACGACAGTCTGCCGCCGGTGATGATGGGCAGCCATCTCGACACCCAGCCGACGGGCGGCAAGTTCGACGGCGTGCTCGGCGTGCTCGGCGCGCTCGAGGTGGTGCGCAGCCTGAACGACATGAAGCTGCGCACCCGCCATCCGATCGAGGTCGCCAACTGGACCAACGAGGAGGGCGCGCGCTTCGCTCCCTCGATGATCGGCTCGGGCGTCTTCGCAGGACACTACACGCTGGAGGAGGCGCTCGCCGCGCGCGATCTCGCGGGCGCCGAATTCGGCGCCGAGCTCGCGCGCATCGGCTATGCCGGCGCCGACGCGGTCGGCGGCCGGCCGATCCACGCCTATTTCGAACTGCATATCGAGCAGGGTCCGATCCTCGAGGACGAAGGCGTCGACATCGGCGTCGTCACCCATGGCCAGGGCCAGCGCTGGTACGAATTCCACATCGCCGGCTTCGAGAGCCATGCCGGCACGACGCCGATGCCGCGCCGCCGCGACGCGCTGCTCGGAGCGGCGCGAATCGTCGAGCTGTTCAATCGCGTCGCGCTGGCGCACGCCCCGCTCGCCATGGGCACCTGCGGCCTCATCGAGGCGCGGCCGGGCTCGCGCAACGTCATTCCCGGCTCGGTGTTCCTGACCGGCGAATTCCGCCATCCCGAGGCGGCCGTCCTTGCCGCGATGGACGAGGCGCTGCGCGCCGGCGCCGCCGAGATCGCTGCGCGCGGCGGGCTGACCTGCGAGGTCGCGGAGATTTCCTACTATCCGCCGGTGCCGTTCGAAGCGGGCTGCGTCGAGGCCGTGCGCCGCGCCGCGCGCGGGCTCGGCCTGTCGCATCGCGACATCGTCTCCGGCGCCGGCCATGACGCCTGCTGGGTCGCGCTCGTCGCGCCGACGGCGATGATCTTCACGCCCTGCGTCGACGGCGTCAGCCACAATGAGAGCGAGCGCATTTCGCCCGAATGGGCCGCCGCCGGCGCCAATGTGCTGCTGCACGCCGCTCTGGAAAAGGCCGAGGTCGTCGCCGGCTGATCCGGCGTCCGCGATGTGCGCCGGCGCACAGGCGGCCGGCGACGGGCGGCCCTAGGGTTCGCCCGCCGTCGCCTGGCCCCGCCACAGCGACGTCACACTCGTCAGCCACAAGATGCGGCAGGCGCGACGCCCGGCGGGCGCCGACGCCGCATGATCCGGCCCACGCGCCGGGCCAACAAGGGAGATCCGTCATGACCGACCGCGCTCGCAAGGCCATGATCGTCGATCTCCTGCATTCCTGCGCCCACCCCCCGGTCGCCCGCGCCGCGCTCGCCTCGATCGGCGGGCCCTTCGCCGAGCGGGTGCGCCGCTGCGCCGAAGCGCGCGATCTGCCGGCCGGCGTCTTCGCCGCCCGCGCCGTCGCCCGCTTCGCCGATACGGCGAGCCCGGCCGACCGCGGCGAGCTCGCCGCCGCCATGAGGCAGTCGGATCAGCCCTTGCTGGCCGGCCTGCGCGCCATCCTGGCGCACGCCCTGGCCGAAGGCCGCCTCGGCGCCGGCGCTGCGACGCCCGGCGGGGCCGCGAATCGTTGCGACGCGCCGCGTCTGTGCGCCTGAGACGCGTTCAGCCGTCGTTGCGCGGCAGCGCCCTGTAGTACGACGCGGACACCCGCTCGCAGCGCGCCCGCAGCGCCGCCTCGAGGCCCGGCGAGGCTGCTTCGAAACCGCCCGCGGCGGGAGCTTCGGCGACCTCGAAAATCACCCCGCCGCAGCGCTGCTCGCGGGCGATTCGGTCCGCCGCGTCGAAAATCGCCTGATGCAGCACCTTGCTGGGCAGTCCCGTGCAGGCGAGGGCGTTCAGCCGCAGCACGCGCCCGTGGCGCAGGTCATGTTCGACCTTGTGGGTGAAGACGGCGTGCGCGTAGCCGCGCGCATCCTCCAGCGTCATGACCTGCGAATCGGCGCCGGCGGCGGCCAGAAACGCCGTCCAGTCTTCCCGCCGCAGGGCCGGATCGAGGAACTGGATGAGCGCATAGGCCCGGTGGGCGCCGTCGCTTCCGAGCCGGGCGGCGCGAAAGAGAGAGTCCATGGCGACCCCCATCAACAGGTGACGAAATGTCCCTGCAAGCAGAATAGACTTGAGCCGTCGCCCCACATTGATGCATATCAACGACATGGCCGCTGCGCCCGGAGCGCGCGGGAGCCCGGAGCGATCGATGGCGACGCCTGCGCCGCATCCACATCCGACCCGGCCCGACGAGGCCGAAGCGCCGGCCCGCGTGACCTGCGGCCATCACGGTTGTGAAACGATCTGCGCCGACTGCGCCGTCCGCTCGCTCAGCGTCTGTTCGGCGCTCGAGCCCGGCGAACTGGCGCATTTCGCCCGGCTTTCGCAGTCCATCCATTATCCCGCCCGCGCCACGCTGATCGCCCAGGACGAGCCGGCCCAGCACATCTACAACCTGACGGCCGGGGTGGTGCGGCTCTACCGCCTGCTCGCCGACGGCCGCCGCCAGATCGTCGGCTTCGCCCTGCCGGGCGATTTTCTCGGCCTCGCCATGGCCAAGACGAACACGTTTTCGGCCGACGCCGTGGGGCCTGTCGCCGCCTGCCGCTTCACCCGCGAGGGCTTCGGCCAGTATCTCGAGGAAAAGCCGCATCTGCTGCGCCGCCTGCACGAGCTCGCCACGCACGAGCTGACCCTCGCCCAGGACCAGATGGTGCTGCTCGGCCGCCGCACCGCCGAAGAGAAGGTCGCCGCTTTTCTCATCGCCACGCGCGACCGCTGGGCCCGCATCAACGGCGCCCATCTGCACGTGCCGCTGCCGATGAGCCGGCAGGACATCGGCGATTTCCTGGGTCTGACTGTGGAAACCGTGAGCCGCATGATGACCAGGCTGGCGCGCGACAAGATCATCGTGATCGTGCCCGACGGCGTGCGCATTCTCGACGAGGCGCGCCTCGAGGCGCTCTGCGCGGTCTGAACTTTCGTCGTATGCCGCCGGGCGCGCCGGGCGCGCGACCATGAATCACGCGCCCTTTTTCCGGCGCAGGGGCGAGTGAGGCGTTCTGCCACCTTGACTTGGATCAATGTTGGCGGGATTGCGGCAGTCGATGTTGCAGAGCAGCAGACGGGCGGAATCGCGGTGGCGACGACGCGCGGCTGAGTTTGGGGAACAGGCCATGGCAGAATCGTCGCTTGCGGGTCCATCCGGTGGCCCGATGTCAAAGTCGCTGACGTTCGGCGAAATCGGCGTTTCGATCGCGCTGATCGCCCTGGCCGCGCTGTCCCTGCTCGTCGCCGCGAAGGCGTACACGCCGGAATATGCGTTCCACGCCTATCTGTTCGCCGCCGCCAGCGTCGGCGGCGTCTACGCGATCGTCAACCGTTACGGCGCGCGCGCAGCGCAGACGCCGCAGACCGTCGACGGCAAGCCGAACTACAACATGGGGCCGGTGAAGTTCGCCACCATCATGTCGATGTTCTGGGGCGTCGCCGGCTTCCTCGTCGGCCTCATCGTGGCGCTGCAGCTGGCCTGGCCGGCGTTCAATTTCGATCTGCCCTGGATCCAGTTCGGGCGGCTGCGGCCCCTGCACACCTCGGCGGTGATCTTCGCCTTCGGCGGCAATGCGCTTCTGGCGACGTCCTTCTACGTCGTGCAGCGCACATGCCATACGCGCCTGGCCGGCGACATCGCCCCCTGGTTCGTCGTGCTCGGCTACAACTTCTTCATTGTGATCGCCGGCACCGGCTACCTGCTCGGCGTCACGCAGGGCAAGGAATACGCCGAGCCCGAGTGGTATTCGGACCTGTTCCTCACCGTCGTGTGGGTGGTCTATTTCCTCGTCTTCCTCATCACGGTGACGAAGCGCAAGGAGCCCCACATCTACGTGGCGAACTGGTTCTACCTCGCCTTCATCGTGACGATCGCCGTGCTGCATCTCGGCAACAACGCCACCATCCCGGTGTCGCTGTTCTCGCCGAAGTCCTACATCGTCTGGAGCGGCGTGCAGGACGCGATGTTCCAGTGGTGGTACGGCCACAACGCCGTCGGCTTCTTCCTCACCGCCGGCTTCCTGGCGATGATGTATTATTTCGTGCCCAAGCGCGCCAACCGGCCGGTCTATTCCTACCGGCTGTCGATCATCCACTTCTGGACGCTGATCTTCCTCTACATCTGGGCCGGCCCGCACCACCTCCACTACACGGCGCTGCCCGACTGGGCGCAGACGCTGGGCATGACCTTCTCGGTGATGCTGTGGATGCCCTCCTGGGGCGGCATGATCAACGGCCTGATGACCCTCTCGGGCGCCTGGGACAAGCTGCGCACCGATCCGGTGCTGCGCATGCTGGTCGTCTCGGTCGCCTTCTACGGCATGTCGACCTTCGAAGGTCCGCTCATGTCGATCAAGGTGGTCAACTCGCTGTCGCACTACACCGACTGGACCGTCGGCCACGTGCATTCGGGCGCGCTCGGCTGGGTCGGCTTCGTCTCGTTCGGCGCGATCTACTGCCTCGTTCCGTGGCTGTGGAACCGTCCGGGCCTCTACTCGCTGAAGCTGGTGAACTGGCACTTCTGGGTCGCGACCCTCGGCATCGTGCTCTACATCACCTCGATGTGGGTCGCCGGCATCATGCAGGGCCTGATGTGGCGCGCCTACACCGCGCTCGGCTTCCTCGAATACTCGTTCATCGAGACGGTCGAGGCCATGCACTACTTCTACGTCATCCGCGCCATGGGCGGCGGCCTGTTCGTCGTCGGCGCGCTGATCATGGTGTGGAACATCTACAAGACCATCGTCTCGTCGAACGTCGAGGCGGTTCCTGCGGGCCGTTCGCAGCTCGCGGCGGCGGAGTGACGCGACATGGCTGCTCAGAACACCTCCCTCTGGTCCAAGCACGCGATCTTCGAGAAGAACTCGATCATTCTCGTGCTCGGCGTGCTGATCGTCATCTCGTTCGGCGGTCTGGTGCAGATCGCGCCGCTCTTCTACCTGAAGAGCACGATCGAGAAGGTCGAGGGCATGCGCCCCTACACCCCCCTCGAACTCGCCGGTCGCGACATCTATGTGCGTGAAGGCTGCTACACCTGCCACTCGCAGATGATCCGCGCCCTGAAGGACGAGGTCGAGCGCTACGGCCACTACTCGCTGGCGTCCGAGAGCATGTATGACCGGCCCTTCCAGTGGGGCTCCAAGCGCAACGGGCCCGATCTCGCCCGCGTCGGCGGCAAATACTCCGACGACTGGCAGCGCGCCCACCTCGCCGCGCCGCGCTCGGTGGTGCCGGGCTCGATCATGCCGAACTACGCGTTCCTCTTCAACGCGGAGCTCAAGGTCGATCGCATCGCCGAGAACATGAAGGTGCTGCAGATCGAGGGCGTGCCCTACACCGACGAACAGATCGCCAACGCGGCAGCCGACGCGCGCGGCCAGTCCAACGCTGACGACGCCGGCAATTCGGCCTTCGCCAAGCGCTGGCCGACGGCGGTCACCCGCACAGTCGGCGCGACAGGCAAGCTCACCGAGGCCGACGCCCTCGTCGCCTATCTGCAGATGCTCGGCACGCTCGTCGACTTCAAGGTCTACGACGCCAAGGCCAATCTGCGCTGATCGACAACAGCGGAGCGACGTCGTGGGCCAGGGTTATGTGACGCTGCAGATCGTGACGCTGCTGTTGGTGTGCGTCACCTTCGCGCTGATCGTTCTCTACGCCCTCTGGCCCGGCAACCGCCGCCGGTTCGACGACGCCGCCCAGGCGCCCTTCAAAGAGGACTCCGAGCCATGAGCTCAACCCAAACTCATGCCCCCGAAATCGACGCCGTCACCGGAACGGCGACCACCGGCCATTCCTGGGACGGCATCGCGGAGCTGAACACGCCGCTGCCCAAATGGTGGCTGTGGATCTTCTACGCCACCATCGTCTGGTCCTTCGGCTATTTCGTCGTCTACCCGTCTTGGCCGCTGGCCACGAGCCACACGACAGGCGTGTTCGGCTGGACCTCGCGCGGCGAGGTGGCTTCCGACATCGAGGATCTCAAGAAGCTGCGTTCGGGCAACAACGCCAAGCTCGCAGCCATGCCGCTCGCCGACGTGACCAAGGATCCGCAGATGCTGGATTTCGCCAAGGCGCAGGGCAAGGCCGCCTTCGGCGACAACTGCGCGCCCTGCCATGGCGCGGGCGGCGGCGGCGCGGTCGGGTTCCCCAGCCTCGTCGATGACGACTGGCTGTGGGGCGGCAAGATCGACCAGATCGAGCAGACCATCAAGTTCGGCGTCCGCTCGGCCCATGCCGAAACGCGCGCCGGCGCCATGACGGCGTTCGGGACCGGCTCCTCGCCGATCCTGAAGAAGGACCAGATCGAGCAGGTCGCCGACTATGTGCTGACGCTGTCCAAGCAGCAGGCCGACGCAAAAAGCGCCGAGGCCGGCAAGGCGGTCTACGCCGAGAACTGCGCCGTCTGCCATGGCGACGAGGGCAAGGGCAACCAGGAGCTCGGCGCCCCCAACCTGACCGACGGCATCTGGCTCTACGGCAAGGACAAGGCGGCGATCGTCTACGGCGTCGTCAACGGCCGCGGCGGCGTCATGCCGAATTTCGCCGGCCGCATCGACGATGCGACCATCAAGTCGCTGGCTGTCTACGTTCACCAGCTGGGCGGCGGCGTGAAGTAAGCATCTCGTGATCGCCCGGTCGGCTGACCGGGCGCGACACGGCGCGGGGGGACGGCTAATGTCGCATTGCGACGCCGCTTCCGCGCCGTTTTGTTTGGAGACGGGTCGAGAGCGCCGCAGAGCGGCCGAACAGGGAACGGACGCGCCATGAACGCCGGCGTGAAGCCAACCGCCAGACATGACAACGCCCCGGTCGTCGTCGAGACCGGCGAGGGCGAGCTCTATGTCTCGCGCCGCAAGATCTATCCGCAGAGCGTCAAGGGCCGCTTCCGCACGATCAAATGGAGCCTGCTGGCCTTCTGTCTCGCCGTTTACTACTTCCTGCCGTTCGTGCGCTGGGATCGCGGCCCGCATTCGCCCGATCAGGCCGTGCTGATCGACATGCCGAGCCGGCGCTTCTACTTCTTCTTCGTCGAGATCTGGCCGCAGGAAGTCTACTTCATCACCGGGCTGCTGATCCTGGCGGCGCTGTCGCTGTTCCTGATGAACGCCGTGGCGGGGCGCATCTGGTGTGGCTATCTGTGCTGGCAAACGGTGTGGACAGACCTCTTCCAGGCGATCGAGCGCTTCACCGAGGGCGACCGGCGCGAACACTACAAGGCTGACCAGCAGCCCTGGACGGCGAACCGCGTCGCCCGCCGCGCCGCCAAATATTTCCTCTGGCTGATGGTCGCCTGGTGGACCGGCGGCGCCTGGGTTCTGTATTTCGCCGACGCGCCGACGCTGGTGAAACAGCTGCTCACCTTCCAGGCGCCGGCGATCGCCTACACCTGGATCGGCATCCTCACCGTGACGACCTTCGTCTTCGCCGGGCTGATGCGCGAGCAGGTCTGCGTCTACATGTGTCCCTGGCCGCGCATCCAGGCGGCGCTGACGGACGAGCACGCGCTCAACGTCACCTATCGCTACGATCGCGGCGAGCCGCGCATGTCGGTGAAAAAGGCGACGCAGTTGCGCGCCGCGAACCAGCCGGCGGGCGATTGCGTCGACTGCGACCAGTGCGTCGCCGTCTGTCCGACCGGCGTCGACATCCGCAAGGGCCTGCAGCTCGATTGCATCCAGTGCGGCCTGTGCATCGACGCCTGCGACACGGTGATGAAGAAGATCGGCCGGCCGACCGGCCTCATCGCCTACGACACCGACATCAATGTCAAGCGCCGCCAGTCCGGCGAGGCCGAGACCTGGCGCCTCGTCCGCCCGCGCACGCTGCTTTATGCCGGCGTGATCGTCGTGGTGATCGGCGTCATGCTGTCGGCGTTGCTGCTGCGCAACGATGTCGGCGTCAACGCCATGCACGATCGCAATCCGATCTTCGTCAAGCTCTCGGACGGTTCGGTGCGCAACGCCTACACGGTCAACCTCCTCAACAAGAAGTCGATGCCGCGCCGCTTCCTGCTGCGCGTCGACAATCTGCCCGGCGTCAGGGTCGAGACGACCGGCCAGGCGGGCGCGCAGGACGGGTTCCCGCTGATCGACGTCGGGCCCGACCAGACGCGCCAGATGCGCGTCCTGCTGACCATGCCGGCGGATGCGAAAATTCCGCCGCAGACGAAGATTCAGTTCCGCCTCGTCGACACGGCGACAGGCAAGTCCGCCGCTCATGCCGACCACTTCATGGCGCCGTAGTCAGGAGCCGCCGATGCGCGAAACGCCGAGCACGGAACATCCGACAGCGGGCGGCGACTATGCGCCCGCCGGCAAGCCGCTGACCGGGCGCCGCGTCGCGCTCTATTTCGCGCTGTTCGTGGCGACCTTCGTGACGGCCAATCTCGTCATGCTGCGCATGGCGACGACCACCTTCAGCGGTCTCGTGACGACCGCCTCGTTCCGCGAGGGCGTCAAATACGATCGCGAACTCGAGGCCGCCCGCGCCCAGGATCAGCGCGGCTGGAGAGTCGACGCAGAGGTCGCGCCGGTCGGGCAGGGCCGCTCCGGCGTCACGCTGCGCGCGCTCGATCGCGACGGCAAGCCGCTCGCCGGGCTGCTCGGCAAGGCGAAATTCTCTCATCCCGCCGACGCCCGTCACGACGTCGTCGTCGATCTGAAGGAGACGCTTCCCGGCGTCTACCGCGGCGAGGGCGCGCCGGCGCCGGGCGCCTACACGCTGATCCTCGAGCTCGAACGCGGCGGCGAGCGCCTGTTCCTGTCGCGCAACCGCACCTCGATCGGCTCCTGAGGCGCGGGCGCGCAGCATGGCCGAACGCATCGACTATTCGCTCTTCGTCGAACGGCTGGACGACGGCCTCGGCCGCATCGAACTGGCGGTCGAATCGGGCGAGAAGGGTCTGTCGGTGCGCGATGTCGAGCGCGCGCTGGCTGGCCTCGACGGCCTCGCCGACGCGCGGCTGAACCTGACGCGGCGGCGCGTCACGCTGGCCTGGCGCGGCGACGATTTCGATCCCGCAACGGCGATCGAGGCGCTGCGCCGCATCGGCGTCAAATCGCATCCGCTGCAGGTCGACCGGGGCGAGGAGGCCGAGGCCCGCCACGCCGAGTGGCTGCTCAAATGCCTCGGCGTCGCCGCCTTCGCGATGATGAACATCATGCTGCTGTCTGTGTCGGTCTGGGCCGGCAATGTCAGCGACATCGCCCCCGAGCAGCGCGATTTCTTCCATTGGCTGTCGGCCCTGATCGCGCTGCCGGCGGCCGCCTATGCCGGCCAGCCCTTCTTCCGCAGCGCCATCGGCGCGCTGAAGCGGCGCGAACTGAACATGGACGTGCCGATCTCGCTCGGCGTGCTGCTGGCGCTCGGCGTCTCCGTCTACGAGACGGCCCATCACGCCGAGCACGCCTATTTCGACTCGGCGGTGATGCTGCTGTTCTTCCTGCTGGCCGGCCGCTATCTCGATCAGGCGATGCGCCGGCGCACCCGCGCGGCGGCGGGCAATCTCGCAGCGCTGAAGGGCGAGACCGCGCGCCGGCTCGATGAAGATGGCGCGCTGGTCACGGTGCCTGTCGCAGCGCTGGCGGCGGGCGATCGCGTGCTGGTCGGCCCGGGCGAGCGCATTCCGGCGGATGGCGACGTGCTGGCCGGCGCCTCGGCGGTCGACGACAGCGTCATCACCGGCGAGACGCAGCGCCGCCCGGTCGGCGTCGGCGATCCGGTCTATGCCGGCGGCCTGAATTTCGACGGCGCATTGACCTTGCGCGTCACCGCCGGCGCCGCGCAATCCCTGCTCGACGAGATCGAGCGCCTCGTCGATCGCGCCGCGGCGGCGAAGTCGCGCGTCCTGCGCCTCGCCGATCGCGTCGCCCGTCTCTATGCGCCGGTCGTGCATCTGACCGCGCTGCTGACCGCGATCGGCTGGATGCTCGCCGGCGCCGGCGCGCATTTCGCCGTCATCACCGCCATCGCCGTGCTGATCATCACCTGTCCCTGCGCGCTGGCGCTCGCCGTGCCGGCGGTGCAGGTCGTCGCCAGCGGCGCGCTGTTCCGCGCCGGCGTGCTGCTCAACGCCGGCGACGCGCTGGAGCGCCTCGCGGTCTGCGATACGATCGTCTTCGACAAGACCGGCACGCTGACGTCGCCCGAACCGGGCGTCGCCAACCGCGCCGAATTCGACTCTGCGACGATCGAGACGGCCGCGCGTCTGGCGTTGTCGAGCCGCCATCCGCTCGCCCAGGCGCTGGCGCGCGAGGCGCGCGATCGCCGCCCGTTCGACGGCGCGGTCGAAACCGTGGGCCGCGGCGTCCGCGCGCTGGTCGCGGGGCGCGAGATTCGTCTCGGCGCGCCCGATTTCTGCGACGTCGCGCCGCCGCCGGGGGCCGCCGCCTCGGTCATCGCCTTCCGCATCGGCGACGCGTCCGGCCTGCTGTCGATGCGCCAGAAACTGCGGCCCGGCGCGGCCGAGACCGTCGCCGCGCTCGCCGCGCAGGGCTATCGACTGGCCATCCTGTCGGGCGATGCGCCCGAGGCCGTGGCGCCGGTGGCGCGCGCGCTCGGCGTCGCCGAGTGGCGCGGCGCGGTCAGGCCCGCCGACAAGATCGCCTTCGTCGAGGCGCTGAAGCGCGACGGGCGGCGTGTGCTGATGGTCGGCGACGGCCTCAACGACGCGCCGGCGCTGGCCGCCGCCGACGCCTCGCTGTCGCCGATCGCGGCGGTCGATCTCGCCCGCGCCCAGGCCGACGCCGTCTTCCTCGGCGAGCAGCTGACGCCGGTCGGCGAGACGCTGCGCGTCGCCCGCCTCGCCATGCGCCTGATGCGCCAGAATCTCGGCCTTGCGGTGATCTACAATCTGATCGCCGTGCCGCTCGCCGTCGCCGGTCTGGTGACGCCGCTGATCGCTGCGGCGGCGATGTCGGGCTCGTCGATTCTGGTGACGCTCAATGCGCTGCGCGCCCGTCCGTCTGACCGTCGCGACGCCGCAGCCGCCGCGCCCGCCGCGCTCGCGGCCGCGCGCGTTGCGCCGGAGAGCGCCTCATGAACGTGCTGATCTATCTCGTGCCGCTGGCGCTCATGATCGGGCTCGGCGCGCTGTTCGCGTTTTTCTGGGCCTTGCGCAATGGCCAGTTCGACGATCCCGAAGGCTCTGCGACGCGTATTCTCGACGATGACGACGTGAAGAAATGAACGCCGATCGCCTCGCCTCGGTGCCGCGCGCCGGCCGACTCGCCTGCTTCTGCCCGCCCGGCGTCGCGCCGGACGACGACGATCGGCCAGCAGAGATGTCGCGCTACGCCCTGGCGCTGACCGTCGCCGGCTTCGCGCTCTCGGTGCTCGCCCAGACCCTCGCCATCGGCGTTCTGCCGATCGCCGGCCTGCTGATCGCGCCGAAGGCGGCGTGGTCGACTCTGCCCTACGCCGCGTTGCTCGCCGGCGCCGCGGTGGCGACCTTTCCGGCCTCGTTCCTCGAAGGCGCCTTCGGCCGGCGGGCCGCCTTCGCGCTCGGCGCCAGCCATGGCGTCGCCGGCGGTCTCGTCATGGCCTGGGCGATCGGCGCGCAGCACTTCGTCGGCCTGTGTCTCGGCGCCTTCTGGCTCGGCGTGGCGCAGGGCTTCAGCCTGTTCTACCGCCATGTCGTCGGGCTCGACGCGCGCGCCGGCGCGGCCCGCGCCATGGCGACGGTGTTCGCCGCCGGCGCTTTCGCGGGCTTGGCGGCGCCCGCTCTGGCGCGGCTCGCCGCGGACCTTGCGCCGAACCAGATCTATGCCGCTGCGGCGGCGGCGGCCGCCTTCGTCCAGGTCGGCGTGATGGCGCTGGCGCTGGCCGCGCCGGTCGGCGCGCGCGTTGCGACCGAGCAGGCGCTGGCGCGTCCGGCGCCGGTCGCCTGGTCCGTCATGGCCGGCCCGACTTTGCTCGGCGCGCTCGCCTGGTTCGCGATGACGGCGATCATGGTCGCCTCACCCGGCGCGATGATCGGTTGCGGCGTCTCGGCGGCGGACGCGACAGGCGCCGTCGCCTGGCATGTCGTGGCGATGTATGCGCCGGCGCTCGCCGTGCCGCTGCTCGTCGCGCGCCTCGGCGCGCCGGCGCTCGCCGCCCTCGGCCTCGCCCTGATCGCCCTCGCCAAATGGCTGAGCCTCGGCGCCGACCAGTATGCCTCCTTCCTCGTCGCGCTGATCATCGTGGCGGTCGGCTGGGCCTGGACCACCGCGGCGGCGACGCAATGGCTGCACGGGGCCGGCGCGCCGTCGCGGCTGCAGCTGGCGCTGCATGACGCGGCGCTCTTCCTGGCGGCGGTGGCCGGAGCGCTGATCGCCGCGCCGCGCCCGGTCTGACGCCGCCATGGCGCTGGCGCTCGAAGCCGAGGAGCGGCGGGCCCTGCTGCTCGCCGCCTGGCCGGCGACGGCGCTGCTCGCCGGGGCCGCCGCCTGGCTCTCCGGTCGGCCCGATGCGGCGCACTGGCTGTGGATGGCCGGCGTCGTCCCGGTTCTGGCCGCGCTGCTTCTGACCATCGTCCAGTCGCTGCAGCGCGGCGATTTCGGGCTCGACATCATCGCCGGCTTCGCCATGGGCGGCGCGCTGGCGACAGGCGAAGCGCTGGCGGGCTGCGTCGTCGCGCTGATGCTGTCGGGCGGACAGGCGCTGGAATCCTACGCCCAGCGCCGCGCGCGCCACGAGATGACGGCGCTTCTCGCCCGCATGCCGCGCGAGGCGTCGGTCTATGCCGACGGCGGCCTCGAGACGCGCCCGATCGCCGCCCTGCAGCCGGGCGACCGCATCCTCGTGCGCGCCGGCGAGGTGCTGCCGGTCGATGGCGTCGTCGCCGGCGCCGCCGCCTCGCTCGACGAGTCGGCGCTGACAGGCGAGTCGCTGCCGGTCGACTATGCGCCCGGCGCCGAGGTCGAGAGCGGGGCGACCAATGTCGGCCGCGCCTTCGATCTCGTGGCGCTCCGCCCGGCCGCCGAAAGCACCTATGCCGGCGTCGTCCGCCTGGTCGAATCGGCGCGCCGGTCGCGCGCGCCGATGTCGCGCCTCGCCGATCGCTATGCGCTCGGCTTTCTCGCGCTCACCGCGGCGTTGACGGCGGCGGCCTGGGCGGCGACCGGCGATCCCCGCCGCGCGCTCGCCGTGCTCGTCGTGGCGACGCCCTGTCCGCTCATTCTCGCCGTGCCGGTCGCCATCGTCGCCGGCATGTCGCGCTGCGCCCGGCGCGGCGTGCTGGTCAAGTCGGCCGCCGTTTTCGAGGCGCTGCCGCGGCTGCGCGCGCTGCTGATCGACAAGACCGGCACGCTCACCACAGGCCGACCTCACGTCATGGCGATCGAACCGACGCAGGGCGCGGGCCATGATCTGCTGCGCCTCGCCGCCTCGCTGGCGCAGGGCTCGCAACACGTCGTCTCGCGCGCCCTGGTCGAGGCTGCGGCGGCGGCGCGCCTGAAGCTGGCGACGCCCGTCGGCGTCGTCGAGACGGCCGGCGTCGGCGTCGCCGGCCAGATCGAGGGGCGCGACATCGCCATCGGCCGGCCGGACGCCATCGCCATCGCCGCCGCCGCGCCGCCGCCGCCGGGCGTCGTCGCCGTCGCGGTGACGAGCGACGGCGCCTATGCCGGCCGCCTTCTCCTGTCCGACGCGGTGCGGCCCGAAGCGGCGGCGACGCTGCGGCGCCTGCGCGACGAGGGGCTGCAGCGCATCCTTCTCGTCACCGGCGACAACGCCGCCGTCGCCCGACACGTCGCCGAGGAGCTGAAGCTCGACGAGGTCGTCGCCGAGGCGACGCCGGCCGGCAAGCTGGAGGCGGTGACGCGCGCCCGCAGCCTCGGCCCCGTGCTGATGGTCGGCGACGGCGTCAACGACGCGCCGGCGCTCGCCGCCGCCGATGTCGGCGTGGCGATCGCCGCGCGCGGCGCGGCCGCCGCGTCCGAAGCCGCCGACGTCATCCTCGTCGCCGATCGGCTGGACCGCATCGCCGACGCGATCGGCGTCGCCCGCCGCGCCAGGTCGATCGCCGTGCAGAGCGTTCTGATCGGCCTGTCGCTGTCCATGGCCGGCATGATCGCCGCCGCGCTCGGCCATCTGACGCCGCTCGCCGGCGCGCTGCTTCAGGAGGCGATCGACGTCGCCGTCGTGCTCAACGCGCTGCGCGCGCTGGGCGGGCCGAAGCCGAGCGCCGCCGAGGCCGCCGCGAACGAGGCCGCCTGATCGCCGCCCGCCGCGATCCGCGTCCAGCCGATGTCTCCGGCCCCGCGCGCCAACTGATCGGCGACGACGGCGGCGGTCGCGTCGGAAGGATCGTGCTGTCGCGCCGCGACCCGCGCCTGAAGCGTCGCCGCCGGCGCCTCGAGCCACAATCCGACGAAGTCGACGCCCGCCGCGCGCGCCGCCGCCTCGATCGCCGCGCGACGCTCGGCCCGGTCGAACACCGCGTCGGCGATGACGCTGCCGCCGGCGGCGAGCGCCCGCGCCGCCTGCGCTTCGAGCTGGTCATAGACGCGGGCCGAGACTTCGCCCGCATAGGCAGACTCCGGCAGGCGCTGCGTCGCCTCGACGCCGAACATCGCCTTGCGCAACCGGTCGGACGCAACGCGCCGCGCGCCGGGCGCGCCGCCGACATGCGCGGCGAGCGCGCGGGCGAGCGTCGATTTGCCCGAGCCGCTGAATCCGCCGATCGCCACGAGGCGCGGCCGCGCCGGCCGCAGCAGCGAAGCGGCGAGATCGAAATAGTCGCGCGCGTCGCGGCCGGCCGGCGTCTGTTCGGGCGCGGCCGACTCCATCGCCAGAGTCGCCGCCACATGCGCCCGCACAGCGGCGCGCGTCGCCATGAACAGCGGCGTCAGCGCCAGCCCGTCGATCTCGTCGGCGCGGTCGAGATAGGCGTTGAAGGCGAGATTGGCGAGATCGTGGGCGCCGTCGCGCCACAGATCCATCAGCGGGAAGGCGAGATCGTAGAGCACGTCGGTCGTCGCCAGCGCCGGATCGAAGTCGAGACAGTCGAAGGCGAGCGGCGCGCCCTCGAACAGGCAGATGTTGCGCAACGTCAGATCGCCGTGACAGCGCCTGACGCGGCCGCCTCGCCGGCGCGCCTCGAGCAGGTCGCGATGGCGCGCCAGCGCCGCCTCGAAATCTGCGATCAGCCGCTCGACCGCGGCGCGGTCGAACAGAGTCGCGGCGCGCAGGCCCTGCGCATTGATCGCCATCGCCGCCGCCAGTCCCGCCGCCCCGCCGCCCTCCGCGACCGCCGCTTCGCGCGCATGAAACGCGGCGACATGCGCGGCCAGCGCCTCGACATGCGCGGCCGTCAACCGGCCCTCGCGCGCCATCGCGTCGAACAGGTCGCGCTGGTCGAAGCGGCGCATCTCGACGACGCTGTCGACGAGCGGGCCCTCATCGGCGAAGGCGAGCCGCCCGTCGGCGCCGCGCCGGATGTCGCGGACGGCGCGGTAGAGCGCCGGCGCCGTGCGGCGATTGAGATCGAGCTCGACGCGGCAGGCCGCAGCGCGTCGCTCCGCCGTCGAGAAGTCGACATAGGGCAGGCGCACGGCCCGCTTGAGCTTCAGCGCCGTGTCGCCGAACAGCGCCACGGTCGAGATGTGCGTCGAGATGATCTCGGCCGCCGCGCCGGTGCGCGCGCGCGCCGTGGCGTGCAGGAATTCGATTGCCTCGTCCTGGTTCTCGACGATCATGGAGCGCGACCTCGTCCGCCGAGCTTTGATCCTGCGCCGGCCTCATGGCAAGCTGGCGACAGCCGGCCAACGGGAGGCGGGGAGACGATGGTCGATCGCGACAAGCTGGACCGCCTGCGCGCGCGCTACGCCGACGCCCCCGGGGCGCACATCTACGATCCGCGGTTCGCCGCGGTCGCGGCGGCGCAATTCTCCGGCGACAAGCGCAAATGGCCATTTTCCGGCGTCGCCACGCTGATCGGCGCCGACTATCGGCCCGAGGCGCAGCAGCGCGACGATTTTGCCGGCCTCGACGTCGCCCTGATCGGCGTGCCGATGGATCTCGGCGTCACCAATCGCAACGGGGCCCGCTTCGGCCCGCGCGCCGTGCGCGCCGTGGAGCGCATCGGCCCTTATGAGCATGTGCTCGGCGCAGCGCCCCTCGGCGCCTGCGCGATCGCCGACATCGGCGACGTGCCGATGCGCTCGCGCTACGATCTGGCGGGCTGTCACGCCGACATCGAGGCCTTTTACGCCCGCGTCGCGGCCGCCGGGGTGACGCCGCTCTCGGTCGGCGGCGATCATTCGATCACCTTGCCGATCCTCAAGGCGCTCGGCGCCGCGCGGCCGCTCGGCATGATCCATGTCGACGCGCATTGCGACACCAGCGGGCCCTACGAGGGCTCGAAGTTCCACCATGGCGGCCCGTTCCGCGCCGCCGTGCTCGAGGGCGCGCTCGATCCCGAACGCGTCGTGCAGATCGGCGTCCGCGGCGGCGCCGAATATCTCTGGGAGTTCTCCTACGAGAGCGGCATGACGGTGATCCACGCCGAGGAGGTTGCGGCGATGGGCCTCGAGGCGGTCATCGCCAGGGCGCGCGCGGTGATCGGCGCGGGGCCCGCCTACCTCTCCTTCGATGTCGACAGCCTCGATCCCGCCTTCGCCCCCGGCACCGGCACGCCGGAGATCGGTGGGCTGACGACGCGCGAGGCGCTGACCATCCTGCGCGGCATGAACGGGCTCGACATCGTCGGCGCCGACGTCGTCGAGGTCGCCCCGCAATATGACGCCACGACCAACACCGCCCACGCCGCCGCGCAGATGCTGTTCACCATCACATGCCTCGCCGTCGAGGCGCGCCGTCGCCGCAAGGGGGCGGCGTGAACGCCGCGCCGGGGCGCAGCCTCGTCTGCGAGCGTTGCGGCGCGACCTTCTCCTGCGGTCTCGGCGGTCCCTGCTGGTGCGCGGCGGAGGCCGAGCGCCATCCGCCGCCGACCGCGCAGTCGGCCTATCAGGATTGCCTTTGCCCCGCCTGCCTGCGCGCCCTGGCGCGCGAGCGCGCGGGCGCGCTCAAGGAAGACCTTCGACGATGAACGACCGCATTTCCGCCACGGCGCGCGACCGCGCGGCGCTGCGCGCCCGGGTGGGCGATTTCGACCAGTTCGCCCGCTGCCGGATGGTGACGCTCGAGGACGGGCAGGGCAGGGGCCAGCGCCTGATCGAGCTCGACACCGGCGGCGGCCTCGCCCTCGACATCCTGCCCGACCGCACGCTCGACCTCGGCCAGGCGCGCATCCGCGGCGTGCCGGTCGCCTGGATCGGCCCGGCCGGCTATCGCTCGCCCTGGCTGCCCGGCGTGCCCGAGCACGGCCATTCGCCGATGGAGCGGGGTCTCGCCGGGCTGCTGACCACCTGCGGCTTCGAGCATGCCCGCCTGCCTGCGGCGCGGCCGCGCCCGCCCGGCTTCCTCGACGCCGTCCACCCCTTGCACGGCTCGCTGCCTTTCACGCCCGCCGCCGACGTGGCGATCAGCCGCAGCTGGGGCGCGGAGGGCGGCGTTCTGGTCGTCGAGGGCAGGGTCTGCCAGTTCATCCTCGACGGCCCCTCCTACGAGCTGACGCGCCGCATCGAGGCGCCGATCGGCGGCGCGGAGCTGCGCATCCGCGACAGCATCGCCAATATCGGTCACGCTCCGGCGCCCTTGATGGCGCTGTATCATTTCAATTTCGGCTGGCCCGCGGTCGATGACGGCGCCCG
>JAEULW010000150.1 GCA_016793505.1 Methylobacteriaceae bacterium | reverse complement strand
GACCGAAGGCGCCGAGCGCGCCGAGGCGACGCCACAGCGCGGCCGGGAAGGCCGCCGCGCGGTCGCGCGCGCCGTAGCCCGGCGCCAGCTCTGCGCGGGCGAAGGCGGCGAAGGTGTCGACGAGAAGGCGCTGCTCCTCGGCAAGCGAGAAATCCATGCCGTTCGGCTCCGGGCTGGACGGGCCTCGTACGCTACCGTACGAGCCTCGCGCCGCCGCACCCGCCCTGTCAATCCCGAACGTCGCTGAGCTGACCAGTTCATGAGCATTGCTCACTTTTGCAGGTTCCGCCTTCGGCGCGCGATATAGCGCTCCTTGTCCCGTCTCCCCGCCCCTCGCTTGACTTGGTGAGTGTATCTCACCATGATTGCGGGAAAGGGTGGCGACCACCGGCGGAGAGCGAATGCGGCAGGCTTTGCAACGTTTCGAGGCGGTCTGCGACGCGCCGCTGGCCTATGCCCGCGCGCTCAAGGCGGAAAGCGGCCGCCGCATCATCGGCGTGCTGCCGATGCAGTTTCCGCTCGAACTGGCGCACGCCGCCGGCGCCCTGCCGGTGATCCTGCAGGAGGACCGCGAGCCGATCACCGTCGGCCAGAGCCAGGTCTTCACCTTCTATTGCGGCTACAACCGCAGCCTGACCGACCAGCTGATGCGCGGCGAGTTCGATTGTCTCGACGCCGTGCTGTTCGGCGACCATTGCGTGCAGCTGCTCGCCACCGCCGACGTGATCCGCGCGCATCTGCCGAATACGCCGATCCTGTTCAATCAGCTCATCTCCTCGCTCGCCGCGCCCTGGGCGATGGAGGAGACGCGCAACACCTTCCGCCAGCTCTGGAGCGAACTCGAGGAGCTGATCGGCCGCCCGATCGCGGCCGCCGACGCGGCGCGCTCGATCCGCCTCTACAACCGCGACCGGCAATTGATGCGCGCCGCCTTCGACCTCAGGCGCGAAGGCCGTCTGAACCTGACCGGCCGGCAGATGCAGCTGATCGTCAAGTCCGGCATGATCATGGACGTCGAGGCGCATATCGCGCTGCTCGAGGAGATCGTCGGCGCCGCGGCGCCGACGCCGGCGCCCGAGACGGGCGTGCGCGTCTATCTCTCCGGCCATTACTGCCAGGCGCCGAAGCCGGAAATCCTCGACGTGATCGAGGAGTGCGGCGGCCACATCGTCGACGACGATCTCTATCACGGCTTCCGCTTCATCTCGACCGACATGGACGAGACGCTCGAACCGGTCGAGGCGCTGGCGCGCTGGTATCTCGAGCGCAATCTGCGCGCCCCCTGCGCGACGCTGTCGGACGAGCGCGCGGACTGGGACGATTTCCTGCTCGACGCGGTGGGCAAGGCGCGCGCGCAGGGCCTGATCATCCTGCAGGTCAAATATTGCGAGCCGCACATGTACTACTATCCGGAGATCAAGGAGGCGTTCGACCAGCGCGCCATCCCGCATCTCCTGATCGAGACCGAGCACGAGCAGATGCCGCTCGAAGCGCTGAAGACGCGCGTCGAGACTTTTCTGGAAATCGCCCGGCGCCGCGCCGCCTGAATGGAGGACGACCGCATGACGAACCTCATCGCCGAAGCCCCGTTCAAGGACAATCCCGCCGCCCCCGCCTATGGCACGGGCGAACGCGCCGACCGGCTGAAGGCGACGCGGCACGGCGGCAAGCTCGTCAACGACTACTGGGCCGATCTGTTCGCCGCCAAGCAGGAGGGGCGCAAGGTCGTCTGGTACAACGGCACGCACATCCCGCCGTTCTTCCAGGCGCATGGCCTCGCCTGGGTGCATGGCGAGGCGTGGTCGGCCTATCTCGCCGCCAAGCATGGCGAGGCGCCGGCGCAGAAGGCCGGCGAGGCGCGCGGCTATGATCGCGAACTCTGCTCCTACGCCCGCACGCATCTGGGGCAGGCGATCCTGTCGATCAAGGCGGCGCAGGAGGGCGTCGCCGGCGGCGCGGACGATGCGCGCTCGCTGACCATGGCCAAGCTGCCGATGCCGGACATGATCGTCAACGCCTATCCCTACTGCTCCTCGGGGCAGCAGTGGGACGACATGGTCTACCGCATGTTCGGCAAGAAGATCCCGATCTTCAACGTCTCGGTGCCGCTGCTCTGGGGCGGCCGCAAGGACGCCGGCTATCTCAGCGGCTCGGAATGGGAAGAGCGCTCCGACTACGTGTCGAAGCAGCTGCGCGCCCTCGCCGCCTTCCTCGAGGAGAACACCGGCCGCAAGTTCGACTGGGATCGCCTCAGCGAGGCGATGTCCTACATCAAGCGCGCCGCCGAACTCAGGCTCGAATGTTTCGACCTGTGCGAGGCGCGGCCGGCGCCGGCGACCTTCTTCGACTGGATCGCCAGCATCGCGCATCTCAATTTCATGCCGGGCACGCAGGCGATCGTCGACTATTTCCAGATGCTGCGCGACGAGATCGCCGGCCGCGTCGCGCGCGGCGAGGGCGCGGTCAAGAACGAGAAATACCGGCTGTTCTTCGACGGCATGATGAACTGGAACCGCGTCGGCTGGCTCGCCGACAAGTTCGCCTCCGTCGGCGCCAGCGTCGTCGCCGGGCGCTACACGCACATGGCCTTCTGGCAGGAGCCGGGGCTGATCGACGTCAACGACCCGGTGCGCGGCATGGCGCAGAACTACCTCATCTGCCCGAACAATCACGGCGCGCCGATCATGATCGAGCAGATCAACCGGCTGTGCGACAAGTTCGCCGTCGACGGACTGGTGATGCATGTCTCGCGCCCCTGCCGCGGCATGACCAACCAGCAGTTCCTGATCGCCGACGCCGCCAAACGGCGCGGCCGCCAGTCGCTGTTCTTCGAGGGCGACGTCGCCGACGACTCCTTCTACAAGGACGAGCTGCTCAACACCCGCCTCGAGGCGATGATCGAGTCGATGGATGCGCAGCGCCGCGCGGCCTGAGCCGGGCGGGCGGGCGCCGGCGATGACGCGTGCGCAGGCGATCCTGCCGCGCGCCGCCTATCGTCCGATGCCGTTCAACGATCGCTTCGGCGCTTCGGTCGGGCCCTACATGGCCTGCCTCGACGAAACGGGGCGCGCGGTGATCGGACTTCAGATCGGCGATTTCCACATCAGCCCGCGCGGCGTCTGTCATGGCGCGGTGATCGCCGCGCTCGCCGATCTGCAATCCCTGCCGGCGAGCTACGCGGCGGGCGTGCTCGACCGCTTCACCGCGACGGTGAGCTTCAGCCTCGACTTCATCGCCCCGGCGCGACATGGCGACTGGATCGAGCTTCGCGCCGATCTGGTGCGCGCGACGCGCCAGTTCCTGTTCACCCAGGCGCTGATCGTCGATGCGCAGGAGCGACCGGTGGCGCGAACCTCGGGCGTGTTCAAGATCGACCCGCACGCCGACGAGGATCCGCGGATGGTCGTCAATCTGCTCGGGTTTTGACACATGCAGACGCGCGCCGCCTTCGCCTCCCGCCAGAACGCGCCGATCGAGATCGAGACGTTCGATCTCGACGGGCCGCGCGCCGGCGAGGTGCTGATCGGGATGAAGGCGGCCGGGCTCTGCCACTCGGACATGTCCTTCTTCGACGGCTCGCGCGCCTGGTCCGACTATCCGAT
>JAEULW010000143.1 GCA_016793505.1 Methylobacteriaceae bacterium | reverse complement strand
GGGTCGAAGCGCAGCGTCAGACGCGCCGCGGCGCCGGGGCGGAATTCGCCGAGGCGCAGCACGGTCTGCGTCGACAGGACGCCGGTCGCCCCGCGCGCCCCGGCCGGCATGTCGACGACGAGCCCGCCCGGCCCGAATGTCGCCTGCTTGTCGAAATCGCCGCCGCCCCACGCCGCCTTGCGCCAGAGCGGCCCGAGCGCCGCCGGCAGCAGGCTGCGGCGCGTCTCGGCCGGCGGCGGCGCCAGCGCGGGCGCCGGCGCGGGCGCAACCGCCGTCGCCGCCTGCGGGGCCGACGGCTCCGGGGGAGCTGCGGCCTGCTGTTGCGGCTTCGGCGCAGCGGCCGCTTGCTGCGTCGCCGGCGTTCCCGCGCCGCGCGGCAGGGCGGCGACGACCCAGTTGGCGGCGGCCTCATAGGTCTGCGGCGGCTCCGAATCGTCCTGCGCGTTGAGGAAGCCGGCGAGCCAGACGCCCGGCGCGCCGGCGATGATCTGCACCTCGCCGAAGGCGCGGCGCGGCTTGCCGTCGCCGGCGACGACGCTGCCTTCGACGACGCGCGTGCGCCGCTCGCCGCGCGTCTCGCGCCGCGCGCCGAGATCCTGGCGCACCTGCGCCCGGCCGAGCAGGCGATCGCGGATCGCCTGCCAGGCCTGCCCCGCCTCGGCCGCCGGCAGCGGATCGGTGACGAACAGGAAGGCGCCGCGCTTTGCGCTCTCGGCCAGATGCACGGTCAGCGTCGCGCCCGAGCCGAGCACGATCGGCGCCCGCTCGAGCCGTCGCCAGCCCGGCGGAAACGGCGTCTGCGCCGCCGCCGGCGCGAGACCGGCCAGCAGCGACAGGACGAAGGCGCCGACGAGGGCGCAACGCAGCGGGCGCATCACACGGTCTCCGAAGACGGGGAGTCGGGCGCGGCGTCATCGCCGGCGCGCAGCCGCGCCAGCGCCGCGCGCACGCTCGTCAGAGCGGCGGCCGGCGCCGGCGCGTAAACGGTTTCGACCTGCTCGCCGGCGCGGGTCGGGAAGGCGTAGCGCAGGGTCAGGCGCGCCGGGCTCGCCCCGTCGTCGAGTTCGGCCGAGACGAGCCGCGAGCCGCGCACGCCCCAGCCGTGAAAGGCGCCGTTGACGACAATGCCCTGCCGCCCGAGCGCCACCGCCCCGTCGCGGTAGCGATACACGGCGCGCGCATGCCGCCGCCCCAGCCCGTAGCCGGTCAGGCCGACGCCGATGATCGCCAGCGCGATCCAGAACAGCACCGAGGCGTCATAGCCGGCGAGCGCCAGCGCGGCGGGAATGGCGATGGCGAAGACGACGATCATCGCCAGCGTCGCGCGCATGCCCGAGGCGACCTGCGGCGCGACGGCGCGGGCGAAGCGTTCCCACTCGCCGCGCTCGACGCGCCAGCGCGCCAGCGCCGCCTGCCGCCCCAGGCCGTCGCGGATCAGGGCGAGCCGCCGGAACATCAGGGCGACGAAGACGCTCGCCGCAGCGATCGTCAGGCTCAGAAACGCGCTGGCGTGGGCCGCATCGCCGATCGCCGCGCGCAACGGCGCGTTGAACAGGACATAGACGGCGATCCACAGCGCGGCGAGGCCGCCGGTCGCGATGGTCGCCCACATGGCGCGGCGCGCGTCGAACAGCATGACCGCCTCACTTGCGGCATTTCGACAGGAAGTCGGCGACGGCGCCGGCCGCCCCGCGCGTCGGCAACGCCCGCGGCCGGCCCTTGCCGACGGCGATCGTCAGGCGTGCGGCGTTGGCGAGATCGGCGAGCAGCGGATCGGCGAGCGTCGTCTCGAACACCGCGCGCACGCTGTCGTCCATCTGCGAGACGTCGGCGCGGGCGCGATAGGCGGCGGGCGAATCGTCGGGTCGGATCGTCACCTCGACCGCCCGCCCCGCCGGCAGGCGCTGCGCCACGTCGGCCGCGCCGGACACCGTCGCCGTCCCCGGTATGCAGAGAAAGGACAGGCCGGCGAACGTGTTCGGCGAGAAATCGGGAAAGATCAGGCCGACCTTGACGCCGTCCGGCGCCTCGGAGACGGCCCAGTAGCCGCGCGCCGCTTCGGGCCCGGCGGCCAGAGCGGACGCGCCGCACATGGCCGCGGCCAGACAGGTCGAAAGGATCGCGATGCGAGGGATCATGCGCGCCCCCGTGCGGGCGAGGACGACGATGCGCCGTCCTGACGCGCGGCACCCTGCCATGCCGCCGCGCGCGCGGCCCTGCGGCAGGTCAATGCGCCTGCGGCGCGCCCCGCCTTCAGCGCTCGCGGAAGGCGCGGTGCATGTGGTCGAAAAAGGGCTTGGCGAGATAGCTCGCCGGCGAGCGCTCGCCGGTCTTGATGTAGACGTCGGCGGGCATGCCGGGGATCAGCTTCAGCCCCTCGAGCCGCGCCAGCTCCTCCGACGCGATGCCGATTCCGGCGAGGTAGTAGGCCGCGCCGGTCTGCGCCTCGCGCGTCAGGTCGCCGGCGATGCGCGTCAGCGTCGCGTTCAGCTCCGGCGTCGTTCGCTGGTTGAAGGCGGCGAAGCGCAGCCGCACCGGCTGGCCGAGCCGGATCTGGTCGATGTCGCGCGGGCTGACGCGCGCCTCGACGATCAGCCGGTCGTCCTGCGGCACGATCAGGGTGATCGGCTCGTTCGGCGCGATCACGCCGCCGACCGTGTGCGCGGCGAGCTGATGCACGACGCCGCCGATCGGCGCGCGAATCTCGACGCGCGACAGATTGTCCTGCGCCGCGACGCGCCGCTCCTCGAGTTCGCCGATGCGCGTCTCGACCTCGCGCAGCTCCTTCGACACTTCCGAGGCGAAATCCTTGTCGAGCTGCAGGATCTGCAGCTCGGTCTCGCTGATCCGCCCCTGCGACTGCGAGATCCTCGCCGTCAGTTCGCCGGCGAGGCCCTCGGCGCGGGCGATCTCGCGCTCCAGCGCCGTGATCCGCGGCTTCTGCAACAGGCCCTTGTCGAGCAGGCCGCGCAGCTCGCGGATTTCGGCGCTGGCGATCTCGATCTGCTTGTCGGTGGCGCGCTTCTGCTCGCGCAGGCCGGTGATCTCGTCGCCGAGCTGGCCGACGCGCTCGCGCAGCTGCTGGCGCTGGCCGGCGCGCGTCGCGACGCGGTTGGCGAACAGCCTGAGTTCGGCCTCGAGCGCCCGCCGCATCTCCGGCCCGCTCTCGGCGAGCGCCGCGGTCGTCATCTCCGTCAGGCCGTCGCGCTCGGCCGTCAGCCGCGCCTGCCGCGCGCGCAGCGACACGAGCTCGTTCATCACGACGCCGAGACTGGCCTTCAGCAAGGTCTCGTCGAGCCGCACGATCGGATCGCCGGCCGCCACCTGCTGGCCCTCGCGCACGAACAGCGCGCCGACGACGCCGCCGGTCGGATGCTGCACTTTCTTGACATTCGACTCGACGACGACGAGCCCCGGCGCCACCACGGCCGAATCGACCGAGGCGGTGACGCTCCACGCCGCCACGACGCCGCCAAAGACGGCGATGGCGAGCAGGCCGAGACGCACATTCCGGCGCATCGCGCGCGCGGCGGACGGCGCGGGGGCGGCCGCGGCGCTCATCGCTCGCCTCCGTCCGAACGCGGCGCCGGCGGCGAGCCGAACGACTTTGCGCCCATCTGGCCGCTCACCGGCCCCTGCAGCGCGGGATGACGCACGACGTTGCGGCGCGGCGGCTCGGCGAGCTTCGACAGCACCTCGTCGCGCGGGCCGAAGGCGACCATCTCGCCGTTGCGCATCACGGCGGCGAGATCGCAGCTCTCGAGCGCGGCGCGCCGGTGCGCGACGATGATCGCGACGCCGCCGCGCTTGCGCACCGCGGCGATGGCGGCGACGACGCAGGCCTCGCCCTCGGCGTCGAGATTGGAGTTCGGTTCGTCGAGCACGACGAGGAAGGGGTCGCCATACAGCGCCCGGGCGAGGCCGAGCCGCTGGCGCTGGCCGGCCGACAGATGCGCCCCGCCCTGGCCGACCTGCGTGTCGTAACCCGCCGGCATGGCGACGATCTGCTCGTGGAAGCCGGCGGCTTTGGCGGCCGCCATCACCGCCTCGGAATCGACCGGATCGGCGAAGCGGGCGATGTTCTCGGCGATCGTGCCGTCGAACAGCTGCACGTCCTGCGGCAGATAGCCGATCGCCGGGCCGAGCGCCTCGGGCGACCACTGGTCGATCGAGGCGCCGTCCAGCGTGATCTTGCCCGCCATCGGCGCCCAGGCGCCGACGAGGCCGCGCACCAGCGAGGTCTTGCCGGAGGCCGACGGTCCGATCAGCCCGAGCGCCTGACCCGCCTGCAGCGTGAAATTCGCCCGCCGCACCGATGGCGCGCCCGCCCCCGGCGGGCCGAGCGCCAGCTGCTCGACGGCCAGCGAGCGGCTCGGCCGCGGCAGCTGGAAATCGGCGCCGCGCCGCGGCGTCGCCAGCATCTGCCGCAGCCGCTCGTTGGCCATGCGCGCCGCCAGAAAACTCCGCCAGCCGGCGATGGCGTGGTCGATCGGCGCCATCGCCCGGCCGGACAGGATCGTGCCGGCGATGATGCCGCCGGCGGTCATCTCGTTCTGGATGGCGAGATAGGCGCCGAGGCCGAGCGTCGCCGACTGCACGACGACGCGCAGCGTCTTGGCGAGGCCCGACAGCAGGCCGGCGCGGGCGTTGGCCTGGCGCTGCGCGGCGATATAAGCGGCGTGCGCCCGCCGCCAGCGCGCGTCGAGCGCGGCGAAGAAGCCCATGGCCCGCAGCGCCTCGGCGTTGCGCTGGCTCTGGTCGGCGGCGAGGTTGCGGCGCGAGCCGGCCTCGGCCGCCGCCCGCGTCGGCGCCGCGGCCAGCCGGTCGGTGGCGATGGCGAGCGCGATGAGGACGAGGCCGGCGACGATCGTCATCCAGGCGAGCCAGGGATGCAGCAGATAGAGGACGACGAGATAGATCGGCGTCCATGGCAGGTCGAAGAAGGCGAGCGGCGCCGGCCCGCACAGAAAGGCGCGGATCGAATCGAGATCGCGGAAGGGCTGCAGCGTCTCCTGCGCGCCGCGCGGGGCGCGCAGCGGCAGCGCGGCGACGGCCGCATGCGTCGCCGGGCCGACCGTCTCGTCGACATGATCGGCCGCCAGCGCCATGACGCGGCCGCGCAGGATGTCGAGCCCGCCCTGGAAGGCGAAGGCGATCGCCGCGATCACCGACAGCGCCAGCAGCGTCGGCACCGACTGGCTGCCGAGCACCCGGTCGTAGACTTGCAGCATGAACAGCGAGCCGGTCAGCGTCAGGATGTTGACGACGCCGCTGATCGCTCCGACGCCGAGAAAGCTCGTCCAGCACGCCTTCAGGGCGGCCGCGACCGGCGAGCCGCCGGCGGCGCCCGGCGCGGAAGGGTGGCGAAGCGGCGTCATGCGATCCTGGGGGTGGGGCGGGCGGCGGGGTCGCGCCGATTAAAGGCCGGCAATTGTGGAATTTCCGTGTGCGCTCGTGTCGCAGGGCCAGCATCGCAGGAAGCCGGCCGCAGGGGAAGCGGCCGGACAAGCCTGAGCCTTGCCGCTGCCCGCCCCCGATGCTATGGCGCGCCGCCGGGCCGGCGCAGCCCCCGGCCGCGCCGCCGGGCGCGCGGAGGGGTGGCCGAGTGGTTGAAGGCGCACGCCTGGAAAGTGTGTATACGGGAAACCGTATCGCGGGTTCGAATCCCGCCCCCTCCGCCAGATAATTGAGATTTCTATAGATAGTTCAATGACATTAGTGCTGATGGTCGGGGCCAGTCCACAAATTGGTCCACAGTAGAGAGCGGTTGAGGATCGGTCGGTTGGGTAGCACTGGATCCGTTTGGCGCCAGCGTTGTCAGGTCGCGATCGTGGCTCGTCGACCGGCGAAGAGCTCATGGCGCCGTGAGCTGTGCGGAAGGTATGGATGATCGTTTTCGCGCGAGCATCAGCGTCGACGTAGCGCGCATGGCGATGGCACGACTTGCCCAAGTCCATGAGAATTCAATACCAGAATGTGAAAGGGGACGCGCCCGACTCCTGCAGAGTGGGCGCGATCGTTAGCGATGCAGTTGATCGAAACCGCCTTCGCCCTCTTGTCGGCGCGCCGATGCTTGGCCTGCTACTCTTGGCGGTTGGCTACGCGATCGGCGGGATCGTCGTCTCGCCAGCGACGCCTCGCCGGCAGTCCTATCTGTGGTGTTTGATCGTTGGACTGGTCGCCGGGGGCCTCTTGGGCATGAAGCTTTGACTCATAGGCTCAGAGCGGCCGCTCAGCGCCAAGCCTCGATCAGACACCAAGCAGCCACTCGAGCAAAAGATGGGCCTTCAGTCTGGACACTCATGCGCGCGCCCGCGCGAACTCTATCGGTCCACGCCTATGACGCCTCGGGAATGGCCCCGCCTGAGGGCGCCGGTCGTCCGACCAGCGCGCCGAGCCAGCGCTCGACGCGAGCCAATTCAGGGTGTTGGACCTCGCGCATGTGCCAGACAGCCTGCTCGAGACGCCGACGCGCGTCTTCCTTGCGGCCGTCCTTCATGGCGCGTTGAGCAGCCGCGATGGAGTAGACGTAGAGGTCGGTCGTCACGGTCGTCTCCGGTCACTGTAGGAGGGCAGGGGAACAGCGGCCGCCGCGGCGATCGCTGCGCTGATCCTCGTCCAGGGCGATCCGGCCGCCGCCGCCGGCCCCGCGTCGACGGCGCAGGCGGAGCGCGACGTGGCGCAGCGCTTCCCGCTTCAGCCCGCCGACGCCAATCGGCTCGTCGGAACGGCGCCCGTGGCGGTGCCGGCGGGGGTCAAGGGCGCGGTCCAGATCACCACGCCCGACGGCGCCACGGCGCAGGCGCGGTTCTGATCCCGGCCGGCGTCCGCGCGCTTCCCCGTCATCACGAAGCCGTGAGAAACGCGCCTCGTCACATCGTCGGCCGCGACTTTGGCGATAAATAGGGCGCGAGCCTTGGACGCGCCCGCGCCGGATCCGGCCGCCGCGGCGTCTGACGGGAGATGACGACATGTCGCATCGTTCGACGACACGCCGCGCCGTGCTGGCGGCCGGCGGCCTGACCGCAGGTTCGGCGTGGATCTGGGGCGCGCCCGCGCTGGTCGGTCGCGCTCTGGCTCAGGGCCTTGCGCCGACCCGCACGATGCGCGGCGGCGCCAACAACTACATCAAGGGCGCCCCGATTGTGCCGCGCATCGGCGGCGGCGGCTTCTGGATGTCCGGAACCGTGCGCCGCGCCGGCGACGGCGCCCCGCTGAAGGGCGTGCGCATCCAGATCTGGGCGCACACCACGGAGGGCTACGAGAGCGACGCGCGCAGCCATGGCGCGACGCTCACCGACGCCAACGGCGCCTTCCGTCTGGAAATGCCGCAGATCGTGCCGGCCTTCGGCCAGCCGCATGGCCATCTCGCCTATGACAGCGGCGAATACCAGACCGTGTTCCTGCGCCCGGTGATGGCCAGCGCCCGCCAGACCAGCCTGTCCGCCGACTTCGTGCTGCAGCCGGCCTGACCGTGA
>JAEULW010000134.1 GCA_016793505.1 Methylobacteriaceae bacterium | reverse complement strand
CGGAGAGAGTCGCGGCGTCGACGCCGGCGAGCTTGGGCGCGAGCACCAGCGCAAGGCCGGCGAGCCCGGCGAGAACGCCCGCCCATTGCCGCGCCGTGATCGGCTCGCCGATCAGCCGCGGGGCGAGCAGGGCGGTGAGGATCGGCTGGATCGCCGCGAGCAGGCCGGAGACAGCGGTCGGCAGGCCGGCGCGGATCGCCCACCAGACGCCTCCGAGATAGATCGCATGCAGCAGCACGCCGGAGACGAGCCCATGCAGCAGGGCGCGGCCACGCGGCCATCGCGCTCCGGCGGCGAGGGCGATCGCCGCCAGGGCGACAGCCGCCAGCGCGTAGCGGACGGACAGGAAAGTCAGAGGGTCCGAGGTGCGGGCGGCGAAGCCGGCCGAAATCCAGCCCGTCGACCAGATCAGCACGAACAGCGCCGGCGCGATCCGGTCGAACAGGGCAGGGCTCATCGCGCCCGGTTAGACCGGGCGCGGGCCGGCGACAAGTCGCGCCGGCGGCGGGTCAGCCCTTCGTTTTCTCGGCGCAGGCCTCGAGCACGTCCTCGTAGCTGCGCAGGCCGGGCTTCGGCGCGCAGACCAGCACCGCCATGTTGCCGGGGGCGTGCTGGTTCTTCCACATCTTGGTGTGGGCGAGCGGGATCTTGTCCCAGGGGAAGACCTCGGACATGCAAGGATCGACACGCCGGTCGAGCACGAATTTGTTGGCCGCCGAGGCCTGCTTCAGATGCGCGAAGTGCGAGCCCTGTATGCGCTTCTGCCGCATCCAGACATAGCGGGCGTCGAAGGTCAGGTTGAAGCCGGTGGTGCCGGCGCAGAACACCACCATGCCGCCGCGCTTCACCACGAGGCAGGAGACCGGGAAGGTCTGCTCGCCGGGATGCTCGAAGACGGTGTCGACGTCCTTCTTGCCGGTGATGTCCCAGATCGCCTTGCCGAACTTGCGGGCCTCCTTCAGCCAGTCGTTATACTCGGGCGTGTTGACCGTGGGCATCTGCCCCCAGCACTTGAAATCCTTGCGGTTGACGACGCCCCTGGCGCCGAGCGAGAGCACGTATTCCCGCTTCGACTCGTCGGAAATGATGCCGATGGCGTTGGCGCCGGCGGCGGCGCAGAGCTGCACGCCGAACACGCCGAGACCGCCCGAGGCGCCCCAGACGAGAACATTGTCGCCGGGCTTCAGGCGGTGCGGCTCGTGGCCGAACAGCATGCGGTAGGCGGTGGCGAGCGTCAGCGTGTAGCAGGCCGCCTCTTCCCAGGTCAGGTGCTTCGGCCGCTCCATGAGCTGGCGGTCCTGCACCCGGCAGAACTGGGCGAAGGAGCCGTCCGGCGTCTCGTAGCCCCAGATGCGCTGGGAGGAGGAGAACATCGGGTCGCCGCCGTTGCATTCCTCGTCGTCGCCGTCGTCCTGGTTGCAGTGGATGACGACCTCGTCGCCGACCTTCCAGCGCTTCACCTTCGAGCCGACCGCCCAGACGATGCCCGAGGCGTCGGAGCCGGCGACATGGAAGGGGTGCTTGTGGCCGTCGAGGGTGGAGATCGGCTGGCCGAGGGCGGCCCAGACGCCATTGTAGTTGACGCCGGCGGCCATCACGAGGACCAGCACGTCGTGGCTGTCGAGCTCCCAGGTCGGCACGACCTCGACCTGCATGGCCGTTTCGGGCGGGCCATGCCGCTCCTTGCGGATCGCCCAGGCGTACATCTGCTTGGGCACATGCCCCAGCGGCGGCATTTCGCCGAGCTCGTACAGGTCCTTGGGGGTCGGCGCGGGGACGGTCATACAGAACTCCCGGAGCGGGTGGAGCGCGGCGCCGCGGCGCCTATGGTGCGATGCACCAATTCACCCTATGTCGCGACCCGCGGCAACCCCCACTTTGCGGCAAGTCAGCGTAACCAAACTTCAACGGCTTTGAGGCGAAACTGCCGGAACTGCCGTGGACCGGCAGAGCGCCGGGGTTTCGACCATGTTGCTGACCGTCGACATGATGACCAAGACGGACATGCTGTTTCTGGCGCTCGTCGTCTGCGTCTGTTCCGTGGTCCTGGGCTTCCTCACCGACCTGATCATGGGCAAGGCCGGATTCGGGCCTGTCGGCAATGGGTTGATCATTGCCCTGGGAGGCATCGTCGGCGTCCATTACCGCGACGTGGTGTTCGGTCCGGCGGCGGCGCAGCAGAGCTACGCCATCGCCTTTTCGGCGATCGGGGCGGCGACGCTGATCCTCATCTTCTTCGGCATGGCCAAGAAATTCGCCAAGGGCTGAGACGGCCCGTCATCCTCCTGCGAAAGACCGAGCGCGAGGCCGTGGCGCGGCTGCGCGCCGCCCGCTAGATTGTGCTGCGCAGCATGACATGGCTGTGCGGCGCCGCGGGCGGAGGATGACGTGAAAAAGGACAAGCCCTGGATTTTCCGCACCTATGCCGGCCATTCGACGGCGGCGGAGTCCAACCGTCTCTATCGCGCCAATCTGCAGAAGGGCCAGACCGGCCTGTCCATCGCCTTCGATCTGCCGACGCAGACGGGCTACGATTCCGATCATCCGCTGGCGCGCGGCGAGGTCGGCAAGGTCGGCGTGCCGGTCGCCCATCTCGGCGACATGCGGACGCTGTTCCGCGACATTCCGATCGCGCAGATGAACACGTCGATGACGATCAACGCGACGGCGGCCTGGCTGCTGGCCCTTTATGTCGCCGCCGCCGACGAACAGGGGGCCGATCGCGGCGCGCTGCAGGGCACGACGCAGAACGACATCATCAAGGAATATCTGGCGCGCGGCACCTATGTCTTCGGCCCCGCGCCGTCGCTGCGGCTGACGCGCGACGTCATCCTGTTCACGACGCGCGAACTGCCGAAGTGGAACCCGATGAACGTCTGCTCCTACCATCTGCAGGAGGCGGGCGCGACGCCGGTGCAGGAGCTGTCCTATGCGCTGGCGACCGGCGTCGCCGTGCTGGACGCCGTGAAGGGCGCGGGGCTGACGGACGCCGCTTTCGCCGACTGCGCGCAGCGCATCTCCTTCTTCGTCAACGCCGGCATGCGCTTCGTCACGGAGCTGTGCAAGATGCGGGCGTTCACCGAGCTGTGGGACGAGATGCTAGCCGAGCGCTATGGCGTCGCCGACGACAAGGCGCGGCGCTTCCGTTACGGGGTGCAGGTCAATTCGCTCGGGCTGACCGAGCAGCAGCCGGAAAACAACGTCTACCGCATCCTGATCGAGATGCTCGCCGTGGTGCTGTCGAAGAACGCGCGGGCGCGGGCCGTGCAATTGCCGGCCTGGAACGAGGCGCTCGGCCTGCCGCGGCCGTTCGACCAGCAATGGTCGCTGCGCATGCAGCAGATCATGGCCTATGAGACGGACCTGCTCGAATATGGCGACATCTTCGACGGCTCGACGACGATCGCCCGCAAGGTGGCGGAGCTGAAGGACGCGGCGCGCGCCGAGATCGCCGCCATCGACGCGATGGGCGGGGCGATCGCGGCGGTCGACTCAGGCTACATGAAGGCCAAGCTGGTCGAATCGAACGCCCTGCGCCTGGCGGGAATCGAGAGCGGCGAACAGATCGTCGTCGGCGTCAACCGCTTCACCGAGACCGAGCCATCGCCGCTCACCGCGGGCGAGGGCGCGATCATGGTGGTGCCCGATCATGTCGAGGCCGAACAGATCGCCGGGCTCGCCGCCTGGCGCGCGGGCCGCGACGCCGGCGCCGTGGCGGCGGCGCTGGCCGAACTGGAGGCGGCCGCGAAAGAGGACCGCAACATCATGCCGGCCTCGATCGCCGCGGCGAAGGCGGGCGTGACGACCGGCGAATGGGGCGCGACGCTGCGCCGCGTGTTCGGCGAATATCGCGCGCCGACCGGCGTCGGCGCGGTCCGCTCGGCGGGCGGGGAAGATCTGTCGGGCGTGCGCGGCGAGGTGGAGCGCGTTTCGGCCCGCCTCGGGCGGCGGCTGAAATTCCTCGTCGGCAAGCCCGGCCTCGACGGCCATTCCAATGGGGCCGAGCAGATCGCGGTGCGGGCGCGCGACGCCGGCATGGAAGTGGTCTACGAAGGCATCCGGCTGACGCCGGCCGAAATCGTCAACGCCGCGCTCGAGGAGGGCGTGCATTGCGTCGGCCTGTCGATCCTCTCCGGCTCGCATCTGGCGCTGGTGCGCGACGTCATGCAGCGGATGCGGGCGGAGGGCATCGAGGACGTGCCGGTCGTCGTCGGCGGCATCATACCGCCCACCGACGAGGCGGCGTTGCGGGCCGAGGGCGTGGCCGCCGTCTACACGCCTAAGAACTATGAAATCAACACTATACTCGCCGACTTGGTGCGGATCGTCGAAAGCCGCGCGCATCTGCTGTGACGTAACAGCGATTCTCGCGAAGCTTTCATCATTCGTTATGCTGGCCTGCCTAGACTTGGCGTGATCTCGGCCATGCGGGCCGGCGAACGGGCCCGATGAGCAACCCGGCTCCCGACAGCGATCGACTGAAGCGGCGCATCGTCATCGGGGTGCTGTCGGCGATGGCGCTGGCGACGCTGGACCAGACCATCGTCGCGCCGGCGCTGCCCTCGATCGGCGCGGAATTCGGCGGTTCGGCCTATCTGCCCTGGGTGATCGCCGCCTATCTCGTCACCTCGACGGCGGTGACGCCGCTTTACGGCAAGATCGCCGATGCGCGCGGCCGCAAGCCGGCGCTGTTCGCGGCGATCGCCATCTTCCTCGTCGGCGCGCTCGCCTCGGCGGCGGCGCAGAGCCTGCCGATGCTGATCGCCGGTCGGGCCGTCCAGGGTCTCGGCGGCGGCGGGCTGATCGCGCTGGCCCAGACGGTGATCGCCGACGTCGTCTCGCCGCGCGAGCGCGGTCGCTATGTCGGCTACATCTCGGCGGTGTGGGCCGGCTCCTCCGTGCTCGGGCCGACGCTCGGCGGCCTGCTCGCCGAATATGCGCACTGGAAGCTGATCTTTCTCCTCAACCTGCCGCTGGCGCTACTGGCTTTCGCGCTGTCGGCGCGGGCCCTGCGCAGCCTGCCCGACCGGCGCGAGCCGCGGCCGATCGACATCGCCGGGGCGGCGCTGGTGATCGGCGCGACGGCGCTGGTGCTGATGGCGCTGACCTGGGCGGGCCGGGCGGAAACCTCGCGGACGCTGGCGCCCGCCGCCTTCGTCGGCGGGCTGCTGCTCGCCGCCGTGCTCAGGGCGCATCTGCGTCGCGCCGCCGACCCGTTGATCCCGCTGCGGCTGTTCGCCAATCCGGTGGTGCGCTCGGGCGCGGGCTGCATCTTCTTCGGCTTCGGCGGCTATCTCGGCCTGTCGGTGATCGTGCCCTTCTATCTGGTGTCGGTTGCGGGCGTCAGCGCCACCCAGGCCGGCATGGCGCTGATGGCGATGCTGGTCGGCGCGGTGATCGGGGCCAACACCGCGGGCCGAACCATGGCGCGGCTTTCGGCCTACAGGCGCATCGGCGCGTTCGGCATGGGGCTCGCCGTGTGCGCCACCGCGGCGCTGGCGGCGCGGGCGCCGGACGCCGGATTTCTCGAGATCGAGG
>JAEULW010000128.1 GCA_016793505.1 Methylobacteriaceae bacterium | reverse complement strand
GGATGACAAATCGAGTGTCATTCCCGACGCCCGCGCAGCGGGCGCGCGGGAACCCAGGCAACGCCGGGGCAGCGCTCCATGTTGCCGGACTGGGTCCCGGCTCTCCGCTCCGCTCCGGCCGGGATGACAGGCGGCTCCGCTCCGGCCGGGATGACAGGCGGGCGGCCGCCGCGCCGCCCGTCAGCCGATCTCGATGCTGATCCGCTTCTCCGGCGCGGACGGATCGCGCCGCCGATACGCCGTCACCTCGAACTCGACCTTCATCTCGTGATGGGCGAGCGGCGTGCAGATCATCGTCGCCGCCGGATCGATGCCGCGGAACCTGTCGCCGAGAAAACGTCCGACGAGGCCGGTCTCCGCCGGATCGGGCACGTGACAGCGGATCGCCACGACATCCTTCAGCGTCAGCCCGACGGCGGCGAGCGCCGCCTCGATGTTGCGGAACGCCTGCTCGGCCTGGCCGACGACGTCGGCGGCGATGGCGCGCGTCTTGTAGTTGCGCCCCGCCGTGTTCGACACGAACACGTAGTCGCCGGCCTGAACGAGCCGGGAATAACTGTTGATCTCCTCGAACTTGCTGCCCGACTTCACCTTGACGACGTCGCTCATGCCGCTCTCTCCCGCGCTCACTGGTCTATACCAGTGGGTCCGGCCGATCCCTGTCAAGCCGCCGCGCCGCCGCCGCGCGCCGCGCCGCGCCGGCGCCGCAAAATGGCTCTCACGAAGCCGTGTCGCGTGAACCGCGCTCACCGCCGCGGGCCTCGATTGACTCGGGTCGGCTTTCGCGATGTGATCCCTCCCGGCTGGTATAGACCAAGGCTCCGCGATCCGACGGAGCGCAGCCGGGAGGCTCGTCACGATGATTCTCACACGCCGCTCGCTCGTCGCCGCCTCGGCCCTGCTGCCTTTCGTGACGACTCCGCTGCGCGCCCAGAGCGCGGCGAAGGTGCTGCGCTTCGGCCTGTCGAGCTTCCCGCCGAGTCTCCAGCCCTGGGTCCACACCGGCACCGCGGCGCTGACCGCGAAGTTGCTGATGTATCGCGGCCTCACCGGCTTCGGCCCCGACGGCGAGGTGCGGCCGGAGCTGGCCGAATCCTGGACGCAGGACGGTCCGACCGCCTGGATCTTCAAGCTGCGCGAGGCGACCTTCCACAACGGCAAGCCGGTGACGTCCGAAGACGTCAAATGGTCCTTCGAGCAGATCGCCGCGCCGGGCTCGACCGCGCATTTCCGCTCCGAGATGTCGAACATCGCCTCGATGGAGACGCCCGATCCGCGCACCATCAGGATCGTCACCAAGGCGCCGATCGCGACGCTGCCGCTGTGGCTGGCGAGCCCGCACACGCCGATCGTCTCGAAGGGCTCGAACGACGGCGGCCAGATGGGCGTCGGCGCCGGCCCCTTCATGATGAAGGCGCAGGAGCGCGGCGTCTCGATCGAGGTGACCGCCTTCGACAAATACTACAAGAAGGGCTCGCCGAAGGTCGCCGGCGTCCGGCTCGTCGCCTATGCCGACGAGAATCTGCGCGTCGCCGCGCTGCAGGCCGGCGACGTCGATCTGATCGAATACGTGCCCTGGCAGCACATGGGCGCGGTCGAGAAGGACGCCAAGCTCAAGCTCGACGCCGCCGACGGCCCGTTCATGGCGCTCGGCTTCAATGGCGGATCGGGCCCGTTCAAGGATGTGCGCCTGCGCCATGCCGTCGCCCATGCGATCCGCCGCGAGGAGATCGTCGAGGCCGCCTTTTTCGGCCGCGGCCGCCCGCTCGAAGGCGTGCCGATCGCCCCCTCGAGCCCCTATTTCGACGCCGGCCGCGCCAAGGTCTGGGCCTACAATCCGGACCAGGCGAAGAAGCTGATGGCCGAAGCCGGGGTGCCGAAGGGATTCTCCTGCACGCTGCTGTCGACGGCGCAATACGGCATGCACAAGTCGACCGCCGAAGTGGTGCAGGCGCATCTGTCGGAAGTCGGCATCGACGTCAAGCTCAACCTGCCGGACTGGGCGACGCGCGTCGATCTCGGCAACAAGGGCCAGTACGAATTCTGCGTGCAGGGCACGACCGCCGACAACAACGATCCCGACGGCCTGGCGCCGATCCTCGACGGCATGCTGCCGCCCTCCGTGTCGCGCTCCGCCAACATCCCGACGCCGGAGATCCATGATCTCTTCGCCAAGGGCCGCGCCGAATTCGATCTGGCCAAGCGCAAGGCGATCTACGCCGATCTCGAGAAGTCGGCGATCGCCCTCGCCCCGCTCGTCGGCCTCGCCTGGCGCTCGCAGGGCTATGGCATGGTGAAAAACCTGACCGGCTTCAAGAGCCTGCCGGGCGGCGCGAACTTCTTCTCCGCCTACCTGCTGGACGAAGCCGCCTTCACCTGATCCAGCCTCCGGCGAGGCGGCGCCCGCGCCGCCTCACCCCGCCGCCGTCGTGCGGAACACGACATGCTGGGGGTGGTTGGCCGACTTCATGTATTCGAAGGGTCGCCCCTGCGCGTCGCGCGCCACAAGCCGCAGAACGAGGATCGGATCATTTCGTTCGAGCTGGAGCAGGCGCGCTTCCACGTCGGTCGGCGCGCCGACGGAGATCTCGCGATCCGTCGTCGCCGCAGCGACGCCGTAGCGTTCGGCGAGGAAAGCATAGAGCGATTGTCCGGCGACCAGATGTTCGGCCATCAGATCGGGAAAGCGCGCCGCCGGCAGATAGCTCGTTTCGATGCAGAACGGGTCTCCGTCCACCGTCCACAGGCGGCGGAACATCACCAGCTCCGCACCGATCGGCAGATCGAGCCGGCGCGCCACGCTTTCGGAAGCATGCGCCTCGCCGAAATGCAGCAGCCTGTTGCCCGGCGCGCCGCCGCCGTCGCGGATGATGCGCGTGATGCCGAGCGAGGAACGCACGTCGATCGGGCGCGCCACATGCGGCAGCGGCAGCCGCGTGCCGCTCGTGCCGTTGCGCTCGAGCAGACGGCGCGCGACGAGCCCGTCGATCGCCTTGCGCACGGTCATGCGATTGACGCCGAGCGTCTCTGCCAGCATGCGCTCGGACGGCACCCGGTCTCCGGGCGCGAAGTCCGGTCCGCTGACCAGGTTGACGACGTAGTCCTGCACCTGCCGATAGATCGGTTCGGCGCGCCGGCGCACGCCGCCGCGTCCGCCAGTTCGCTTGCCGTTTCGAGCGCCGGTTTTCTTGACAGCCATTGGTCTGGATGTTGGTATATACCAGTTGCCGGAGGCGATCGCCGATGACCGATTACGACCGCGCCGGCATTCTCGCAAGCTTCGGGCAGACGCGAAAGACCCTCGCCGCCGCGCGCGCCTTCGGCGAGCAGATCGGGCCCGAAATCGACCGTATCCATTTCGTCGCCTGCGGCTCGGCCAATCGCGCCATGCTCGGCCTCGTCTGGTGGCTGGAGCGCCTGTCGCCGCGCATCGAGGCGCGGCGCTGGTTTCCGGCCGAATACATGGCGATCGAGCCGCGCATCGACGCGCGCACGCTTGTTGTTCTGGCCTCGAAGTCGGGCTCGACGCCCGAGACGGTCGCCGCCGCCGAATGGCTGAAGGACAAGCCGGCGAAACTCGTCGCTTTCAGCCAAAATGGCGAAAAGCCTCTGGCGCAGGCGGTCGAGCGGACCTTCCTCGTCGGCGAGACGCCGGAATCCTTCACCGCGATGGCGATGCTGATGCACGCCATGATCGGCGGCGTGTTGGCGCATGAGGGCTGGCCGCTGATCGAGGAGCTGATGGCCTCGCTCGAGGCGCTGCCGGACGCCGTCGTCGCGGCGGCGATGCAGAACGACGCACGCGCCGCCGCTGACGCGACGACCTATGCCGGCGACGATAGGATCTACCATGTCGCCTCGGGGCCAGGCTTTACAACAGCTTACGTGTTCGGCGTCTGCATCCTGATGGAAATGCTCTGGCTGCATTCCTGTCCGATCGAGGCCGCCGAGTTCTTCCACGGCCCTTTCGAAATCGTCGACCGGAACACCCCGCTCGTGCTGCTTCTCGGCGAAGATCCGAGCCGGCCGCTGATGGATCGCGTCGTGCGCTTCTGCGACCAGTATGCCGGCCGCGTGATGCGCTATGATTCGCGCGACTACGCCATGCCCGGCGTGCATCCGGACATCCGGCCGATCCTCGCGCCCTATGTCTTGCAGGCCGCGCTCAAGCGCTTCTCGGCGCATCTGTCCGACCGGCGTGGCCAGCCGCTGACGACGCGTCGCTACATGTGGAAGGTGCCTTACTGATGACGCCCTCGCTGCTTGGGCTCGGCGACAACACGATCGACTCTTATGTCGATCTGTCGCGCCAGTTTCCCGGCGGCAATGCCGTCAATGTCGCGGTTCTGGCGGCCCGTCATGGCGCCCGCGCCGCCTATCTCGGCTGCATCGGCAAGGACGATGCTGGCGCGCTTCTTTTCCGGGCGCTGGCCGCCGAAGGCGTCGCGACGGATCGCTGTCGTCTGGTCGATGGGCCCAATGCGCGCGCCTTTATCGCGCACAATAAGGGCGACCGGCGCTTCATCCGTTCCGAACGCGGCGTGCGCGGCGCCTGGGGCGGATTCGATCGCGCCGATCTCGATTACATCGCAGGTTTCGATCTGGTCCACTCCAGCGTTTTCAGCGAACTGGAGCCGCACATGACTGCGCTTCGACCCGCGATCCGCCGCTGGTCCTTCGATGTGTCCGAACGCTGGACGGCGGACAGCCTCGTCACGCTCGCCGCGCAGGTCGATGCGTTGTTCCTGTCGGCGCCGAACGAGCCGGACGGGGCCTGCGCCGATATGGCGCGCGGACTGACGATGCGCGGCGCGCGTTGCGTCGTTGTCACACGCGGCGCGCGGGGCGCTGTCGCCGCGCGCGCCGGCGAGGTCGCCGCCTGCGACGCAGCGCCTGCCGAGATCGTCGATACTTTAGGGGCCGGCGATGCGTTCATCGCGGCGTTTCTGCTCGCCGATCTTGCAGATGCCTCGTTGCGCGCGGCTCTGGAGAGCGGCGCCCTCGCCGCAGCGAGCGCCTGCGGACGCTTCGGCGCCTTCGGGCATGGAGAAGCATGGACGCAAGCCGCGTGAAGCGTTGACGTCCCGATGACAAGAGGTTCGACATGGCGTTGCGGATCGGCATCGACTCGGGCGGCACATTCACGGACGTCTGCCTGTTCGACGATGCGACGGGCGAGGTCGCGGTGTGGAAAGTTCCCTCGACGCCGGACGATCCTTCGCGCGCCATCGCCGAAGGGACACGCCAGGGAGTCGAGCGGATCGATCGCGCGCCGCGCGACCTCGCCTATTTCGGCCACGGCACGACAGTCGGCACCAATGCCCTGATCCAGCACCGCGGCGTCAGGACCGGCCTTGTCACGACCGACGGATTTCGCGATCTGATCGAGATCGGCCGGCAGAAGCGGCCGGATCTCTACGATCTGCAGGCCGACAAGCCGCCGCCTCTGGTGACGCGTGACCTGCGCTTCGGCGTCGCCGAGCGTCTGCGTCATGACGGCTCGGTCGAAACGCCGCTCGACGAGTCCGCCATGCGCGCCATCGCGCGACGGTTGAAAGACGCTGACGTGAAGGCGGTGGCCGTCGGCTTTCTCTATGGTTTCGTTCGCCCCGATCACGAAAACCGGGCCCGCGCCATCCTGCTCGAGGAGATCCCTGACGCCTTCGTCACGACGTCGCACGAGGTGGCGCCGGAATTTCGCGAGTATGAGCGAATTTCGACCGCCGTCGTGAACGCCTATCTCGGTCCGGTCATGCGCGGCTACATCACGAGACTCGCCGCGCGCCTGCGCGATCTCGGCGTGACCGCCGTTCCGCACCTGACCCAGTCGAATGGCGGCGTCATCGGCTTCGACATGGCGGCGCGGCTGCCAGTGCGCACGGTCCTGTCGGGGCCGAGCACCGGCGTTGTCGCCGCGCAGGCCATCGGCGCGATGATCGGCATGCGCAACCTCATCACCTTCGACATGGGGGGCACATCGACCGACGTCGCGCTGCTGCGTGACGGCGAGGCGTCGGTGGCCAGCGAAGCGACGGTGCATGGCTATCCGATCAAGGCGCCCATGCTCGACATTCACACCGTCGGCGCCGGCGGCGGCTCGATCGCGCATATCGACTCCGGCGGGTTGCTCAAGGTCGGCCCGCGTTCCTGCGGCGCCGATCCCGGACCGGTCTGTTACGACCGCGGCGCAACGGAACCGGCGACGACCGACGCCAACGTCGTGCTGCAGACTCTCAACCCGCGCTTTCTGCTCGGCGGCCGGATGCCGATCGTGCAAGACAAGGCCAGGCACGCGATCGGCGCCCTGGCCGAACAGCTCGGCCTTGATGTCATGTCGACGGCCCAGGGCGTCATATCCGTCGTCACCGCCAATATGGCGAAGGCGATCCGAGTCATCAGTGTGCAGCGCGGCCATGACCCGCGCGATTACGCCCTCGTCGCTTTCGGCGGCGCTGGTCCGTTGCATGCGGCCCGACTCGCCCGGGAATTGGAGATGAAGACCATTGTCGTGCCACGCCACCCCGGCATCTGCTGCGCGCTTGGCCTGCTGCTGACTGATTTGCGCGCCGATTTTGCAGCCACGCAGTTGATGCTCGCCGAAGACGGCGCAACTGGCCGGGTCGCCGACATCTACGCCAACCTCGAATTGCAAGCGCGCGCATGGTTCGCGGAAGAGCATGTCGCCGACAAGGATCAGCGCCTGCGACGCATCGTCGACATGCGCTATCACGGACAGAACTACGAAATTCCGATCGATCTCGCCGAAGGCCCCGTGACGTCCGGTTCCTTGGGCCAGCTCCGCGTCGATTTCGCCGAGGCGCACCGGCGCCTCTATGGCTATGCTGCCGAGGAGGAGCCTATCCAGATGGTCACGTTTCGGGTCGCGGCGATCGGCGCCGTCGTCAAGGCGGCCTTCCGACCCGAACCGGATGCCGGACCGGACCCTTCCCATGCCCGCATCGGCGAGCGTGAGGTCTGGTTCCCCGAGGCGCAGGGTTTCATCGCCTGCCCGGTCTACGACCGGGACAAACTCAAGGCTGGAAACCGTATCGAAGGTCCGGCTATCGTCGAGCAGATGGATGCGACGACGGTCCTGTTGCCCGGCATGCGCGGCCGGGTCGAGCCGTATCTGAACCTGATCCTGGAGATGCCGTGATGTCGGGACAGATCAGGAATGAAGCGATCGACCCGATCACCGTCGAGGTGATCGGCAGCGCCTTTTCGTCGATCACCGAGGAGATGGGCGAAGCGCTCGTCAAGGCGAGCTACTCCACCAATATCAAAGAGCGTCGTGACTGCTCGACCGCTCTGTTCGACATCGAAGGCGCGACCCTCTGCCAGGCCGAACACATTCCGATGCATCTCGGATCGTTCATCGGCATCATTCCGCACATCATGAAGCGACACCCGCGCGAGTCGATGCGCCCCGGCGACGTCTTCATCGGCAACGACGCCTATGAAGGCGGCGGCACGCACCTCCCGGACATCGTTCTCGCCGAACCGATCTTCCATGGCGGCGAAATGGTCGCCTGGGCCGTCAACACCGCGCACCACGCCGATTTCGCCGATCGCGGCCACGCCCACATCTATCAGGAGGGCATCCGCATTCCCCCGATCCGCCTGTATCGGTCGGGTGAGTTGATGCGCGACGTGCAGGAGCTGATCCTGCTCAACTGTCAGGTGCCGCGGGAACGACTGTCCGATCTGCGCGCGCAAATGGCCGCAAACCGGCTCGGCGTCGAGCGCGTGCGCGCGCTCTGTGACAAGTATGGCCGTGACATCGTGCTCGCCGCCGGTCGCGCCCTGCAGGACTATGCCGAGCGCAAGATGCGCGCCGGGATTCGTGCAATCCCCGACGGCGTCTATCGCTTCCGCGATCGCTTCGACAATCCGGAGATGGATGGCGACATGGAGTTCGCTGTCGAGATCACCGTCGCCGGCGACGAAATGAAGCTGCATTTCGACAGCCCGCCGCAGGTCCGCGCCGGCATCAACATGGTTTACACGGCGCTGCTTTCGACAGTTTACTATGTGGTCAAATCCATCGTCGACCCGACCATCCCGCCGAATTCCGGCCTAGCTCGCCCCCTCACGGTGACGGCGACGGAAGGAACGGTGCTCAACTGTGTGCATCCGGCGGCGGTGAATGGTCGCATTGCGCCATGCCAGCGCGTTGTCGATCTCGTTCATGGCGCGCTCGCGCCGGCGGTTCCGGATCGCGTCATTGCGGCATGCTCCGGCGTCTGCGCGTCGGCGACGTTCATCGGCGATGCGCCCGACACCGGCAAACTGTGGGTCTATCTCGAAACGATCGGCGGCGGCGCGGGCGCCCGGGCGACGAAGGACGGTCTCGACGGCGTTCATGTCCATATGACGAACACCTCCAATCTGCCCGTTGAGGCGCTCGAAGTCGAATATCCGCTGACCATTCTGCGTTATGAGCTGGTCGACGGTTCAGGCGGCCGCGGCCGCCACCGCGGCGGGATGGGTCTGCGTCGCATCTATCGCGCCGAGGCGCCATGCCGGCTGCGCGTCGACAATTCACGCATTCATTCCCGCCCCTGGGGCCTGAGCGGCGGCGATGCGGGCGCCGCCAGCGCGATCCGCTTCAGCGACGGAGTGGCGCCCTTCGATCACGGCGCCGGCGCCCTGCGGACTGGCGAGATCGTCGAAATCGTCACGCCCGGGGCAGGCGGCTATGGCCCGGTCGCCGAACGCACTGAGGAAGATCGCGAAAGGGATTTGCGCGAGATGCGCTACGCCGCCGAATGAGGCCGGGTCTGTCCATCCGCGCGAAAGAGGCGTCGCGATGAACTGGCTGCTCCGCCGGCTTGCGACGTCGCTCCTGCTCGCCTGGGCCGTCGCCACAGTCGTTTTCCTCGCCATTCATATGATTCCCGGCGATCCCGCCGAAATGCTCCTGTCGCAAACAGGCGGCGCCATCGATCCCGTTGCGCTGGATAATCTTCGCCGCAAGCTCGGCCTCGATCAGCCTCTGCTCAAGCAATACGCGGCATCGATGATGGGGCTCTTGCGCGGCGATCTCGGCGTATCGCTGCGCGATGGCACGCCGATCGCTGAACAGATCGCCTTGCGGCTGCCGCGCACGCTCGAACTGATCGCCGCCGCAGGCCTGATCGCGCTTGTGCTCGGCGTTCCGCTCGGAATGGCCGCCGCAGTCCACGCAGGCGGCTGGATCGATCGCCTCGTCGCGCAGATCACCGGCTTCGCGCTTGCCGTCCCCGTCTTCGTCGTCGGCACGCTGCTGATCATGGTCTTCGCGCAATATCTGCGATGGACGCCGGCCGGGGGCTACGTCGCCTTTTCCCAGGCGCCAGCGCAGCATCTCATTCTGCTGGCGATGCCGGCGTTGTCGATCGGCATCGGCCTTGCGGCCATGATGGCGCGTATGACGCGCAGCGCCATGCTGGATGTCATGTCGCGCGACTTCATCCGCACGGCGCGCGCCAAAGGGGTCGGCGAGACGGCGATCCTGCTGCGACATGTCCTGCGCAACGCCGCGACGCCTGTTCTGACAGTTCTGGCGCTTCATCTCGGCGCCCTGCTCGGCGGCACGGTGCTTGTCGAGCATGTCTTCAACTGGCCTGGACTGTCCGGCTTTCTGGTCAGCGCCGTAAGCGCGCGCGACTATCCCGAGGTCGTCGGCATCATCCTGGTCATTTCGATCCTGCTGATCCTTCTGAACGTCGTCGTCGATATCCTCTACGCCGTCCTCGACCCAAGGGTGCGCCAGTGACGCGGCGCTTTCCCTGGCTCGCTTTCGCGCTGGTGGCGCTGCTGATCATCATAGCGGCCGTCGCGCCGCTGTTGCCGCTTGAGAGCCCCATCCGCATGAACGTGCGCCAACGCATGGCGCCGCCGTCCGCGTCAGCTTGGTTGGGCCGTGACGAGTTCGGCCGCGATGTCCTGTCCCGTCTGATTTTTGGCGCACGGTCGTCGCTGACTGTCGCGTTTCTATCGACGACGCTGGCCGCGGTGATCGGCGCAGCGCTTGGCGTCATTGGCGGATTCCTGCGTGGCCTGCCGGAATGGCTGACGATGCGCTCGATGGACGTCCTGCTGAGTTTTCCGCCGCTGCTGCTTGCGCTGCTCGCGGTTGCGCTGTTCGGTCCGGGCGTTGTGACGCTCATTCCAGTGCTCGCATTCATCTTCGTGCCTGGCTTTACACGTGTCGCCTATGCGGGCGTGCTGACCGTTCGTTCGCAGGACTATGTCGAAGCCGCGCGAGCGCTTGGCGCGCGGCCATCCCGCATCATGTGGCGAACGATTCTGCCCAACGTCATGGGGCCGCTCCTCGTCCAGTTCAGTCTGGTCGTGTCGAGCGCAGTGGTTCTGGAATCTGGCTTGTCCTTCCTCGGGCTCGGCGTCGCGCCTCCCACGCCGTCATGGGGCCAGATGATCGGCGCGGCGCGCGCCACGATGAGTCAGCAGCCTTTGCTGCTGCTCTGGCCGTGCATAGCGCTGACGGTCACCATTCTCATTATGAACAATTTCTGTGACCGCCTGCGCGATATGCTCGATCCCAGTCCGCGGCCGGCGCCCGCCGTTTCCGGCGGATCTCACGCCGCCGCGTCGCCGCTCGCCGACGCGGCTACTGATCGACAGTCTGTTCTCGACATGCGTGGCGTGACGATCGCCGTGGGCGAATTGGACAGCGGGTTCGTGCCTGTTCGGGATGTCGAGCTCTCGCTCGGCAAAGGCGAAACGCTCGCGATTGTCGGTGAGTCCGGCTCGGGAAAATCTCTCACCGGTCTTGCGGTCATGGGACTGCTGCCGGCAGGCGTTAGGTTGCGCTCGGGCCACATACGCCTTGCTGGCCGAAACGTCCCGCATCTTGATGCGGCTTCGCTGCGGGAACTGCGCGGCAAGATTGCGTCGATGA
>JAEULW010000242.1 GCA_016793505.1 Methylobacteriaceae bacterium | reverse complement strand
CGGGCGATCGAGGCGCGCGTCGCGCGTCATCTCGCCCCGCTCTGCGCCGACACCATTCGCGCCGCCGACGACGATCGCCTGCGCCTGTGCGGCCTGTCGGCGCCGAAGATGCGCACGCTGCGCGCGCTCGCCGAAGCGATCGCGACCGGCGGGCTCGAGCTCGACGCCCTCGCCGTCATGCCGCCCGAAGAGGCGCATGACCGGCTCGTCGCCGTGAAAGGGATCGGCCCGTGGACGGCCGACATTTTCCTCCTGTTCTGCCTCGGCCATCCCGACGCCTGGCCCGCCGGCGATCTCGCCCTGCAGGAGGCGGCGCGGCTTGCGCTCGGCCTGAAGAAGCGCCCCGACGCGAAGCAGCTCGAAAAGATCGGCGAACGCTGGCGGCCGCTGCGCGCCGTCGCCGCCCGGCTGCTCTGGGCCTATTACGCGGTCTGCAAGGCGCGCGAGGGCGTCGGCGTCGCCTGACCGCTGTCGCAGGCGAGGCTTGGGACAGCGCCGCCGCCCGCGCTATAGGACGGCGACCTCAAGATCGGGAACGCCATGACCTCGCCCCTCAACGGCCCGCGCCTGCCCGCCCGCTCCGGCAAGGCCCGCCAGCTCGTCGTCTTCCTGCACGGCTACGGCGCCGACGGCAATGATCTCATCGACCTCGGCCGGCAGTGGCAGGCGGTGATGCCCGACGCCGCCTTCGTCTCGCCGCACGCGCCCGAGCCTTGCGGCATGTCGCCGATGGGCCGGCAATGGTTCGGACTGACGATGCGCGATCCCGACGAGCGCTGGCGCGGCGTCGTCAAGGCGCGCCCGGTCCTCGACGCCTTTCTCGACGCGGAACTCGCCGCGCTCGGCGTCGACGAGTCGCAGCTCGCGCTGGTCGGCTTCAGTCAGGGGACGATGATGGCGCTGCATGTCGGTCTGCGCCGGCCGCGCGCGCCGGCGGCGATCGTCGGCTATTCAGGCACGCTGGTCGGCCCCGAGCATCTGGCCGAGGCGACCGCGCGCACCGCCCAGGGCGGCCCGCCGCGGGTGTTGCTGGCGCATGGCGACCAGGACGAGATGATCCCGGTCGACGCCCTGTTCCAGGCCTGCGAGGACCTCGCCAAGGCGAACATCCCCGCCGAATTCCATCTCTCGCTCGGCGTCGGCCATGGCATCGACGGCGGCGGCTTGACCCACGGCGCGCTGTTCGTGGCGGCCGGGTTCGGCGTCCGCGTCAAGCGGCGCGGACGCTGAGGCTCAGAAACGCAGATAGCCCTGGCCGACGGTGCCGAGCAGCACGCCGATGCAGCAGGCGACGACGATCTGCAGCACGATGCGCAGCGTGTCGGACCGGTCCTCGAACACGAGGTCGGTGAAGCCGTGCATCGGCGAAGCGTGCTGCGGCCGACGCTCGAAGTGCTGCATGGAGATACGCATGAACCGCCTCCCAATTCCCTCACCCGGAAAGAGTAGCAAACCGGAAGGAATTGGGAAGCTTTACGAGCCCCTACCGGACCTCGCGGAGAACCTTTCTGCGTCTTCATCATGAAAGGTTTGCATTCGCGTCGAAACCACCGCGAATGCGCTGCAAAAATTCGATCAGATTTTCTCGAATCGGATCGGCTGCGCGCCTTTCCACAGACACATCTTGCCGAGCGGCGTGACGTTCTCGAGACCCTCGACGATCGTCAGGAAGTGATTGCCGGCGAGCTGGCCGACCTTGCTGGCGAAGCGCACGCCGCCATAGGCGAGCAGGATCTCGGTCTCGCTGATGCCGCCGGGATAGAGGATCACCTGCCCCGGCGCCGGGAAGCTGGTGTGGTTCTCGTAGTCGACGCCGAAGGAATAGTCGCCGAGCGGCATCCACACCGCCTCGCCGCTCCAGCGCACATGCACGCACTGGCTCTCGAACGGCAGCCGGCTCATGAAGGCGGCGCAGGTCTTGGGCGCGTCCTTCTCCTCGAGGCGGCCGATGAAGCTGAACGGGCCGGCGGAGATTTTCAGTCGGGTCATGCGGCGGTTCCTCTTTTGTCGGCCCGCCGCGATGGCGCGACGGCGCGGATGGGGCTCAATCGAACCAGGGCGGCCTGCGGTCGAGGCCGATCAGTTCGTCATAGGTCTGGCGCGGACGCACCACCGCGTAGTCCGCGCCATGCGTCATCACCTCGGGAACGAGACGCCGCGTATTGTAGGTGCCCGCCTGCACCGCGCCATAGGCGCCGGCCGACATCACCGCGAGGAGATCGCCGGGCGCCGGCGCCTCGATCTCGCGATCGAGCGCCAGATAGTCGCCCGACTCGCAGACCGGCCCGACGACGTTGGCGACGATGCGCGGCGCCTCGGGCCGGCGACGCACGGCGACGATCTCGTGCTGGGCCTCGTAGAGGGTCGGGCGGATCAGGTCGTTCATCGCCGCGTCGACGATGACGAAGGTCTTCGCCTCGCCGCGCTTCACATAGATGACGCGCGTCACCAGCACGCCGGCGTTGCCGACCAGCAGGCGACCCGGCTCCAGCACCAGAGCGCAACCCAGATTGTGCGTGTGCTTCTTCACCAGCGCGGCGTAGCGCTCGGGATGATAGCTCGCCGGATCGTCGCTGGCGCGATAGGGAATGCCGAGCCCGCCGCCGAGATCGATGTGATCGATCGGGTGACCGTCTTCGCGCAGATCGCGCACGAAGCCGGCGAGCAGCGCGAAGGCGGCGTCGAAGGGCGCGAGATCGGTGATCTGCGAACCGATATGCATGTCGACGCCGGTGATCTTCAGCCCCGGCAGCTTTGCCGCCGCGGCGTAGACGCGCCGCGCCGAGGAGATCGGCACGCCGAACTTGTCCTCCGACTTGCCGGTCGAAATCTTGGCGTGCGTGCGCGCGTCGACGTCCGGATTGACGCGCAGCGCGACGCGCGCGACGGCGCCCTTCTCGACCGCCACGCGCGACAGCTCGGCGAGTTCGGGCTCGGACTCGACGTTGAAGCAGTGAATGTCGAGATCGAGGCCGAGCGCCATTTCCCGCGCCGTCTTGCCGACGCCGGAAAAAGTGATCTTCGCGCCGGGCACGCCGGCGGCGCGGGCGCGCCTGAGCTCGCCTTCCGACACGACGTCCATGCCGGCGCCGAGCCGGGCGAAGGTCTCGACCACGGCCTGGTTCGAAGTGGCCTTCATCGCGTAATGCACGCTCGCATCCTGCCCGGCGAAGGCGGAGGCGAAGACGCGGTAGTGCCGCGCCAGCGTCGCGTTCGAATAGCAGTAGAAGGGCGTGCCGACATCCTCGGCGATGCGCGCCAGCGCCACGTCCTCGGCGAACAGCGCGCCGTCGCGATGGGCGAAATGATGCATTGTCCGCGCCCGCCCGGCTCAGAGCAGGAAGTCGAACGGCGTCTCGCGCCGCGGCGGCGCGATCCGCGTGTCGCCGCGCCGGCGCGGCCGCGCCGCGCCGGGCTGGCCGGCGGCGCGCGCCTGGTCGGCGGCGATCTCCTCGGCCGTCGGCGGCTTTTCGAGCGCGCCGCGCTTGCCGCAGGCGGCGAGCGGCAGGCCGAGCGCCGCCGCGGCGGCGAGTC
>JAEULW010000229.1 GCA_016793505.1 Methylobacteriaceae bacterium | reverse complement strand
CTGCACGCGGCAGGCGTTCAGGTTCGGCCCGAACCATCCGGAATCGACCTCTCTCTGGCGCACCCGCGCCGGCGAGGCCTGCGCCGGCCAGCTCTTTCCGGGCCCGCGCACGACGCTGCATGGCCTCGCCATCGAGCGTCAGGCGGCCAACGGCGTCGCCGGCGCCGGCGTCGGCTCGAAGCTGCATTACGCCTACAATCCGCGCCCCGGCTTCGTCGGCCGCGACCAGTTCGTCATGCGCATCGACTACGAGATCAATGGCCAGCGCGGCGCCTCGCGCGTCCGCGTCGACGTGGAGGTGCAGCGATGAGAACGATCTCGCGTCTTGCGCTCGGCGCGTTCGCCGCCGCCCTGCTGTTCGCCGCGGGCGCGGCGGAAGCCGCCTGTTCGCGCACCGGCTATCGCTTCGGGCCTGGCGTGGCGACGGCGAGCGCGGTCTGGCGGGTGCTCCAGGACGAGCCCTGCACGGCGACGCTCAATCCCGGCCGGATGTATTTACAGGGCGTCGCGATCACGCGGCAGGCGAACAACGGCGTCGCCGGCGTCGGCTCGCGCTATCAGTTCGCCTATAACCCGAAGCCGGGATTCGTCGGCCGCGACTCGTTCGAGATGCGGATCGACTTCGAGAACAACGGCCTGCGCGATGCGACGCGCGTGCGCGTGAATGTCGTCGTGACGCCGGCGCGCCGGCGTTGACCTCTTGATAAGGATTGCCGCCTTGCGCCCCATGCTTTTCATCGCCGCCCTGTCGCTCGCCGGCGTCGCGACCGCCGCCCCGGCGCTCGCCGAGTGCACCTACACCCGGCTCAGCCTCGGCGGGGGCACGCGCGGCACGATTTCGATGGTGGTCGATCGCGACACCGCCTGCACGATCTTCGCCAACGCCGGGACATCGGCGCACGCCAACGGCATCGCCGCCTTTCTCGACACCAGCATCGCGCGCAAGCCGCGGGCGGGCATCGCCGGCGTCGCCTCGAAGCACGAATGGGGCTACAAGCCCAATCCCGGCTATGTCGGCCGCGACAGCTTCGCGGTCCAGATGCGCTACGTGCGCAACACGCAGACGCAGCCGCAGACCATGCTGATCGACATCGACGTCACCGTCCGGTGACAGGCCGCGCGCCGGCCCCGGGCCGCGGCGCCGATCTTCTCGTCACGGCGATCGCCCCGATCGTCTGGGGCACGACCTATATCGTCACGACGCAATGGCTGCCGCCGGATCGTCCGCTGGCGGTCTCGGCGCTGCGGGCGCTGCCGGCTGGCCTGCTGCTGCTGGCGATCGTGCGGATCCTGCCGGACCGGACCTGGGCGGGACGCGTCTTTCTGCTGGGGGCTCTGAATTTCGCGCTCTTCTGGGCGCTGCTGTTCGTCAGCGTCTACCGCCTGCCGGGCGGCGTCGCGGCGACGCTCGGGGCGATCCAGCCGCTGATCGTCCTCGTGCTCGAACGCCTGCTGATCGGCTCGCCGATCCGCCCGGCCCAGCTTGTCGTCGGACTGATGGGCGTCGCCGGCGTCGGCCTGCTGGTGCTGACCCCGCGCGCCGCGCTCGACGCGCTCGGTCTCGCCGCCGGCTTCGGCGCCGCCGCGGCGATGGCGGCGGGCACGACTCTGTCGAAGCTCTGGCGCCCGCCCGCCTCGCCGCTCGCCTTCACCGCCTGGCAGCTGTCCGCCGGCGGCCTGCTGCTCGCCCCGCTCGCGCTTCTGGTCGAAGGGCCGCCGCCGGCGCTGACGCCGACGAATCTCGCCGCGCTCGCCTGGCTCGGCCTGATCGGCGCGGCGCTCACCTACATGCTGTGGTTCCGCGGCCTCGCCCGCCTGCCGCCCTCGACGGTGGCGCCGCTGGCCCTGCTCAGCCCGGTGGTGGCGACGCTGATCGGCGTCGCCGCGCTCGGCGAGAGCCTGACGGCGCCGCAATGGCTCGGCATGGCCGTCGCGCTCGGCGCGGTGTGGCTCAACGCGCGCCTGGCGCTGCGCGGCTAGGGCTTGAAGTTGCGCGGCTCGAGGAACCAGTGCGGCGTGTAGACGCCGGAATCCTCGAGTTCGATCTTCGAGCCCTTGGCGAAATAGATCGTGCCGCGGCCGACCGGCCAGGGATCATAGACCTTGAAGACGACCTCGACTGCGCCGTTGTAGCGGTAGCTGTAGACGCCGCCGACGATGACGACGTGCAACTGCGCGCCGGAGCTGTGGCCCTGCACCGTGCCGCCGATCCACAGCGGCGCCGCCAGCAGCGAGGCGAGCAGGCGCTGCGCCGATTGCGGCGCCTGCCGGTAGATGCAATTGGCGTCGTTGGCGTAGGCCTGCACATTGGCGTTGGTCGACACCAGCGAGCCGTCGGCGTTGAGCTGCGCGGTGGCGATCGGCGGGGCGACGCCGGCGTTGAGCATCGCCGAGGCGCCCGACCAGCAGCCCATCTTGGTCTTCTGGCCGCGCAGCTTCACGGGGTGCTGGATTTCCTTGACGAGCCCGAGCTCCCGAAACGTGTCGGGCCCGACGACGTCGTCCTGCGACAGCCGCTTCGCCTTCTGGAAGGCGCGCACCGCCGCCAGCGTCTTGTCGCCGAACTTGCCGTCCTCGGTCAAAGCGGGGACGGCGATCGTCCCCGCCCGGATCGCCGCGTTCAGCAGCCGCTGGGCGACGAGGGCGGCCTCGGTCTCCCAGTCGCCATAGACCGCCATGCTCTTGTCGACCCGCGCCATGTCTCGCCTCCATGCTGGCGGACAGGTTGCCCGGTTGGGGCAGGGCGCGCTGTAACGCCGCGCACCCGACGCGCTTGCCGCGGCGCGCCGGCCTGATGTATCCCGCTGCTCCCGCCCTCGCTTACGCCGGCCCGTTTCGGCGAGTGAGCTTGCAAGGAGCCGCCATGATCACCGTCGCCTTCCCCGACGGCGCCCAGCGCCAGTTTCCCGACAAGTCCTCCGGCCTCGACGTCGCCAAAGCGATCTCGCCCTCGCTGGCCAAACGAACGGTCGCGATGGTCGTCGACGGCGCGCTCGCCGATCTCGCCGACCCGCTCGCCGACGGCGCGAAGATCGAGTTCATCGGCCGCGACGATCCGCGCGCCCTCGAGCTGATCCGCCACGACTGCGCCCACGTCCTCGCCGAGGCGGTGCAGTCGCTCTGGCCGGGGACGCAGGTGACGATCGGCCCGGTGATCGACAACGGCTTCTATTATGACTTCTACAAGTCCGAGCCGTTCACGCCGGAGGATTTCCCTAGGATCGAGACGAAGATGCGCGAGATCATCGCGCGCGACGCGCCGTTCACCAAGGAAGTGTGGTCGCGCGACAAGGCGCGCTCGCATTTCGAGACGCAGGGCGAGGCCTTCAAGGTCGAGCTGGTCGACGCCATCCCGGCCGATCAGGATCTCAAGATCTACCGGCAGGGCGACTGGCTCGATCTCTGCCGCGGCCCGCACATGACCTCGACCGGCAGGATCGGCCAGGCCTTCAAGCTGATGAAGGTCGCCGGCGCTTATTGGCGCGGCGACTCGACGAAGCCGATGCTGAGCCGCATCTATGGCACGGCCTTCGCCCAGCAGGCCGATCTCGATCTGCATGTGCGCCAGATCGAGGAGGCCGAGAAGCGCGACCACCGCAAGATCGGCCGCGAGATGGACCTGTTCCATTTCCAGGAGGAGGGGCCGGGCGTCGTCTTCTGGCACTCCAAGGGCTGGCGGATGTTCCAGCAGCTCGTCGCGTATATGCGCCGCCGCCTCGCCGCCCATTACGAGGAGGTCAACGCCCCGCAGATTCTCGACAAGTCGCTGTGGGAGACCTCCGGCCACTGGGGCTGGTATTCCGACAACATGTTCGCCGTGAAGTCGGCGACCGCCTTCCTGCGGCCGAACGATCCCGAGGCCGATCAGCGGCTGTTCGCGCTGAAGCCGATGAACTGCCCCGGCCATGTGCAGATCTTCAAGCACGGCCTGAAGAGCTATCGCGACCTGCCGATCCGCCTCGCCGAGTTCGGCGCCGTGCATCGCTATGAGCCGTCGGGCGCGCTGCACGGGCTGATGCGCGTGCGCGGCTTCACCCAGGACGACGCGCATGTCTTCTGCACCGAGGAGCAGCTCGAATACGAGTGCCTGCGCATCAACGACCTGATGCTCTCGGTCTATCGCGACTTCGGCTTCGAGGAGCTGGTGGTCAAGCTGTCGACCCGACCGGAAAAGCGCGTCGGCTCGGACGCCTCGTGGGATCTCGCCGAGGCGATCATGAAGCGCGTGCTCGATCGCATCGCCGCCCAGTCCGGCAACCGCATCAGGACGGCGATCAACGAGGGCGAGGGCGCCTTCTACGGCCCGAAGTTCGAATACACCCTGCGCGACGCCATCGGCCGCGACTGGCAATGCGGCACGACGCAGGTCGACTTCAACCTGCCCGAGCGCTTCGACGCCTTCTATGTCGCCGCCGACGGCTCGAAGCAGCGGCCGGTGATGGTGCATCGCGCCATCTGCGGCTCGATGGAGCGTTTTCTCGGCATCCTGATCGAGAGCTACGCCGGCCATTTCCCGCTCTGGCTCGCGCCCGAACAGGTGGTCGTCGCGACGATCACCAACGAGGCGGACGACTACGCCCACAAGGTGGTCGAGCAGGCGCTCGCCGCGGGCCTGCGCGCCCGCGCCGACCTGCGCAACGAGAAGATCACCTACAAGGTGCGCGAGCACAGCCACGCCAAGGTGCCGGCGCTGCTCGTCGTCGGCCGCAAGGAGGCGGCCGAGGGGCTCGTGTCGGTGCGTCGCCTCGGCTCCAGTGACCAGAAGGTCCTGCCCGTCGGCGAGGCGCTGGCGGCGCTGGCGCAGGAGGCGACGCCGCCTGACCTCGTCGGCCGCTGAGGCCGGCTCAGGCCGGGCGCTTCATCTCGAAGAGGGCCTCGACGACCGCATAGTCGTGATAGCCGCAGCGCGCGATCGGCCGCAGGGCGGCGGTGTCGAACCGCCCCGCGCGGATCAGCCGCGGATCGAGATGTACGCCGACCACCTCGCCGAGCGCCAGAAAGGCGTCGAGCGGCGCGCCGTTCGCCCGCTTCAGCTGCACGATCTCGACCAGCCGGCATTCGAGCGCCGCCGGCGAGGCGGCGACGCGCGGCGGGCGCACCAGCCGCGAGGCCGCCTTCTCGAGTCCGGCGAGATCGAATTCGTCGACCTCCGGCGCGACGCTCGCCGAGGTGGCGTTCATCGCATCCTTCAGATCATAGGTCGGCGCCGACCAGACGAACTCGCCGACCTCCTCGAGATTGCGGATCGAATCCTTGCGCCCCTCGCTGGAGAAGCCGAGGATCGCCGGACTGGTGCAGAACTGGTTGAAGAAACTGTAGGGCGCGAGATTGACGACGCCCGCCGCCGAGATCGTCGACACCCAGCCGATCGGCCGCGGCGCGATCACCGCCTTCAGCGGATCATGCGGCAGCAGATCGCGCGGCCGCGCCGCCGGCTCGTAGAACAGCATCGGCTCAGAACCGCGTGACGATGTCGGCGAGGGCGGGGCGGGGGCGCTCCTCGATCGCCTGCGTCCGCGTGCCGATATGCACGAAACCGGTGATCGTCTCGTGTGCGGCGAGGCCGATGCGGTCGAGAAAGCGCCGGTCGAAGGCGAACCAGTTGGTCAGCCAGGCGGCGCCGAAGCCCATCGCCTGCGCCGCGATCAGCAGGTTCTGGCAGCAGGCGGCGGAGGACAGGATTTGCTCGCTGACCGGGATTTTCGGATGCTGCGCCGCCTTCGAGACCACCGCGACGACCAGCGGCGCGGCGGTCAGGCGCTTGCGCTCGTTGGCGATCTCCTCGGCCGTGGCCTGCGGCCGGTCGGCGCGCGTCAGTTCGGCGAGAATGTCGGCGGCCCGCTCGCGCGCCTCGCCCTCGAAGACGATGAAGCGCCACGGCGCCAGTTTGCCATGGTCGGGCACGCGCGCGGCGATTTCCAGCAGGCTCGCGAGCTGGCCGGCGTCGGGGCCGGGGGCGGCGAGGAAGCCCGGCGGCGTCGAACGGCGCGTCTTCAGAAGCTCCAGAACATCATTCATGACGGGTTCACTCGCAGCGTGACAGAAGCGGAAAGGGTCAGACTGCCGCGCGCCGCGCGGCCGGGCGCGGGAGCGGACGAGGCGTGAGAGGGTCGCCAGCATTGATCGCAGGGGCCCGGCGTCGTCAAGCGCCGCAGGCCGATCGCATCGGAGCGTCGACCGCTCGATGACCAACCTCGATGTGATCGTCGCGCGGCCCGGCGCCGCCGCGCCGGCGCGCGCCGGCTGGAGCCTGCGCGAAAGCCTCGCCGCCCACGCCGCGCTGGTGCTGTTCGGGCTCGCCGCGACGTCCGTCTGGCTCGCCGCCGGCGCCGTCGTGCCGTGGGATTCGAAGAACCATTTCTACCCGATGTTCCGCTTCCTCGCCGACTCCCTGGCGCGCGGCGAGGCGCCCTTGTGGAACCCCTATCATTTCGGCGGCCACCCTTCCGTCGCCGATCCGCAGTCGCTCCTGTTCACGCCGACCATGGCCGCCTTCGCCGCGCTGGCGCCCGGCGCCTCGATGCAGGCCTTCGATGCGGCGATCCTCGCCCATCTCGTCGCCGGGGGCTTCGGCGTGCTGGCGCTGTTCCGCCGCCGCGGCTGGGCGGTCGAGGGCGCGGTTCTGGCCGGCCTCGTCTTCATCCTCGGCGGCTCGGCCTCGGCGCGACTGCAGCATACCGGCATGGTCATTTCCTACGCCATGCTGCCGATCGCCCTCGCCGCGCTCGAGGCGATGCTGGAGGAGAAGTCATACGCCCGCGCCGTCGGCTTCGGTCTTGCCGGCGCGCTGCTGGCGCTCGGCCGCGACCAGACCGCTTTTCTCGGCTGTCTGACGCTGATCCTGGCGCTCATCTGGCGCGCCGCCGAGGCCGACGCGCCCTGGCGCTGGCTGCGCGAGAGGGCCGGCGTGATCGCCCTCGCCGGGGCGATCGGCGCCGCCCTCCTGATCGTCCCGTCGCTGCTGACGCTGCAGCTTCTCGCCGCCTCGAACCGGCCGGGCATCGCCTATGGCGTCGCCGCCACCGGCTCGCTCGCCTGGGTGAACTTCGCCACGCTGTTCGCGCCGAACGTCTTCGGCTCGCTGAACTGGGACTACAGCTATTTCGGCCCCGGCTACGAGACCAGCGTCGAGCCGGACTGGACCGACCGCAACGTCAACTATCTCTTCGCCGGCCTCGCGCCCGCCGCGCTGTTCGTCTGGCACGGGATCGCCGGCCGCCGCCTTTTCGCCCGCGAGGCGCGCTTCTTCGCGCTGCTGGCGGGACTGTCGGCGATCTACGCGCTCGGTCGAGCAACGCCGCTGTTCGAGCTCGCCTTCGACCGGCTGCCCGGCGTCTCTCTCTACCGCCGGCCGGCGGACGCGACCTTCCTGTTGAACTTCGCGCTCGCCATGGGCGCCGGCTACGCGCTGCATCGCTGGCTGGCGGACGGGGCGCCGCGCCTCGCCTGGCGCGGCCCCCGCGCGCTCGCCCCGGCGGCGACGCTCGCCGCCCTGCTGGCGATCGGCGCCGGCGCGCTCGCCTTCGCCGCCGGGCAGGGGCGCCTGACCGTGGCGGGCCTCGCCCTGCTCGCGCCGGCGCTCGCCGGCCCGGTCCTGCTGCTGCTGATGGCGCGCGTCGCGACGCCGCAACGCGCCCGCCTCGCCGCCCTGGTCCTGGTCGCGCTGACCGCCGGCGAACTCGTCTGGCGCAACGCCGCCTCCTCGCTGAACGCCGAGCCGGCGGCGCGCTACTCGATCTACGCCGCCCCGACGCCGACCGAGCGCGCCGCGCTCGCCGCTCTCGACGCCGACATCGCCGCGCGCGGCCGCGTCGGCGCCCGTCCGCGCGTCGAGATCGTCGGCCTGTCGGGGCCGTGGATGAACGCCTCGATGACGCTCGGCCTCGAGGACACTCTCGGCTACAACCCGCTGCGCCTCGCCGACTACCAGCGCGCCGTCGGCCCGGGCGAAAACGCCGGCGATCTCAACCTGCGCCGCTTCCCCGACACGTTCCGCGGTTGGCGCTGCCGCCTCGCCGGGCTGCTCGGCCTCGAATATCTGGTGCTCGACCGGCCGATCGCGGACCTGCCGCGCCACGTGCCGCGGCCGCGGTCGGCCGTCGCGATCTTTTCCGGCGAGCGGCTGCACGTCTATCGCCTCGGCGCGGCGGCGCCGCGCGTCGCGCTGGTCGGCCGCGTCAGGCCGGTGGACGGCGCGGCGGCGCTGGAGCGCGGCGTCGTGCCGGAGTTCGACCGCGCCCGCGAGGCGCTGGTCGAGGCCGCCGATCACGCCGGGCTGAGCCCGGCGCTGCGCGCCGGCGTCGGCGGCGAGGGGCCGGCGGGGACTGCGTTCATCGCCGCCTACGCCAACGACCGCGTCGCCGTCGACGTCGATTCGGCCGCCGGGGGCCTTCTCGTCCTGCACGATCTGCACTATCCCGGCTGGATCGCCCGCGTCGATGGAGTCGAACGGCCCCTGGCGCGCGCCGATCTCCTGTTCCGCGGCGTCGAGGTCGGCCCCGGCCGACATCGCGTCGAATTCATCTTCAGGCCATTTTCGCTCGCGAATCTGGCCTCCGCGGCCCGGAGCGCGACGGGCCGCCACTAGGACGCCCGCCGTGACGCCGCGTTTTTCCGCCAGCCTGACCGTCCTCCTCGCCCTTCTGGCGTCGGCCGGCGCGGCGTCGGCGCAGACCACGCCGGCCAGTCCCGGCGGCGGGACCACCCGCGGCGAGGCGCCGCCGCCCCCGCCGATCCAGACCGCCCCGCCGCCCGCTCCGGTCGAGGCGGCGCGGGGGGTCGCCTATCTGTCGGCCGCCTTCGTCGGCTCGCAGCAGCCGCTGCGCGGCGGCCTCGTCTGGCGCGTCTATCGCGAGCGGGCCGAGGATGACGGCAGCCGGCCGCTGGTGTTCGAATCGCGCGAGGCGGCGCCGGCCGCGCCATTGCCGGACGGCGCCTATGTCGCCCATGTCGCCTACGGGCTCGCCAGCGCCGCCCGGCGCGTCGTCGTCGCCGGCGCGCCGGTGACCGAGCGCCTGACGCTCAACGCCGGCGCCCTGCGCATCCAGCCGATGCTCGGCGACCAGCCGATCGCCCGCAACCGCGCCACGATTTCGGTCTTCGTCCCGGAAAAAGGCAATCCGGAAGGCAAGCTCGTCGTCTCCGGCGCCCAGCCCGGCGACGTGCTGCGCCTGCCCGAAGGCGCCTACCACATCGTCTCGACCTATCTCGACCAGATCGCCCCGAGCCTTCAGGCCACCGCGCCCAGGGCGGGCGAATCGGCCGCGCCGCGCCAGACGACCAACTCCGTCGTCGCCGCCGATCTGCGCGTGCCGACCGGCAAGTTGATCGAGGCGCGCCTCGCCCACCGCGCCGCCACGCTGACGCTGAAACTCGTCAATGCGCCGGGCGGCGAGGCGCTGCCCAACACCGTCTTCACCGTGCTGACGCCGGGCGGCGACGTGGTGCGCGAGCTGATCGGCGCGTTTCCCTCGCTGGTGCTGGCCGAGGGCGAATATGTCGCCATCGCCCGCCATCAGGAGCGCACCTACCAGACCACCTTCCGCGTCACCTCGGCCCTCGACCGCGACGTGGAAGTCGTCGCACAATAGGGGCGCGCCGGCGCGGGAGTCGGCGAGAGGCGGGACGCCGGATGCAGACCTTCTTCGTCGAGATCAAATGCGCGCTCGGGCGCACCTACGATGTCGCCAGCGCGCTGGCCGAGGCCGAGATCGCCTCCGAAATCTATTCGATCGCCGGCACCTACGACATCCTCGCCAAGTTCTACGTCTCGCGCGACGTCGACATCGGCCATTTCGTCGGCCAGAAGGTGCAGGTCATCCCCGGCATCGTCGACACGCGCACCATCATCACCTTCAAGGCGTTCTGAGCGCCGGCCTGGAGCATCCGCGATGCTGTTTCGCCTGACATTCGGCGCCCTCGCGCTCCTTGCGGCGGCGTCGCCGGCCGCCGCCGCCGATGTCGCTCGCGGCGAGGTTCTGGCCAGGCGTTGGTGCGCCTCCTGCCACCTCGTTGCGCCCGATCAGGCGCGGGCGACGCCCGATACGCCGAGCTTCGCCGCCATCGCCCGCCGGCCGGACGCGCCGCCGCTCGCCGCTTTCCTGTCGGCCTCGCACGCCCGCATGCCCGACATGAACCTGACCCGCGACGAGATCGCCGACCTGTCCGAATACATCCGCCGCCAGGCGCCTTGAACCCGGCGCCCTGAGGCTCAATCGGCGAAGCGCGCCAGCAGGCGCTCGGCGCGCTTCAGATGCGGCCGGTCGAGCATCTCGCCGTCGACGCCGAGCACGCCGGCGGTCGGGTTGGCGGCGAAGGCGGCGACGATCGCCCGGGCGCGCGCCACTTCGGCCCCCGAGGGCGTGAACACCTCGTTGATGATGGCGACCTGATCGGGATGGATCGCCATCTTGGCCGTGAACCCGTCCCGCCGCGCCGCCAGGCACTCGGCGCGGAAGCCGGCCGAATCGCGGAAGTTCGGATAGACGGTGTCGATCGCCTGCGTCTCGGCCGCCGCCGCCGCGAACAGCGTCATCGAGCGGGCGAGCTGATAGGGCGGGGCGTAGCCGCCGTCGGCGAGCCGGTTGGTCTCGGCCCCGAGATCGGCCGACAGATCCTCGGCCCCCCAGGTCAGGCCGGCGAGGCGCCGGCTCGAGCCGGCGTAGCTGCCCATGCCGAAGATCGCGGCGGCGGTTTCGGTCGCGATGGCGATGATCGCCGTCGAGCCGTCGAGGGCGCCATATTCGGCCTCGCGCACCGCCAGCTTGGCGCCGAGATGCTGCACATGCGCGCCCGAGGCGCATTTGGGCAGCATGATCCCGTCCGGCCGCTGGCGCATCACCGAGTCGAGATCGGCGTCGGCGAGCCCGGTGTCGAGCGCGTTGATGCGGACATAGAGCAGCGGTCGCCGCTCCGCCGATCGGGCGGTCGCGAGGAAATTGGTCGCCACCTCGCGCGCCGTCTGCTTGGCGGGCAGGGCGACGGAATCCTCGAGATCGAGGATGACGCAGTCGGCGCCGCAGCCGAACGCCTTGTCGAGCTTGCGCGGCGAATCCCCCGGCGCAAACAGCAGCGAACGCATTGATGGACCTCCGGCTCTCAACGGCGGCGGGCCCAGAGTGACGCCGTTGCGGCGCTTTGCAAGCCCGGGCGACGAATTAACCCGGGCGATCGTCAAATTAGCGTTCCATTTACCATGATGGCCGAAGCTCCGGACAGTTTCCCCTCTGCCGGTTTCAGCCCATGCTCGTGCGCCGCTTTCTGACCTGGTCGCTGACCGCCTCGGCCGGCGATCGCGCCGACGCCGCCTCGGCGCTCGCCCGGGCCTGGCTCTATGGCGATCTCTCGCCCGAGGATCAGCGCGAGGCGGATGTCGCGATGACGACGCTGCTCGACGATCCCTCGCCGCTGGTGCGCCGCGCCCTCGCCGAAGCGGTGGCCGGCGCCGCCGACGCGCCGCGTCATCTCGCCCTTGCGCTCGCCAGTGACCAGTCCGACGTCGCCGCCATCGTCCTGACGCGCTCGATGGCGCTGCGCGATTCGGACCTGATCGACTGCGCCGCGATCGGCGACGCCTTCGCCCAGGCGGCGATCGCCCTGCGGCCGCGCCTGTCCTCCGCCGTGTCCGCCGCCATCGCCGAGATCGGCGCGCGCGAGGCGCTGATCGCGCTCGCCGTCAATTCCGGCGCCGATATT
>JAEULW010000332.1 GCA_016793505.1 Methylobacteriaceae bacterium | reverse complement strand
GCGAGGCCTTCGACGCGGCGCTCGCCGCGCTGGCGCGCGAAGGCGTCGACCGCATTGCGCTGCTCGGCGATCTCGTCGGCTACGGCGCCGACCCGTCCTATGTCGTCGACAAGGCGGCCGAACTCGTCGACAAAGGCGCGATCGCGCTGAAAGGCAATCACGACGAGGCGGCCGTCTCCGGCGACGGCGCCGGCATGAACGATTATGCGCGCGCCGCCATCGAATGGACCGCGCAGCGCCTCGACGCCGCGCAGAAGAATTTTCTGGCGAACCTCGCGATGACGCATCGCGAGGGCGATCGCCTGCTGGTCCATTCCGAGGCGGTCGCGCCGTCCGAATGGCGCTACGTCACCGACGCGCGCGAGGCCGAACGCTCGATGCGCGCCACGGATGCGCGCGTCACCATCTGCGGCCATGTGCACCGCCCGCAGGTCTACAACATGCCGCCCCAGCGCCCGGCGATCGCCTTCACGCCCAACGCCGGCACGCCGATTCCTCTGCTCGCCCAGCGCGTCTGGCTCGCCGTGCTCGGCGCCGTCGGCCAGCCGCGCGACGAGAATCCGGCCGCCTCCTACGCGGTGCTCGACGAGGCGGCGAAGTCGATCTGCTACCGCCGCGCGCCCTACGACATCGAGACGGCGGCGCGAAAGATCCGCGACGCGGCGCTGCCGCAGATTCTCGCCGCCCGCCTGTTCGTCGGACGCTGACGCTCGTGGCGCGGGAACTGCTGCAGACCGGCGCGACGATCGACGGCTTCCTGATCGGCGAGAAGATCCATGTCGGCGGCATGGCGGAGCTGTGGAGCGTCACGCGGCCCGACATCGACGTCCCGCTGCTGATGAAGGCGCCGCTCATCCTCGACGGCGAGGACGCCGAGGCGATCGTCGGCTTCGAGATGGAGCAGATGATCCTGCCGATGCTGACCGGCCCGCACGCGCCGCGCTTCTTCGCCGCCGGCGATTTCGCCAGTCAGCCCTATATCGTCATGGAGCGCCTGCCCGGCCATTCGCTGTTTCCGCGCATCGAGGACGCGCCGCTGCCGACCGCCGAGATCGCCGATCTCGGCGCCCGCATCGCCCATGGTCTGGCCGATCTGCACGCCCAGAACGTCGTGCATCTCGACATCAAGCCCTCGAACGTCATCCACAAGCCGGACGGCGACATCGCCTTCGTCGATTTCGGCCTGTCGCGGCATCTGCATCTGCCCGACCTGCTCGCCGAGGAGTTCCGCCTGCCGATGGGCACCGGACCCTACATGGCGCCCGAACAGCTCTTTCGCATTCGCGACGACAGGCGCAGCGACATCTTCGCGCTCGGCGTGCTGCTCTATCATCTCGCCGTCGGCGTGCGGCCCTTCGGCTTCCCGCGCAACGGCCGCGCGCTGCGCCGGCGCCTGTGGAAGGATCCCGTTCCGCCGGTGAAGCTGGTTCCCGGCTTTCCGCCCTGGCTGCAGGAGATCATCCTGCGCTGCCTCGAGGTGCGGCCGGAGGATCGCTATCCCAACGCCGAGCAGCTCGCCTTCGACCTGCGCCACGCCGATCAGGTCGAGCTCGGGCCGCGCGCGCGCCGGGCCGCGACCGACGGCCTGTTCACCCGGGCGAAGCGCTTCTTCGCCGCCGCCGGCTACGAGCGGGCGACTTTCGCGCAGAGGACGCAGGCGCAGACCCCGCACGCCCCGATCATCATGGCGGCGGTCGATCTGACGCCCGGCGGCGAGGCGCTGGCGGCCGAGCTCAGGCGCATCGTCGGCGAGAAGATCGCCAGTTTCCCGGAAGCGCGGCTCGCCTGCGTCAACGTGCTGAAGCAGAACCGCGTGCAGCTCAACTACGCGCTCGACGCCGAGGGCCGCAACCTGCACGTCCAGCGCCTGGTCGAGCTGAAGGACTGGGCCCGTCCCCTCGGCCTCGCCCAGACGCGGCTGACTTTCCACGTGCTCGAGGCGCCCGATCCGGCCGCCGCCCTGCTCGGCTACGCCCGCGAGAACGACGTCGACCAGATCCTGCTCGGCGCCCGCGCCTCCTCGACCCTGCGGCGCTATCTCGGCTCGGTCTCGGCGCAGATCGTCGCCGAGGCGCCCTGCACCGTCACCGTCGTGCGCCTCAAGCAGCTGCGCGGAGAGGTCGAATCGCCAGTTCCGTCGGAGCCCGCGCAGGCGTAGAAGGAGGGCCGACCGTCAGGCGCGAAGGCCATGAACCGACACGATCGTCAGCCCGTCGCGGGCGAAGCGCAGCTCGAATTCACCGACAGCGACTATCGCGTTGTCCGGCCCGGCGCCTATGTGCGCTGCGCCGTCACCGGCCGGCACATTCCGCTGGAGGAGCTGCGCTACTGGAGCGCGGCGCGCCAGGAGGCCTATGCCGGCCCGGTCGAGGTCGCCCGCCGCCTCGCCGCCGAGCGCGCGGGCTGACCCGTTCAGCGGCCGTTAACGGCGCAAGCGCAAGCATCTGCTGTTTCCCCATCGCGGAGAGCGCGTGATGTGTCGATGGCTCGCCTACAGAGGGCGCCCCAGACTCATGGAGGCGATGGTGACGCAGCCGCGTCATTCGCTGATCGACCAGTCGCTGCACGCCGCCGAGGCCAAGGTCCCGACCAATGGCGACGGCTTCGGCGTCGGCTGGTACGGCGAGCGCGACGAGCCCGGCCTCTATCGCGAGGTGCGCCCGGCCTGGTCGGACGAGAATCTGCGCAGCCTGTGCGCGCAGGTGCGCTCGCCGCTGTTCTTCGCCCATGTCCGCGCCTCGACCGGCACCGCCATCGCCCGCGCCAATTGCCACCCCTTCGCGCATGGCCGGCACATGTTCATGCACAACGGCCAGATCGGCGGCTATGCCCGGCTCAAGCGCCGCATCGAGGCGTTGATCCCGGACGACTATTACGCCGCCCGCGGCGGCGCGACCGATTCCGAGGCGATCTTCCTCGTCGCCCTGTCGCGCGGCCTCGAGGCCGACCCCGTCGCCGCCTTCGCCGCGACCTTGCGCGACGTCGCCGCGCTGATGGCGCAATCCGGGATCGACGAGCCGCTGCGCTTCACCGCGGCGGTCGCCGACGGCGCCGGCCTGCATGCCTTCCGCTGGGCCTCCGACGAAAAGGCGCCCTCGCTCTACTACAGGGAGGAGGACGGCGATCTCGTCGTCGTCTCCGAGCCGCTCGACAGCGACCATTCCTGCTGGAAGCCGGTGCCGCAGGGCTGCGCCCTCGCCGCCCGCCCCGGCGCGCCGGTCGAGGTCCGCTGCATGAACGAGGCGATGCGCCGCGCCGCCTGAGCCCGAGGCCGGGCGCTCAGCCGGCCATCCGGATCAGCGCCGGCAGGGCCAGCGCCAGCCCCGTCAGGGCCAGAAGGGCGAACACGACGAGTCGCAGGACGCGCGGCGCGATCCGCGGCGGCCAGCGCCGCGCCGCCGCCGTCGCCGCCATCACCGCCGGAAAGGCGAGCAGGCCGAGCCAGACCGAGGCGGGCGGCCGCATCTCCCCGAAAGCGACGATCACGAGGCGCAGCACGCTGGTCGCCGCATAGGCCGTCACCAGCGTCTCGCGGATCGTCGCCAGCGGCAGGGCCGTCCGGTAGAACAGGTAGACGAGCGGCGGCCCCGGCGCCGAGAACAGCCCGCCGCTGAAGCCCGACGCCGCGCCGAACAACAGGCAGGCGGCGGCCCCCGGCGTCGCCGGCCCTGGGCGGCTCGGCAGGGCGAGTTGCAGGCTCGCCAGAATGATCATCGCGCCGAGCGTCAGCCGCATGAGGTCCGCCCGCTCGCTCGCCATCCAGTTGAGCAGCCAGATGCCGACGACGACCATCGGCAGGCTGCCGAGCGTCACCCAGCCGAATTCGCGCCAGGCCACGCGCCGCCAGCCCCTCGTGATCATCTGCAGACCATTGACGAGGCTGAGCGCGCTGACCACCGCCGCCGCGTCGACCGGCGACATCACGCCGATCAGGGCGACGCCGCCGACCATGATCAGGCCGAAGGCGAAGCCGGTCACGGTCTGCACATAGGCGGCGAGCGCGGCGAAGCCGACAAAGCTCAGGAACTGCGCGACGTCCATGTCTCTTCCGGCCGGCCCGCGGCCGCGGGCCGGACCCTAGCGGCGCCGCCGCTTCCGGTCCAGCGCGCCACGCCGCGACCGGCCCGCCGCCGCCTCGCCGGCGATCGCCTGCGCGGCCTCGCGCGCGCTCTCGGCGGCGAAGGCCGCGACCGCCTCGCGCACCCGGCTTGCGAAATCGACGGCCAGCGCAGACCTGGCCCGGCCGCTCGACCAGACGACGCCGATGTCGAACAGGATTTCCGGCCGGAACGGCCGGATCGCGAGGCCGCGGCCGCGATACTCGGCGGCGGTGAAGGGGTCGACGATGCTCAGCCCGACGCCGGCCGCCACCAGTCCGCAGGCGATCATCGACAGCGGCGTTTCGATCTGCGTGCGCCGCGGCACGCCTTCGAGCGAGAACTGCGCATCGATGCGGTAGCGCAGCTGCGTCGTCTGCTCGAGCGAGACGAACGGCGCGTCGCGGAAATCGGCTGGCCGCAGCACGGCCTTTTCGGCGAGCGGGTGACCCGCGGGCAGCGCGGCGACCGCCGCGGTCTGCGCCAGCGGCTCGATCTCGAGCCCCGTGAAATCGAGCGGCAGCTGCGCGAAGCCGATGTCGCAGAAGCCCGACGTCACCCACTCCGCCACCTGCGAGGAGATCGACCCGTAGAGCGCGATGTCGATCTGCGGCCGCTCCGCCAGATGCGCCCCGACGATCGTCGGCAGATAGCCGACGCTGAAGGCGGGCAACGCCGCGATGCGCAGGCCGCCGGCCCGCCCCTCGCGCAGCGCCCGCGCCGCGTCGCGGATGCGTTCGAGACCGACGAATTGCCGTTCGACCTCGCGATACAGCGTCAGCGCCTCCGAGGTCGGCGCGAGCCGCGCGCCGCGTCGGGTGAACAATTCGAGCCCGAGCGCGTGCTGCAGGTCGCGCACGAGGCGCGTCACCGCCGGCTGGGTGATGGACAGCGCCCGCGCCGCGGCGGTCACCCCGCCAGTGACGATGACCGCGCGGAACGCCTCGATCTGGCGCGGATTGAGCATGACGGGCCTCCCGGCCTGATCATAACATTTCGGCATCGACTGGCCGAATCTTTCGATTTGACGTTCGCTCGCCGCGCCGCGACCCTGTTGCGCGGAGCTGATCGGGAGGAGTCGATGCAGATTTCTGGCACACGCATTTCGCTGGCCGCGCTCGCCGTCGCTGCGGCGCTGACCCAGGGCCACGCCGCGCTGGCGCAGCAGAAGACGGTTTACGTCGCGGCCTATGGCGGCTCGTTCGAGCAGACCATGCGCAAGGAGATCATCCCCGCCTTCGAGAAGCAGGCGAACGTCAAGATCGAATACGTCGCCGGCAACTCCACCGACACGCTGGCCAAGCTTCAGGCGCAGAAGGGCAACCAGCAGATCGACGTCGCCATCGTCGACGATGGCCCGGCCGCCCAGGCCGTCGCGCTCGGCTTCTGCGGCGCGCTCGCCGACGCTCCGATCTACAAGGACGTCGCGCCGGTGATGCGCTTCAAGTCCAACAAGGCGGTCGGCCTCGGCCTCGTCGGCACCGGCCTCATGTATTCGAAGAAGGCTTTCGACGACAACAAGTGGCCGGCGCCGACCTCCTGGGCCGATCTGAAGGACAAGAAATTCGCCAAGAAGATGGTCATCCCGCCGATCAACAACACCTACGGCCTGCACGCGCTGATCGCCGTGGCGCAGCTCGGCGGCGGCGGCGAGACCAACATCGATCCCGGCTTCAAGTCGTTCAAGGACGAGATCAACGCCAACGTGCTCGCCTACGAGCCTTCGCCCGCCAAGATGACCGAGCTGTTCCAGAACGGCCAGGCGGTGATCGGCGTGTGGGGCTCGGGCCGCGTCAAGGCCTTTGCCGACACCGGCTTCCCGGTCGAGTTCGTCTATCCGAAGGAAGGCGGCTTCGCCCTCGGCATCGCCGGCTGCCCGATCGAGGGATCGAAGAACGCCGCCGAGGCCAACGCCTTCATCCAGTTCATGCTGACGCCGGCGATCCAGAAGGTGCTGGCGACCGGGGCCGGCTTCGGCCCGGCCAACGTCACCGTGCAGCTGACGCCGGCCGAGCAGCGCGGCCTGCCCTATGGCGATCAGGTCAAGGGCCTCAAGGCTGTGGACTGGGACATCGTCAACAAGAACCGCGAGGACTGGACCAAGCGCTGGAATCGCGAGATCGAGCGCTGACACGCTCCGCGCGGCGCACTCGTCCTGAGCAAAGTCGCAGGATAAGGGCGCAGCGCGCCGCATTCACGTCCGTAGCCTCCTCCTGAGCGAAGTCGAAGGAGGAGGCGGCGCGCCTCGCCTTGTCCGTCACCCGGCCGTCATCCTGCGTGCGATCGCAGGATGAAGACCGCAGATCGGGCCCGAGCCCATGACCCATCTCGTCCTCGACAAGCTGACCAAGGCCTATGGGTCCGTCCGGGCCGTCGACGCCGTCGATCTGACGGTGGCGCGCGGCGAGTTCGTCTCGTTGCTCGGTCCCTCGGGCTGCGGCAAGACGACGACGCTGCAGATGATCGCCGGCTTCGTCGCGCCCGATCAGGGGCGCATGCGGCTCGACGGCGCCGACCTTGCGGCCGTCGCCCCGAACCGACGCGGCCTCGGCATCGTCTTCCAGAGTTATGCGCTGTTTCCGCACATGACGGTGGAGGACAATATCGGCTTCTGCCTCGAGATGCGCGGGGTTTCGCGCGCGGAGCGCACGGCGCGGGTTCGCGAGGCCATGGCTCTGGTCGGCCTCGCCGGCTTTT
>JAEULW010000329.1 GCA_016793505.1 Methylobacteriaceae bacterium | reverse complement strand
CCGGTCTCTTCGTCGATGCTCTCGTGATAGAGCTGGTCAGGCAGACCGCTATGAAAGCCGCTGCCGTCGCAGCATTCGATCATCGTGCCGCCCTGTTCCGTCGATCCATAGCGATTGACGATCTTCGTGTCGGCGCAATTGAGCGCGCGCATGCGGCGCCGGAAATCCTCGCGCATGGCCGGCGAGGAGGCCTCGCCGGTGGTCATCACCATACGCACGCTCGAAAAATCCGCGCCTGTCTCCTGCGCGCGAATGATCAGGCGCCGCACGAATCCGGCCACGCCCCACAGAACGGTGGCGCGATGGCGTGAGATCGCCGCCACGGCTTCATCCATGCTGCGATTGACCGGAAACACCGAATCCGTGCGTCCCGTCAGGGCGAACAGGATGGATGCGCCGACCGCCGCCGCCTCGTCCGGCGCGCGGGCGAAGGCGCCCATAGGAAATCCGGTCATCGGAAACAGGTTGGCGATGCGATCGCTCGCCTCGAGGCCGATGAGCTCGCGCCGGTCCTGGAAGGCGAACATGTAGGCGAAATGATCATGCGCCGTGACATAAACCGGCGCGGGCCGGCCGGTGGTCGTGCCGGTCGTGTAGACCACTTTCCAGAGCAGGCCTTCATTGCCGGGCAGGCCCTCGGGCCGCAAGCGAAAGGCCTCGGGATCAGCCAGGAACTCTTGCTTGGAGCAGGGCGGCAGACGCTGCAGCTCATCCCTGTTGCGGATATGCTCCGGCCGCAGCCCTTCTGCGCGCATCAGCTTCGCGTAGTAGGGATGATGCAGATAGCAGAGTTCGACCATCTGCTGCAGAAGCCGATCCTGCAGCGTCTGCACCGCCGCGGCCGGTTGGCGAAGTATGTCTGGCAGAGTGAATCGGTCGTCAGGATGCTTCATCAAAGGGAGGTTCCGGCGGCCGCAGAGGGCGAGCGGAGGCGCACATCCGCCTCGTCGTTCCGGCTGGCGCGAGGCGGGGCGCGCGCCCCGCCTGCTGACGTTACGTCACTTGAAGTCGTAGAGACGGATGAAGCCATCCGGCCAGGGGTTGTACTTGATCGACTTCCTGGCGCCGTAGGCTTGCATCTCGTCATAGAGAGGCAGGTGGTAGCGGTTCTCGTTGCTGCGACGGAAGGCCTGCACGATCAACGCCTTCTGCGCGACTGGATCGGTCTCCATGCGCTGCTTCTTGAGCAGGGCGTCGATCTCCATGTCGACCTTGTAGGCATGCGAGCCGTTCTCGTACATCGTCGTGAGCACGGTCTCGGCATGGTATTGTGAGGAGCCGAAGGCGAACAAATACATGCTGTCGAGCTTCGACTGCAGCCACAGCGGGAAGAAGGCCGTGAACTCCATCGGCTTGATCTCGACCTTGAGACCGGCCGCCGTCATGTAACCGGCGACGGCCTGAACAACCTCGTTGGCCATGGCGATATTGTTGCTGGGATACTGGATCGAGATCGGCTCGCCCTTGTAGCCGGATTTGGCGACGAGCTCCTTCGCCGCTGCGGCGTCGAACTTGGTGGGCGTGAAGGACGCGTCGTAACCGATGTTCATCGGCGGCACCATGACGCCGGTCGGTCGACCGAGGCCGCGCAGCAGCTTGTCGGTGATGGCGGACCGATCGATGGCCTTGTCGATGGCCTCGCGAATCATCGGATTGTCGATCGGCGCCTTGTTGACGTTGAACGCGACAAAGATGACGCGGAAGCCCGGCGCAACGCCGACATTCACGTCCGGCGCAGCCTTCATCTGATCGACGAGCGAGGGCGGCAGCGAGGGCACGAGATCGACCTCGCCCGACAGAAGCGCCGAGGCGCGGCTCGCCTCCGCAGGAATGGGCCGATAGGTGGCGCGCTTGATCGTCGGGGCCCCACGCCAGTAGGCGTCATTGGCCTCCAGCACCATGCGGTTGTCCTTCGACCACTCGACCAGCTTGTAGGGGCCGGAGCCGACAGGCCTCGTCGCATAACCCTGGTCGCCCGCCTTGTCGAAGTAGGTCTTCGACATGATGTTCACATAGCTGATCTGTCGGTGGAAAATGCCGTAGGGCTGGATCAGCGTGAACTTCACGGTGTGGTCGTCGATCTTGTCGACCGTCTTGACCAGCTTGATGAAGGTGCGCAGCGGCGTCGTGTTGTCGGCCAGCACCCGGCGGATGGTGAAGACGACGTCGTCCGCCGAAAAGTCGCTGCCGTCGTGGAACTTGACGCCCTTGCGCAGCTTGAAGGTCCATTCCTGCAGATCGGGCGTGAAGGTCCAGGACTCGGCCAGCCGCGGGTTCATCTGTCCGTCGCGCTGCAATTCGGTCAGCGCGTCGAACACGTTCAGGCGGTAGTTGAAGCCGAGCGGCGAGGTGTCCTTGCTCGGATCGAGACCGGGAAAATCGCCCGGTAGGGCCACCGTGATCGACGCGGGCGCCTGCGCGGCGGCGACGCCCGACATCAGGCCGGCTGCGAGCGTCGCCGCTCCCAGCGCCGTCATTGCTTTGCGAAACAACGTCATAAGGCCACTCCTGACAGCGCGAGACCGAACCGCCGGGAAGCCTTCTCCCCGCTTGCGGCAAGAGCATCAGATGCGGGACGACAGCTGCCTGATCGCGACTGGCGGCCCGCCGACCGGCGGAACCGCCCGTTAGCTGGAAGTGACTGCCGGCGTCCGGTCAGCCCGCTCCAAACGCCGTCCTCCCTGCACCGGGCGAAACTAGGAGGGCCTCTGAAAACTGTCAACAGATGTGTTTTCGCGCTTCCGGGGCGGTGCTACCTTTTTTGATCGGAAGACCATGATGCAGAGGGCTGTCATGCGCGAGCATATCGATTTCATCCAGGCGCAGATGCTGCCCTGGGACGAAGGCGCAGGGTTCGGCCTGTCCGGAACCCGGGTCAAGCTCCTCAGCCGAGACGACGCCACGGGCGCGATCAGTCTCATTCTTCGCTTGCCGGCCGGCTGGTCGCGAGCGGCCGGCGCGCTCGCGCGCGATGAGGAGATCTATGTGCTGGACGGCGCTCTCGATCTCGCCGGGCGCCGGCTGCGCAGGCATACGTACAGCTTTCTGCCGGGGGGACACATCGACAATGCGCTTGCGAGCGAGGCGGGAGCGACGTTGCTCTATTTCCGGAGTGAGCCTGCGCCAACCGAGCTGCTGACGCGTGAAGCTGTGGCGGCCCGCCTCGTCCCTCCGGTCGATCTTGCCGAGGGATCCTGGGATGGCGACTTCGACAGGTTCGGCCTCGGCAGCATGAAGGACGGGGCGCGCATGCGCGTCTTGCGTCAGGATCCGTTCAGCGGAGAAACCACCTACATCACCGCGACCATCGCATTCCGGCGCGGGGTTCGGGCGGAGCGGCACCCGATCAGCCAGGAATTCTTCCTGCTGTCCGGCGAACTCGCCGGGGACCGCGGGACGATGCAGGCCGGGGCCTACTGCATCCGCCCGCCCATGGCCAAGCACGCGCCCTATGGCTCGCCGACTGGCGCGCTGATCCTGTTCCGCGGATTCGGCGGCCGACAGGAGACCTACTGGGAAGACGCAGATCCCTTCACGTTCTTTCCCGAACATCGGCCGATCCTGCCCGAACGATTGCGGCCTCTCGGCCTGCCGGCGCCGCCGCAGTCGCTCTACTGAGGAAGCCATGGCGCGCCGGCCGCCGCCGCGGCTTCAGCGGCGCATCGGGCGAAAAGATCGCCGTCGCAACTGGAGACGGCGACGCGCCCGCGCAAGGCGGAGAGGATCTCCAACGTGGGATAGAGCAGAACGTGGCGCCAGATCGCGCGGTAGTGCGCCGGCTGGCGCAGCAGAAGAACGGCGCGGGCATGGAGCCAGCGAGGGTCGATCCGCGGCTCGGCGTCGCGCGCATGGAGCCTGGTGCGGCAATTCCAGGGGAACCACAGCTCCTGGTCGCGCAGATGATGCCACAACCGCAGGAAGTTGCCGCCGTCCCATGCCGGCGCGATGTCCGGCGCATAATCGGCTGCGAAAGCCTCGAGCCCCTGGCGTGGCAGCGCTGGCGGCGAGCGCAACATGGCGGCGGTGAAAAGGGCAGGGGCGCGCCGCATCGCTTCCAACGCCACAACGGCGCCCGCGCCATGGCCGACGATCCGCGCCTGACGCCAGCCGAGCTGCTGCGCCAGCTGTTCGGCCTGGGCGGCCCAGAGCGCGACGGACAGTTCCCGCTGCGCCGGCCAGATGGAATGGCCATTGCCCCACGGGTCGAATGCGATCACCGGCCGGTCCTGCGCCAGCGACCGGATCTCGTCGTCATGCAGGTCGAGGCCGCCGGGAAGATCGGGGACGAAGAGGGTCGGCGCGCCGTTGCGGTCGAGCCCCGCGCCGCGCACATGGACCGCGCCGTCGGGCAGGTCCACATAACCGCGCAAATCCGCCCCGCTCGACATCGTCCGGCTGGCGCCGGCTGGGGCGTGGCGATCATGGCGATGGGCGAGCAGCTCTTTCAGCTCCTCGGCGGCGGCAACGACCGGATCGCGGGAGAAGACGCGGACGCGAACATGTCCGGGATAGGACTGCACCGTCCTGAACTGGCTGTCGCCGGGCCGGTTCCCGTAGCAGATCGGAACCTTGACCTCGTCGATCACGGCCAGGCCGGCATGCCGGAATGCGGAGGCGTAGACGTCAGCATAGGTGTCCGCCGCCGTCAGGAGCTCGGTCGCGCCCCGGTACAGGAAATCAAGATCGGGGACGTCCGTATCGGCGCGATGGGCGAGGGTCGGCCGGTCCCACGGCCAGAACATGTGCTGCTCGCGGTAGCGGAACCACGCCCAGGTGAGGTGGCCGCCGTCCCATTGCGGCGTGATGGGCGGCAGATATTCCGACAACCGCGCGTCGCTGTAGGGCGCGGCGAAAACGGGAAAGCCGTCTGTCAGGACGAAATGGCAGAGTTCCGGGTGTCGACGGGCGATCTCGACAGCGACGCCTGCGCCGGTGTGGCGACCATAGAGCGTCACGTTCGACAGCCCGAGCTGGCGCGCCGCCGCCGCGATCGCGTCGGCGAGGTCTGCCGTCGTGAGGGGCTCGACGTCGGGCAGTTCCGACAGACCGAAGCCCGGCAGATCGAAGGCGAAGGTGGCGAAGTGCGCCGCCCACTCGGCCTGCAACGGCTCCATGACACGCGCCGAGCAGGGCGCCGCATGCAAGAGGATGAGCGCGGGACCCTCGCCGCGTCGCACGTAGTGCAGCGCCTTGCCGTTGACCGAGACGAACCCCTTGTAGATCGGCCAGGCGTCGCGTGCGGCCATTCCAGTTGCTCCTTCGTGCGACTTCTGTTGACAGTTTACATCACTGGCGGATAGCTGTGTCCAGAGTCAGTTGGAGTGGCGGCGGCAGCCACGCCGAGCGGAGCCGGCCATGCCCGAGGGGTCGCCCATGAGTGCGCAGGAGGCGCTCCGACAGCTTGCCTTGCGCCATCCGGATCTGGCGCTGAGGACGAACGAACTCGATCTTTTCCAGACCGACATCTATTACGTCGCCGAGCACAGGCCTGTCGCGGTCATCGCGCCACGCACCGCGCAGGATGTCGCGGCGCTGACGCGGTCGGCGCGCGAGCTGGGCCTTGCACTGTCGGTCCGCGGCGCCGGCCTGTCCTATAGCGCGGGCTACATTCCCGCCGACGACCGCACACTGATCCTCGACATGACCGGGATGAACCGGATCGTCGAACTCTCTGCCGTCGACCGATATGTCACGGTTGAGCCCGGCGTGACCTGGGCGCAGCTGCACGAGGCGCTCGCCGCGCACAAACTGACAACGCCGTTCTGGGGAACATTTTCAGGCCTGCACGCGACCGTCGGCGGAACGGTGGCGCAGGGCGGCAAGTTCTTCGGGTCGGGCTCGCGCGGCGGCTCGGCCGAGAGCGTCCTTGCGCTGGAGGTGGTGACCGGCGCCGGCGACATCATCGTCACGGGGTCGGCCGCCGGAACGATCGCGCCGTCGCCCTTCTTCCGCAACTACGGGCCGGATCTGACCGGACTCTTCCTCGGCGATTGCGGCGCCTTCGGCGTCAAGACGCAGATCACCCTGCAACTCATCCCGGCCCCCGCCGCGCTCGGCGTCTGTTCTTTTTCCTTCGACGATCCTGCCGCGCAACTCGGCGCGATGGCGCAGATCGGGTCGGAGCTTCTGGCCAGCGAGTGTCTCGGCACGGACCCGTTCACCGCTCGCAGCCGGATGGCGAGCGAGGGACTGGGGCGCGATCTCGCGACACTGCTCGATGTGGTCAAGGGCAGCGGTTCGCTGGTGTCGGGGCTGCGCGACGCGGCTTCCATCGCGTTGCATGGCCGACGCTTCGCCGACCATGTCGGCTACCTGATGAATTGCGTCACGGAAGGGCGCGACGGGGCCGAGGCGAACAGCAAGCTGCGCCGCGTGCGGGCGATCGCGACGCAGGCCGGAGGCCGGGCCGTGCCGGCCTCCATTCCAAAGGTTCTGCGCGCCTTGCCGTTCCCGCGCATGAACGGTCTTTTGACGCCATCGGCAAAGCGCATGAACTGGCTCCACACGGTCGTGCCCAATTCGCGCGGAGGCGACTGTTTTCTGCGAACGGAGGACGTGTTCGCCCGCCATGCCGCCACGATGAAGGAGCATGGGATCGACCGTGGCTATCTGCTCTCGACGCATGGGCCCACAGGCGTCGGCGTCGAGACGTTGATCCGCTGGTCGGACTCGGCCTACCCGATTCACACCCATTTCCTGACAGACGAGGAGCGCGCCAGGCTGCGCCGGCGCGCCGGCAATCCGCAGGCCGCGGCCGCCGTGAAAGCCTTGTCGAAGGACATCGTCGCCGCCTGGGCGCAATTTGGCGGCGCGCATCTGCAGATCGGACGCAAGTATCCCTACCTCGCCACTCGCCAGCCCGCCACGGCGGCCCTGCTCGGCGACCTCAAACGGCGCTTCGACCCCGACAACGTGCTCGGTCCGGGAAACCTCTTCTCGCCGCTGACGTGATCATCCCTCATCGCCGGGGGCGCGCGCAGTCGCCGTTTGACCTGCGAAGTGGCACGCACTGAGATGATCGGCGCCGGTGCGCGCCGTCAGGGCCGGTTCGTGGCGCTCGCATTCGGCGGCGGCGCGGAAGCAGCGCGTGCGGAATGCGCAGCCGGTCGGAGGCGCCAGCGGGTTCGGCAGATCGCCAGTCAGAATGATGCGCTTGCGCCGGCTCTCCTCGCCGCTTTGTGGATGCGGGATGGAGGAGAGAAGCGCCTGCGTGTAGGGGTGAGCCGGCGTCTCGAACACGCGCCGCACGGGACCATGCTCGACGATGTGGCCGAGATACATGACGATGACATCGTCGGAAATGTGCCGCACCACCGAGAGGTTGTGCGAAATGAAGATGTAAGTCAGGCCGAATTCGGCCTGCAGGCTCTTCAGCAGATTGATGATCTGGGCCTGAATCGACACGTCGAGCGCGGACACCGCCTCGTCGAGGATCAAGATGTCGGGGTTGAGAGCCAGCGAGCGAGCGATCGCGACGCGCTGGCGCTGTCCGCCCGACAATTCCGACGGCCTGCGGCGACCGGTCTGGGGCGGCATGCCGACATGGGCGAGCAGATCGTCGACGCGCTTTGCATCGTATCGACCATGGATGCGCAAGGGCTCCGCCACCACCTCATGGATCGTCATGCGCGGATCGAGCGAGGAGTAGGGGTCCTGGAAAACCACCTGCAGGTTGCGACGCCTCGCCCGCAGCAGCGGACCGGACATCTGCATGAAAGGCTCGCCATTGATGAAGACGTCGCCGCCGGTGGCCTCGAGCAGCCGCAGCAGCACGCGCGCCAGCGTCGACTTGCCGCAACCGGATTCGCCGACAACGCTCAGCGTTCGCCCCTTGATCAGATCGAACGAGACGTCGCGGAGCGCGGGCAGCTTTCGGCCAAAGCCGAACAAGCTGAAGCCGATCTGGAATTCCTTGCGCAGATCGACGACGCGAAGGATCGGCTCGCTGTCGTCCGCAACACTCGGCGCTCGCGCTTCGACCGGGCGCTCCATCGCCCGTTCCTGCGCGGCGCGCCAGGGCGCTGTCTCGTCGTTGAAATGACAGGCTACAGACCGGCCGGGACTCGTCGCCGCAACCTCCGGCCGCCGTTCGCGGCAGATCGCGCGGTCATTGGCGAGGCCGCATCGCGGGTGAAATACGCAACCGCCTGGCCGGTGAGCGGAATCCGGCACGAAGCCCGGAATCGAGAACAGCTCGCGCACCTCACGGTCGACGCGCGGCAGGCTGGCGATCAGGCCGGCCGTGTAGGGGTGGGCCGGATCGTTGAACAGGGCGTGCGCCGGGGCCTGCTCCATCATCCGGCCGCCATACATCACGGCCATGCGTTCGGCCGTCTCGGCGACGAGACCAAGATCATGCGTGATGAGCACCATGGCCGCGCCGGTGCGGCGGCGCACTTCGGCCAACACGCGCATGACCTGCGCCTGAATGGTGACGTCGAGCGCCGTCGTCGGCTCATCAGCGATGAGCAGGTCGGGCTCGTTGGCCATGGCCATAGCGATGACCACGCGCTGACGCATGCCGCCGGAAAATTCGTTGGGATATTGCCTGTAGCGCTGCTGCGGATTGGGGATGCCCACAAGAGTCAGCAGTTCGATGACGCGGTTGCGCACGTCCTGCTTCGACATGCCTGGATTGTGCAGTTGTACGGCCTCGCCGATCTGCGCGCCCACCCTGAGGACAGGATTGAGCGTGGTCATCGGATCCTGAAACACGATGGCCATCGACTTGCCGCGGATGCTGCGCATTTCCTCGAAGGAAAGGCCTGACAGCTCTCGCCCACGCAGTTTCACCGAGCCCGACACCATGCGCAGGGGCGGCGGCAGCAGGCCGAGCACGGCCAGCATGGTCAGGCTCTTGCCCGAGCCGGACTCGCCGACAATGCCGAAGACCTCGTGCGCGCGCACATCGAACGAGACGTCGTCGACGAGCAGCGCCGGACCGTCCTTGCCCGGCAACGCGATGGACAGATTGCGGACGGCAAGAATGACGTCTTCGTCGCGCGATGCGGCGTCAGCCATCATTACGGCGTCCTCTGCGGCGCGCCGGTTACGTCGCCCTCCGAGGTGAAGGCCTGTGACAGGAATTGCAGGCCCGCCACCATGATGAACAGAGCGATGCTCGGCAGGATGGCGAGGTGCGGGGCGAGCGCGAGATAGCTTTGGCCCTCGCTCACCATCATGCCCCAGCTTGGCAGCGGCGGCTGCACGCCCAACCCCAGATAGCTGAGCGAGGCCTCCATCACGACGATCTGGCCGAATTCGTAGGAGGCCACGATCAGCATCTGCGGCAGAACATTGGGCAGCAGATGCTTGCGGATGTTCCAGGCCGCGGTCGCGCCCTGGGTGCGCGCGGAGAGCACGAATTCGCGTTCTCGCAGGCTCAATGTCATGCCGCGCGCGACTCGCCCGTAGGAGACCCAACTGGTCAGACCCAGCAGCAGCGCCAGATTGGCGACGCTCGGCCCGACGATGGCGCTGACCGCGATGAGCAGCAGAACGCGCGGAATCGAAAGCTGCAGATCGGCGAGCCCCATGATGGCGGCCTCCAGCGGACCGCGGAAATACCCGGCGACAAGGCCGAGGAACACGCCGACGACGAGGCTCACGGAGACGGCGCCCAGACCGATCAGAGTCGAAACCTGACCGGCCAGAGCAAGGCGGCTCAGGATGTCGCGGCCCAGCGTGTCGCTGCCCAGCAGATACAGCCGTCCATCGAAGGACGCGCCGCCTATCGGGACGAGGCTCCCTGCGAGATTCTGGCCATAGGGATCGTAAAAGGGCAGGAACGGCGTGACGATCATGAATGCGATCATGATCGCCAGCAGGCTGACCATGAGCTTCGTGCCCAGATCCATGCGCATCATGCGGCCCTCACGCGCGGATCGAGGAAGCCGTAGAGGATGTCGACGATCAGGTTGATGACGACGAACATCAGCGAGATGAGGAAAACGCCGGAGATGATCACCGGGAAGTCGCGTTGCGACACCGATTCGACGATGAGCCGACCGACGCCCGGCCAGCTGAAGACCGTCTCCGTCACCACCGTGCCGCCGAGCAGGAGTCCGAGATTGATGCCGGCGACCGTGACGAGCGGCAGCAGCGCGTTGGGCAGCATGTGCTTCAGCAGCACCTTGATATGGCCCTGACCCTTGGCGTAGGCGGTGCGCACATAGTCCTGGCGCTGTTCGCTGGCGAGCGAGGCGTTGATGAGGCGCAGATAGAGCGCGAGTTCATAGGTGCCGAGCGTCAGGGCCGGCAGCACGAGATGCGCCCAGGTGCCGCGCCCCAGCGACGGCAGCCACCGCAGCCAAACCGAAAAGATCAGGATCATCAACAAGCCGAAGGAAAAGATCGGAATCGCCTGACGACCGAGGGCGATCCACATGATCACCTGGCGCAGCGTGCGCGAGGGCGTCATGCGCATCGCCACGCCCAGCACGAAGGCGAGGCCGATGCCGACCGCGAATGAGGTCAGCGCCAGCTCCAGCGTCGCCGGGATGCGCTCCACGACGAGGTCCATGGCAGGGATGTTCTGGCGCAGCGAAACGCCGAAATCGCCATGCAGCGCGCGCCACATGAAATCGAGATATTGCACCAACAGCGGCCGGTTGAGGCCGAGCGCCGTGCGCACACGCTCTATGTCTTCGGCTGTCGCTTCGGCGGAGAGGTTCAGGACCGCCGGGTCTCCTGCCAGTCGCACGAGGAAGAACGCCGCCGTCACGACGCCCAGAACAGTCATGACCGACTGGGTGATCCGCTTCAGAAAGAGATTGAGCATCCGGAGTCCTCGTCGCCTCTCCCCGGGCCGCGACGCCGGCGGTCGGCGCAGGCGGCGAGCAAGGCAGGGTTATCGTGGCAGGCTTCAGGGTGTCAACAGTCGACAAAATCGCGGGATGGACCGGTAACTTCGGGGCCGATCCTGACCACCTGTCAGCCCTTTCTCAATCGGTCGTGCCGAACGATTACGAGCGCCGGCATCCTTGACGTTGACTGTCGACAGATTGCAGGGTGCGCTGGAACTGCGTCGGTCTCAGAGAGGTCCGAGATGAAAGCCGCCGTGATCTGGGAAGCCGGAAAACCGATGACCATCGAGCGTGTGGACATCGGCAAACCCGGCCGTCGCGAGGTTCTGATCCGGACCTCGTTCGCCGGCGTCTGCCATTCCGATCTGCATTTCGCCGACGGCGCCTACCCCTATCCGACACCGTACATTCCAGGCCATGAATCATCAGGCGTCGTGGAAGAGGTTGGAGAGGACGTCGCCTACGTGAAAAAGGGCGATCATGTCGTCACCTGCCTGTCCGTCTTCTGCGGATGCTGTCCGCAATGCGTCACGGGTCGTCCCAATCTGTGCGAAAGCGTCGACGTCAAGCTGCCGCCGGGCAAGGCGCAGCGGCTCTGGATGGGCGGCAAGCTGGTGCATCAGTTCTCGAATCTCTCCTCGTTCGCCGAGATGATGCTGGTGCATGAAAATGCGCTGGTGAAGATCAGGCCGGACGTGCCCCTCGATCGCGCCTGTCTTGTCGGCTGCGGCGTTCTGACCGGCGTCGGCGCGGTGGTTCATGCGGCCAAAGTGAAAGCGGGCTCGACCATCGCCGTCATCGGTTGTGGCGGCGTCGGGCTGTCGGTGGTCAACGGCGCGGTGCTGGCCGGCGCAGGCCGGATCATCGCCATCGACATGCTGGACAGCAAACTCGAACTCGCCAGAAAGGTCGGCGCCACCGACGTCATCAACGCCGGCCGGACGGATCCTGTCGCCGCCGTGATGGACATGACGTCCGGCGGCGTTCCCTACGCCTTCGAGGCGCTCGGACTCAAGAAAACGGCGGAGCAGGCCTTCGCCATGCTGCGTATGGGCGGAACTGCGACGATATTGGGCATGTTCAAGCCGGGGATGAAGCTCGAGCTGGAAGGATCCATGTTCATCAAGGACCGCCGTATCCAGGGATCGTCAATGGGTTCGAACCAGTTCCGTGTCGATATACCGTACCTTCTGGATTTCTACATGCAGGGCCGGCTGCATCTCGATCACCTGATCAGCGATACAATCAGCCTGTCCTCCATCAACGAGGCCTTCGCCAATCTGCGCACAGGCGCGCCGGTCCGCCAGATCATCGACATGGCGGCTTGAAAGCGTCGATCGCGTCGATCGCCCGGCCGGTCCGGGCCACGCATCGGAACGAGACCGACGACGCCGGGCGTCGCCTTCGACATCGAGAAAGGGCTGCTGGCGCGCGGCGCAGGTTGGCGCGGCCACGCCATGGCGCTGCGGCGCTCGATCGACTTCGGACGAGCAATCCGGCGCTCGTCTTCAGCCGGTCCCGGACGGTTCCTGTGACGCACAGGCCCGACGGGGTGACGGCCAGGCGCGGTTTCGTCAAAAAAAATGGCTCCCCGAGCAGGACTCGAACCTGCGACCATTCGATTAACAGTCGAATGCTCTACCAGCTGAGCTATCGGGGATCGCTCTTGCGCGGCGCACGCATACAGCAAGCGCGGCGCGGGGCGCAAGCCTCAATCGCGCCGCCGACGCCGACATCCTCGCGAGGCGCGCGTGATTTCGGCCGACCGGCAGGCAATTCGTCACATCGCCTTGTGCGCGCGCGTGCATCTTTGCTATAGCCGGCGCGGACGGCGACAGACGCGCCGACGGCCTCGTGGCGGAGTGGCTACGCAGAGGACTGCAAATCCTTGCACCCCGGTTCGATTCCGGGCGAGGCCTCCATTTTCTCGCGCCCGAGGGTCGGGCGCGGCGGGGAGAGCGGACATGGGCGAGACAGGAGTCGCGACCGGCGCCGGAGATGCGCTCCGCCGCACCATGGTCGAGCGGCAGCTCCGGACGTTCGACGTCACCGATCTGGCGGTGCTCTCGGCCTTCGACGCGGTGGCGCGCGAGGCCTATGTCGGGCCGCACTATGCCGGCGTCGCCTATTCCGACCGGGCGCTGCCCTGCGTCGGCGGCAAGCGCCGGCTGATGAGCCCGATGACGCTCGCCCGCCTGATCCAGGAGGCCGATGTCGGGCCGGACAACGTCGTCCTCGACGTCGCCGGCGGGGCCGGCTATTCGGCCGCCGTGCTGGCGCGCCTCGCCCGCAAGGTCGTGGCGCTTGAGACCGAGGCGCCGACCCTGGCGACCGGCGCGACGGTGGTCGTCGGCCCGCTCGCCGCCGGCGCGCCGGCGCATGCGCCCTACGACGTGATCGTGATCAACGGCGTGGTCGAGAAGCGGCCCGAGGCGCTGCTGAGCCAGCTCGCCGAAGGCGGCCGGCTGGTCTGTTTCGAACGCAGCGGCGCTGCCTCGCGCGCGGTGCGCTATGATCGTTTCGGCGACGACTGGAGCCGCCGCACCCTGTTCAACGCCGCCGCGCCGACGGTCGAGGAATTCCGCGCCGAGCCCGGCTTCGTGTTCTGAGCTCAGTCTTGCGGGCGGCCGCGGCCGCCGGCGACCGTGTATCGCGTCTGTGGATCGCGTATCTCTAAGGGGGGCGCCGCCGCGCCGGACGGCCTAAGCTCGCGCTTCCACGCGGGCGGGCTGATTCGCCATGGCCCGCCCCGCGTGTCGTCAGTAGTCGCGAGGCCGTTCGATGATTGCGTTCGCCGACGTCGCCCGGCGCCTGCCGCTCGCCGCGGCCGGCTGCCTCCTTGTGGGCGTGAGCTTCGTCAGCGGCGGCGCGCGGGCCGAGACGCTGCCCGGCGCACTCGCCAAGGCCTATGTCGGCAATCCGGACCTCAACCAGCAGCGCGCCTCGGTGCGGGCCACCGACGAGAACGTGCCGCGGCAGATGTCGGGCTGGCGCCCGCGCGTCACCGCCACCGCCGACGCCGGCGCGCTGCGCACCGAGACCGACCATTTTCCCAATGCATCGCAAAATGGCGGCGTGTCGAGCTATCCGCGCGGCTTCGGCGTGTCGGTGCAGCAGAACCTGTGGAACGGCAACCGCACGGTGAACGGCGTGCGGCAGGCCGAATCCGGCGTGCTGGCGGCGCGCGAGACGCTGCGCAACACCGAGCAGACGGTGCTGCAGAACGCCGTCACTTCCTACATGAACGTGCTGCGCGACACGGCGATCCTCAATCTGCGGCGCAACAACATCGAGGTGCTCGAGCAGCAGGTGCGTCAGACGCGCGACCGTTTCAATGTCGGCGAGGTGACGCGCACCGACGTGGCGCAGGTCGAATCGCAGCTCGCCGGGGCGCGGGCCGACGCCTTCACCGCGCAATCCAATCTGCAGACCTCGCTCGCCAATTACCGGCAGGTGGTCGGCGAACAGCCCAAGAGCCTCGCCCCGGCGCAGCCGATCGAGAAAGCTCTGCCGAAATCGGTCGCCGCCGCGGTTTCGACCTCGCAGACCGAGCATCCGCTGATCCAGGCGGCGATGCACAATGTCGACGCCGCCCAGCTCAACGTGAAGGTGGTGGAGGGCGAGCTCTATCCGACGCTCGGCGTCACCGGCACGGTGTCGAAACGCTGGGATCCGTCGAACGCCGTCGGCGCGCAATCGACCACCGCCTCCGTCGTCGGCACGCTGACCGTGCCGATCTACGAGGGCGGCGAGGTCTACGCCCGCGTCCGCCAGGCCAAGGAGCTGCTCGGTCAGGCGCGGATCCAGGCCGATCTGCAGCGCGAGCAGGTGCGGGCGCTCGTCGTCTCCAACTGGGGCCTGTGGGAGAATTCGCGCGCCGTGCTGCAGGCGGCGCAGGCGCAGGTGCAGGCCGCCGAGATCGCGCTCAACGGCGTGCGCGAGGAAGCCAAGGTCGGCCAGCGCACGACGCTCGACGTGCTGGTGGCGCAGCAGACGCTGCTCAATGCGCGCGTCGCGCTGGTGACGGCGCAGCGCGACCGCGTCGTCACCTCCTATTCGCTGCTCGGGGCGATGGGGCGGCTGTCGGCGGCCACGCTCGGCCTGCGCGTCGCCTCCTATGATCCGCGCACGCATTTCGATCAGGTCAAGGGCAAGTGGATCGGCGTGCGCACGCCGGACGGGCGCTGACGGCGCCGGCGCGCCGCGCCTCATCCACAGGCGCGTTACAGGCGCGCTTGCCTCGCGCGCGCGCCGGGTCCTATCTCTGAACCGGGCCGACGGCGGGCGATTCGCGTCGCGGCGCGGGAGAGTCCGCTCATGAGTTCCGCCATTTCCCCCCAGGATCGCGTCGCCGCACAGCAGCGCGCGCACGAGCCCTCGATGGAGGAGATCCTCGCCTCGATCCGTCGGATCATCGCCGACG
>JAEULW010000323.1 GCA_016793505.1 Methylobacteriaceae bacterium | reverse complement strand
GCAACTATGGCGAGGTCTACGAGCGCAATGTCGGCGTCGGCTCGCGGCTCGGCATTCCGCGCGGGCTGAACCAGCTGTGGAGCAATGGCGGCATCCTGTTCGCGCCGCCGATGCGGTGAGGCGCGGCGCGGGCTGAAGCGGACATGGACCGGGTCGACTGCATCGTCGTCGGCGCCGGCGTCGTCGGCCTCGCCATCGCGCGGCAACTTGCGCAGGCCGGGCGCGAAGTGCTGGTGCTCGAGGCCAACGAGTCCTTCGGCATGGAGACCTCGGCGCGCAATTCGGAAGTGATCCACGCCGGCATCTACTATCCGCAGGGCAGCCTGATGGCGCGGCTCTGCGTCGAGGGCCGGGGCAAGCTCTACGACTATGCACAGACGCGGGGCCTTGCGCATCGCAAATGCGGCAAGCTGATCGTCGCGACGACGCCGGCGGAAGTGGCGACGCTCGCGGGCATCCGCGCCCGCGCCGCCGCCAACGGCGCGCCGCTCGAGATTCTCTCGCGCGCCGAAGCGACGGCGATGGAGCCGGCGCTCGCCTGCGAGGGCGCCTTGTGGTCGCCGGAGACCGGCGTCATCGACAGCCACGGCTACATGCTGTCGCTGAAGGGCGAGGCCGAGGCGGCGGGCGCGATGTTCGCTTTCCATGCGCCAGTGGCGGCGCTGGCGGTCGGCGATCACGGCTTCGTGGTGACGACAGGCGCGGCGGAGCCGATGACGCTCGGCTGCGCGGCGCTGGTCAACGCCGCCGGCCACGGCGCGCCGGGACTGGCGCAAGCGATGCAGGGCTATGACGCGGGGCTCGCGCCGACCGCGTATTTCGCCCGCGGCAACTACTTCACGCTCGCCGGCCGCGCGCCGTTCTCGCGGCTGATCTATCCCGTGCCGCAGCCCGGCGGCCTCGGCGTGCATCTGACGCTCGATCTCGGCGGACAGGCGAAGTTCGGACCGGACGTCGAATGGATCGACGGGCTCGACTATCGCGTCGATCCGGCGCGCGGCGAGGCCTTCTACGCCGCGATCCGACGCTACTGGCCGGCCCTGCCCGACGGCGCGTTGCAGCCGGGCTATGCCGGGATCAGACCGAAGATCGCGCCGCCGGAAGCCGGCACGCAGGATTTCGTGCTGCAAGGGCCGGGGCGACACGGAATCGCGGGACTCGTGCATCTGTTCGGCGTCGAGTCGCCGGGGCTGACCTCGTCTCTGGCGATCGCCGAAGCAGTCGCCGCGATGCTCTGATCAGGTCTCGCCGGACGCGCCGAGCCCATAGGGCGGACGCGGAATGGCGATGTGCGCGGCGCGCAGCGCCGAGGACCAGCGCTCGCGCAGGTCGCGGAAATAGGCGTCCGACGCGTCGATGCGATGATCGACTTCGGGCGCATGCGCGTCGCGCCGCAGCACCAGAATGTCGATCGGCATGCCGACGCCGAGATTGGAGCGCATGGTCGAATCCATCGAGATCAGGCCGATCTTCAGCGCGTCGTAGAGATCGGTCGCATAGGAGACGGCGCGATCGAGGATCGGCTTGCCGTATTTGTGTTCGCCGACCTGCAGGAAGGGCGCATCCTGCGTGCATTCGATGAAATTGCCTGCCGCATAGAGCATGAACAGGCGCATGCGGTCGCCGCGGATCTGGCCGCCGACGAGCAGCGTGATCTTGAACGAGATGTCGGCGCGATCGAGCGCCTCGCCCTCGATGGCGCGCACCTTGCGGATGGCGCGACCGATGAGCTGGGCGGCGCGAAACATGTTGGGCGCGTCGGACAGCGTTTCGAGCGCGCCGGTCTCGGGATTCTCGACGCCCGCGCTGGCGATGGCGATGACGCTCTGGGTGATCGACAGATTGCCGGCGCTGGCGATCGAGATCATGCGCTCGCCGGGCACGGCGAAATGATGCAGCTTGCGAAAGGTCGAGATGTCGTCGAGGCCAGCGTTGGTGCGCGTGTCGGCGATCATCACGAGGCCCTCGCTCACGAGGATGCCGCAGCAATAGGTCATCTCACGCCCTTTCACCGGCTCGCCCGGCGCTGCGCATAGCGCGCCGCGCGTGACCCCGCAATCGGCCTATTGGCGTTGCGACTGGGCGGCGCCGGTCACCGTCGTCACGGCGACGATCTCTTCCTCTCCGAAGCCGCCGCGAGCGCTGCGCATCGGCCTTGCGGCGAGCAGGTCGAGCCCCATGGCGAGGCGCAGATGACGACCGCAGGGACACAAGTTCAGGGCCGGATCGAAGCCGATCCAGCCATAGCCCTCGACATGCGCCTCGGCCCAGCCGTGACCTTCCGGCCCGGGTTGCGCCGCATCGAGCGCGACGCCGACGGCGTAGCGCGCCGGCACGCCGAGATGACGCGCGGCGGCGATGAAGACCTGCGCAAGATCGCTGGCCGCGCCGCGACGGGCGGCGAAGGCCTCGGCCGCGCCGGCCGCCGGCTTCAGGCCCGGATCATGGGCGATCGTCTCGCGCACGGCGCCCATTAGCGCATGCATGCGCGCCAGCGACGTTTCGGCGCCGGCCGCGACTTCGGCAGCGAAGGCGCGCAAGGCCGCGTCGGCGGCGGTGGCCGGCGTGTCGCGCAGATAGAATTCCTCCGGAAAACGCTCGATCGCGTCGCGCACGAAGCCGGTGGCGTCGAAGAGCTCGACCTCGCCCGTCGCCTCGATGCGCAACTGCTCGACTGGACCGGTCACCTGAAAGCCGTGCGTGATATTGCCGAACGCGTCCTCCGACTGGCGCAGCCGGCAATCAACGCCGACGTCGATGCTCCAGTCGATGACGTGTTGGCCGTAATGGCTGCGCGGCGTCAGCCGCAGCACGCCGATGACGCCGTTGGCGGTCGGCCGGTAGCGGCAGGTCAGAACATGGCGCAGGCGAAGGCGCATCGGTTCACACCAGATATTGCTCGGCGATACGGCCGCCGATGCGATTGTTGTCCTCGATGAAACCCGTGATGAATTCGTGCAGGCCGGCCTGGAAAATCCCGTCGATGCGCGCCTGCTCGAGCCGCGCATAGAGCTGGCGGGACTGGCGCTGCGCCAGACCCTGACGGCCATAGGCCTTGCCGATCTGATCGAGGAAGCGCGAGATGTTCTCGTAGCAGGAGATCAGCGAACGCGGCATTTCGGGCCGCAGGATCAGAAGGTCGGCGACGAGCCAGGGCTTGATGCTCTGGCGATAGACCCAGTGATAGGCGGTCAGCGCGGAGACCGCGCGCAGGATCGAGGTCCACTGGAAATAGTCGAGCGAGCCGCCAACCGTCTCCACCTCGGGAAGCAGCACATGATACTTGACGTCGAGAATGCGCGCGGTGTTGTCGGCGCGCTCGATGTAGAGGCCGAGGCGCGAGAACCAGTAGGCGTCGTTGCGCAGCATGTTGCGATAGGCCGAGCCGTCGAACTGCGTCGACACCTGCTTGACGAGATCGAGGAAGGCGGTGAGGTCTTCGGCGCTGAGCAGACCATCGGCGTTGCGGCGCGCGTCGAAGCGGCGAATCTCGAGCCAACCGGAATTGATCGACTCCCACATTTCATGCGTCAGCGCCGTGCGCACGGCGCGCGCATTGGTGCGGGCGAGCTCCATGCAATTGCGGATCGAGGAGGGATTGCGCTCGTCGAAGGTGAGGAAGCAGATGACGGCGGATTCGTCGGCCGTCCTACCGGTTTCGGCGAAGGTCTCTTCGGCGCCGGAGGAGATCAGCGCGCTGTCCCATTCGCTGGCCTGGCCGCCATAGGCGCGCGGCAGATGCGCGATGCGGCGCGTCACGTCGACGACGCGGGCGAGATAGTCGGCCCGCTCCATGTAGCGGGCGAGCCAGTAGAGATTGTCGGCGGTGCGCGAGAGCATGCCCGTCAGCCTTCCGGATCGTCCAGCACCCAGGTGTCCTTGGTGCCGCCGCCCTGACTGGAATTGACGACGAGCGAGCCCTCCTTCATCGCCACCCGCGTCAGGCCGCCCGGCACGACGCGCACGCCGTCCGATCCGCACAGCACGAAGGGCCGCAGATCGACATGACGCGGGGCGACGCCGGAATCGAACGAGGTCGGCACCGTCGACAGCGAAAGAGTCGGCTGGGCGATGAAATTGTCGGGATCGCGCGTCAGCTTGGCGCGGAATGCCTCGATCTCGGCGCGCGCCGCATGCGGGCCGACGAGCATGCCGTAGCCGCCCGAACCGTTGACTTCCTTCACCACAAGCTCGTCGAGATGATCGAGCACATAGGCGAGCGCTTCCGGCTCGCGGCAGCGCCAGGTCGGCACGTTCTTCAGGATCGGCTCCTCGCCGAGATAGAAGCGCACGACTTCGGGCATGTAGGTGTAGATCGCCTTGTCGTCGGCGACGCCGGTGCCGACGGCGTTGCACAGCGTCACCGCGCCGGCCTGATAGGCCTGCATCAGGCCCGGCACGCCGAGCGCCGAGTCGGGCCGGAAGGCGAGCGGATCGAGGAAGTCGTCGTCGATGCGGCGATAGATCACGTCGACGCGGCGCGGCCCCTCGGTCGTGCGCATGAAGACGACGTCGTCGGCGACGAACAGATCGCGGCCCTCGACGAGTTCGACGCCGAGCTTGTCGGCGAGGAAAGAGTGTTCGTAGTAGGCGGAGTTGAACTGGCCCGGGGTCAGCAGCACGGCGGTCGGGTCGCCCGCCGCGCCCGGCGGGGCGACGGAGCGCAGCGTCGCCAGCAGCGAGTCCGGATAATTCTCGACCGGCGCGACGCGATGCATCGAGAAGAGTTCGGGGAACAGGCGCATCATGACTTCGCGGTTCTCCAGCATGTAGGAGACGCCGGAAGGCGTGCGGGCGTTGTCCTCCAGAACGTAGAAATCCTCCTCGTCGACGCGGATGACGTCGATGCCGGCGATGTGGACATAGACGTCGTGCGGCACGCGGCGGCCCGCCATTTCGGGGCGGTAGCCGGGATTGCGATAGACGAGATCGGTCGGAACCACGCCGGCGCGCAGAATTTCGCGCGCGCCGTAGACGTCGGCGAGGAACATGTTGAGCGCGCGCACGCGCTGGATCAGACCTCTCTCGAGCCGGTCCCACTCGCTGCGCGAGAGGATGCGCGGCAGGATGTCGAAGGGGATCAGGCGCTCGGTCGCCTCCTTGTCGCCATAGACGGCGAAGGTGATGCCGATGCGCCGGAACAGCAGCTCCGCCTGGCGCCGGCGCGAGGAGAGCAGGTCCGCCGGCGTCGACTCCAGCCAGCGCGCGAGGCGTTCGTAACAAGCCCGCACGTCGCCGGAGGCGCCGCTCATTTCATCGAACCGCGCTGCCGCCCCGACCACCCGTCACCCCTTCGCCCGCGGCGCTATGGCGCGTCGCGTCGCCGAGTTTATAGGCAAGCGGCGTGCCAGCAAGCGGCGGCGCCGCCGGAATTTTCAACCATCCGCGTGGCGCGAAATGAATTGTCGGAAACGCTCGGACCGGGCCGCCCCGAACAGCTCGGCGGGCGGGCCGTCGGCCTCGATCTGGCCCTGATGCAGGAACAGGACGCGGCTCGAGACGTCGCGGGCGAAGCCCATCTCGTGCGTCACCACGAGCATCGTGCGTCCTTCTTCGGCAATTGCCCGCATAACGCGCAGCACCTCGCCCACGAGTTCGGGATCGAGCGCCGAGGTCGGCTCGTCGAACAGCATAACCTTCGGCTTCATCGCCAGGGCGCGGGCGATGGCGGCGCGCTGCTGCTGACCGCCGGACAGATGCGAGGGGTAGTAGCCGGCCCGGTCGGCGATGCCGACCTTGGCGAGGATCGCCATCGCCTCGTCCTTCACCTCGCCGCGCGGGCGGTTCTGGACGTGCACCGGGGCCTCCATGACGTTCTCGAGCACGGTCATGTGCGACCACAGATTGAAGCTCTGGAACACCATGGCGAGGCCGCTGCGGATGCGGTCGACCTGCTTGCGGTCGGCAGGCTCGGGCTGGCCGCGCTTGCCGGGCTTCATAAGGATCGTCTCGCCGGCGACGACGATCTCGCCCGAGGTCGGCGTCTCCAGCATGTTGATGCAGCGAAGGAGCGTGCTCTTGCCTGATCCCGAGGCGCCGAGGATCGAGATGACGTCGCCGTCATGGGCGTCGAAGCTGACGCCTTTGAGCACCTCGAGCGCGCCAAAGCTCTTGCGCAGGTCGCGAATGGAGACGGCGGGGATGTCGGCCATCAGGCGGCGACTCCGTTGGTTGCAGGCGCGGCGGCGATCTTCGGGGCGCGCAGATGCGGGGTCAGCCAGTATTCGAGCGCCATGATGACGCGCGACAGAAGGAAGTTGATGGCGAGATAGATCGCCCCGGCGCAGATGAACACCTCGATGGCGCGGAAGGTCTCGGAATTGATCTTCTGGGCGACGCCGGTCAGCTCCATCAGGGTGATGATCGAGGCGAGCGCGGTGGAGCGCACCATCAGGATCACCTCGGTGCCGTAGGACGGCAGCGCCTGGCGGATGGCGATCGGCAGGATGATGCGGCGATAGAGGGTGAAACCCGACATGCCGCAGGCGCGCGCCGCCTCGACCTGGCCGAAGGGCACCGATTGCAGCCCGCCGCGCAGAATCTCGGCCGTGTAGGCCGCCGTATTGAGGGCGAGCGCGAGGATCGCGCAGAAATACGGCTCGCGCAGATACTGCCACGCCCAGCTCTGGCGGATCGCCGGGAATTGCGACAGGCCGTAGAAGATCAGGAAGATCTGCACCAGCAGCGGCGTGCCGCGGAAGACGAAGATGAAGCCGCGGGCGAACATGTCGAGCGCGGCGATCCTGGACTGGCGCATCATGGCGAGGCCGACGGCCATCACGGCGCCGATGGCCACCGAGACGAAAGCGAGCTCGAGAGTCGTCGGCACGGCGCCGAGAAGACGGACGATCACCTCGGTGTAGAAGGCGAAATCCATCACGCCCTCCTGACGCCGCGCATCGCCGTCGCCTCGGCCCGGTTGAACAGCCATGTCGACAGGCTGGTCAGAAGCAGGTAGAGCGCGGCGGCGGCGGTGTAGAAGACGAAGGGCTGACGCGTCGAGCCGGAGGCGACCTGCGACTGGCGCAACAGCTCGGTCAGCCCGGTCACCGAGATCAGCGCCGACTCCTTCAACGCCAGCTGCCAGACATTGCCGAGGCCCGGGATGGCGAAGCGCAGCACCTGCGGGGCGACGATGCGACGGAACATCGTCCAGCCCGACATGCCGACCGAGCGCGCCGCCTCGAGTTCGCCGCGCGGGATCGCCAGATAGGCGCCGCGGAAGACTTCGGCCTGATAGGCGCCCGAGACGATGCCGACCGCCATCGCGCCGGTCAGAAACGCGTTGATTCCGATGAACCCCTTGTCGCCGGTGGCGAGCTGGTAGATCGTCGAAAGAAGCTGGCTGCCGCCGAAATAGAACAGATAGATGACAAGCAGATCAGGCACGCCGCGCAGGACGGTCGTGTAGACGTCGCCGGCGGCGCGCGCCAGAAAGCTGTTCGACAGTTTGCCGCGCGCCACGATCGCGCCGAACATCGCGCCGAACACAAAGGCGCTGATGGTGACGGCGAGCGTCATCGCCGTCCCCTTGAGCAAGAGGGGACCCCAGCCCTTTTCGCCGAAGCCGAGAAGATCGAAGGCGTTCATGCAGGAGCCCTGCGCAGATCGCCGCGCCGCCGCCGCGTCGCGCGCGGCGACGCGGCGGGGCGGTCAGCGCGCCGCGCGCGCGGGCGTCACTTCGGGGTGATGTCGAAGCCGAACCACTTCGTCGACATCGTCTTGATCGTGCCGTCGGCGATCGCCGCCTTGATCGCCTCGTTGAACATGCCCTGCAACTGCGTATCGGCCTTGCGCAGACCGACGCCGACTCCGAGGCCGAGCACTTCGCCCGAGAAGGTCGCGCCGGCGAGCGCGTAGTCCTTGAAATCGGCCTTCTTGACCACGTCGATCTGATACGACATCGCCGCGAAGGTGGCGTCGATGCGGCCGGCCTGCAGGTCGAGGTCGTGCTGCTCGGTCGTCTTGTATTCGCGGATGTCGACCGTGCCCTTGAAGTATTTCTCGATGAAGGCCGCGTTGGTCGTCGACACCTGCACGCCGACCTTCTTGCCCTTGAGGAGGGCCTTCATCTCCTCGATCGACTTCTTGGCGGCGTCAGCGTCCTTGACCAGCGAGAAAGTGGAGCCCGTGCCCGGCAGTTTGGCGAGCGGGCTCGACTTCGGCACCACGAAACCGTTCGGCGTCGAGCCGTAGGGATCGGAGAAGTTGATCGCCTCCTTGCGTTTGTCGGTGATCGACATGCCGGCCATGATGGCGTCGTACTTGCCGGCGTTGAGGGCGGGGATGATGCCATCCCAATCCTGCGCGATGACCTTGCACTCGATCTTCATGCGCTTGCACAGATCGGCGGCGAGTTCGATCTCGTAGCCGGCGAGCTTGCCGTTCGCTTCAGTGAAATTCCACGGCGCGTAGGCGCCTTCGGTGGCGATGGTGATGGATTTCGGCTGGGCGGTCGCAAAGCTCGTCGCGGCCAGAATGGCGGCGGCGGCAAGACCGATCGTGCGAATGAACGCCATACGCTTCTCCCCTTTTTTTGTTCGGGCGCGATGCGCCCGGCCGTCTCCGGCCCTGACGCAGCGTGCCCCGGGCGGCGGCGCCGGCGCAAGGCAAAAAAAATCCGCGCCGGTTCAGGCCGAGAAGGACAGGTCGCAGGCGATCGCGACGCTCTCGCCCGGCGCCAGAAGACGCATCTCGCCAGACTGCTCGAGTTCGGCGCGCGGGGCGAGGCGGTGGGTGATCGGCTCGATGGAGAAGACGTTGAGGCCCGGCTCGGTGCGCCGCCAGCTCTGGACATGCGGCAGCGCGGCCGGATCGAAGGCGATCTCGACGCTCGCTGCGCCGCCGGCGATGCGGGCGGCGGCGCGCCGGTCCGGCCCGGCCGGCGCCGGAACGCAGTCGACATGGCGGGCCGGCGCGCCGCCGAGCGGCGTCAGCGGCGCGCCGCGCCAGACCCCGTCG
>JAEULW010000283.1 GCA_016793505.1 Methylobacteriaceae bacterium | reverse complement strand
GGCGCGCTGCAACCCCGCCATCTGCCCGTCGAGCGCATCGACCGCGTCGCGCAGCCACAGCCGCGCGTCGAGCGCCACCTGGTCGTTGCGCGAGCGCGCCGTGTGCAGCCGCCCCGCCGCCGGGCCGATCAGCGCCGCCAGCCGCGACTCGACGTTCATATGGATGTCTTCGAGCTCGCGCGAAAACGTGAACGCGCCGGACTCGATTTCGCCGGCGATCTGGTCCAGACCCCTGGTGATCGCCGCAGCGTCCGCGTCCGTGACGATCCCGCGCGCCGCCAGCATGGCGACATGGGCCTTCGAGCCCTTGATGTCCTGGGCGGCGAAGCGGTAGTCGAAGCCGATCGAGGCGTTGATCTCCTCCATGATCGCGTCCGGACCGGTCTCGAAACGCCCGCCCCACATCCTGTTGCTCATCGCCGCCTCGCGCAGTATTCGCCACCCGTCATGACCGAGGAACAGACGCCCCCGCCCGCCCCGCCCCGCGCCGACGGCCGCGAAGCGCTCCGCGTCTTCGCGCCGCATCTGGCGCTGGCCGGGCTCATCGTCGTCCTCGGGGTCGGCGCGGTCCTATACGTGATGGGCGGACCCCGCAAGGAACCGGCCGCCGCCGCCTGCGCCGGCTCGGCGGCGCTGGCGGCGAAAACCGCTCCCTTCTCGCGCGGCGAAGTGGCGGCGCTCGCCCCGAGCAAGACGCCGAAGCCGATGCCCGATCTCGCCTTCGAGGGGCCGGACGGCCGGCCGATGAAGCTCTCCGACCTGCGCGGCCGGATCGTCCTGCTCAACCTGTGGGCGACCTGGTGCGCCCCCTGCCGCAAGGAGATGCCGGCGCTCGACCGGCTTCAGGCCGCCCTCGGCGGCAAGGATTTCGAGGTCGTCGCGCTCAGCCTCGACACCCGCAATCTGGACAGGCGCAAGCCCTTCCTCGACAGCGTCGGGGTGAAATCGCTCGCCTTCTACGCCGACCCGAAGGCCGACAGCCTGCAGATTCTCAAAGGCGCGGCGAAAGTCGTCGGCCTGCCGACGACGATCCTGATCGACCGCCGGGGCTGCGACCTCGGCGTCATGGCCGGCCCGGCGGAATGGGACTCCCCCGACGCGCAGGCGCTGGTGAAAGCGGCGATCGACGGGTGACGGCCGGGGGCCGCTGGCTCTATCGTGACAATATGGAGCGCCCCACTCTCTGGATCGTCGCCGGTCCGAATGGCGTCGGCAAGACGACCTACGCCTTCCGCCACATCCGTGCGGTGTCGGGCGTCGCACGTTTCGTCAATCTCGACGAGATCGCGCGCGGCCTGTCACCGCTTGACCCCGGGGCCGAGCCGCAGCGCGCCGCCCGCGTCGCCCTCGACATGACGCGCGAACTGATCGCGCAGCGCAGGACTTTCACCATCGAGACGACGCTGGCGGGTCGCACGCATCTGCGTACGATCGCGGCTGCGCGCGCCGCCGGCCACGAGGCGAAACTGCTGTATTTCGCGGTCGCGAATGTCGATGTCTGTCTGGCGCGCGTCGCCCGCCGCGTCGCCGAGGGCGGACACGCCGTCCCGGAGAGCGACGTGCGCCGCCGCTTCGCGCGCTCGATGGAAAATCTCTTCGTCTATGTCGACGGCGTCGATTTCTGGCGGGTCTACGACAATGCGTTGGCGACGCCGCGCACGGTCGCCGAGGGACGGCGCGGCTGCCGCGCCTTTCTCGGCGCGACAGAAGGATTGCCGGAGTCGCTGGCGGCGAGGCTCGGCGCCTTGCCGCCCTGCGCGGAGGGGTGAGCCCGCCTCAGCGTCCGCAGACGAGCCCCGTCCGCCGCATGTATTCGGCGCGCTCGGCCGCCGGCTCCTGAGTCAGCAGCGCGCAGGCGGTGAAATTGCCCTTCCTCCTTGCGCCCTGTCTGTAGGTCCAGTCGACGATCTCGGCACGACTGAAGCGGATGCTCTGGTCGAGTTGGTAACCGCGCACCCGGCGCGGCGTGTTGGCCAGACGCCCGACAAAGGAGGCGCCATCGCCGCGCAAGTCGGAGACCCAGAAATATTCGGTCACGCCCTCGTCCCTGAGACCGATCTTCACGCTGTGCCCGCTCGTGCCGGGCTCCGGCCGTTCCGCTGTCTTTAGGAAGCCGCCGAGCGTGCGCCGCGCCTTGGCGAAGGCGGCGCGCATGGCGGGATGATCGTCGGACATCTGTGTGACGTCGTCGCGCCGCGACCGCTCGAGGAAGCTCTGCGCCGGCGCCGTCGCCGGCGCGACGCAGGCAAGCATCGCCGCCGCCAGCCCTGCGCGCAATGCTCCCACCATGACAAAACCTCGTGGCGGTTTCGGCTGAGCGAAGCAGAGGCGGGTCTTCCTGTAAGGTCGAGTCCGCTCAGCCCGCGCAGGTCAGCCTGTATGTCTTCATGAATTTCTCGCGCTCGGCCGGCGATTCCTTGGACAGCAGCGCGCAGGCGGTGAAATTGCCCTTCATCGCGCCGCGCTCGACATACATCCAGTCGACGATGTCGTCGCGCCGGAAGGTCATCGCCTGACCCTGCTTCACCGTCTTCACCATGCGCGGCGTGTTGTCCAGCAGGCCGACATAGAACTGGCCCTGGTTCACGAAGCCGGAGATCCAGAAATACTCCACCATCTCGCCGTCGCGCACCGCGAGTTTGACCGCGAATTTGCTCGCCCCGGCCGGCGGCCGGGCGGCGAGCGCCAGAAAGCCGTCGACGCCGGCGCGCGCCTTCGCCCGCGCCGCCTCCATCGCCGGATCGCCCTTGGCGACGAGGCTGACGGCGTCGCGCCGCGCCGCCTCGGTGATCCCCGAGCCCGCGCCGACCACCGTCGGCTGCGCGCGCATGTTGAGGAACTGCGCGCCGGCCACGACGGCCGCGATCAGCCCGCCGACCATGTAGAGTTTGCTCATGCCCGTTCCCGCCCCTGATCCCTTGAACCCGGGACAGGTTGCGGCGGAAGGTCCGACCCGCCGGTGAACGGCCCCGCCGCTGCGGCAGGCGAATGGCGGCGATGGCTAATGCGCGCTTGCCGGCTTCGCTCGCCTTCGCCTCATTGCGTCAGCGCCGCGCGGTGCCGCGCGGCCGAGGCGTCCGAAAAGCAGCAGAAAATGATCCGGTCGAAGGCCTTGGGCGCCGCCGCGATCCCGGCGCGCACGCTGGCGATGGCGATCGGCGCGGCGCGCTCCGGCGGAAAACCGTAGACGCCGGTCGAGATCGCCGGAAAGGCGACCGTGCGGGCCCCGTTCGCGGCGGCGAGTTCGAGCGAGCGGCGGTAGCAGGATGCGAGCAGGCCGTCCTCGCCCGCCGCCCCGCCGCGCCAGACCGGGCCAACCGTGTGGATGACGAAGCGCGCCGGCAGCCGGTGGCCGCCGGTGATTTTCGCCGCGCCGGTCAGGCAGCCGCCGAGCCTGCGACATTCTTCGATGAGGCCCGGGCCGGCGGCGCGATGGATCGCCCCGTCGACGCCGCCGCCGCCGAGCAGGCTCTCATTGGCGGCGTTGACGATGGCGTCGACGGCGAGGGTCGTGATGTCGGCGACGACGACCTCGATCGCCGTCACGGGGCTCAGCCCGCCGGCGTGCGCACTTCGAGGCCGGCCTCTTTCAGATGGCTCTGCAACTCGCCCGACTGGAACATCTCGCGGACGATGTCGCATCCCCCGATGAACTCGCCCTTGACGTAGAGCTGCGGGATCGTCGGCCAGTTGGAAAAATCCTTGATGCCCTGCCGGATGCCGGCGTCCTCGAGCACGTTGACGCCCTTGTAGGGCACGCCGAGATAATCGAGGATCTGCACCACCTGCCCGGAAAATCCGCACATCGGAAACTGCGGCGTGCCTTTCATGAAAAGCACCACCGGATTGTTCGTCACTTCCTGACGGATGTCGTCCTGAACGTCGGCCATGTTGCTGTTCCCTGACGCTGGCGAAGGCCAAATTCTCCGCCGCTGCGGGCCTATATAGGCCGCCCGCCCGCGCCCGTCGACAGGGCTGCTGTCACCACATCGTCGTCGCGGCCCGGGCCGGCCAGGCCGCGTCATAGTCCGCCCCGCCGACCGCGCCGCCGGTCATCCCGGCGAGGATGTCGCCGGCCGTCGGCAGGCCCGCGGGCGCCGGCGCGCCGGACCACAACCCGGCGCGGATCGTCGCCCGGGCGCACTGAAAGTAGATTTCATCCACCTCGATGACCAGCGCGCTGCGCGGCGGCTTGCCGTCGACGGCCAGACTCGCCAGCAGGTCGGCCCCCGCCTCGACATGGCCACGGCCGTTGATCCTCAGCGCATTGTCCCAGCCCGGGATGAGGAACATCAGCGCGAGGCGCGGATCGCGCACGACGTTGCGCAGCGAATCGATGCGGTCGTTGCCGCGCCGGTCGGGCAGGACGAGCGTGCGCTCGTCGACGATGCGGACGAGTCGCCCGACGGCGTCGCCGCGCGGCGACACGTCGAGGCCCTCGGGCCCGGAGGTCGCGAGCGCGCAGAACGGCGCCGCCTCGATCAGCAGCCGGTAGGCCGGTGTGATGCGATCGGCGACCTTGCGCGTCGAGGCCGGCCCCGGCGTCCCGTAGAGCGCCTCGAGTTCGGCGATCGTCGCGACGCGGGTCACGCCGGCGCGTTGGTCTGCAGGGCGAGGGCGTGCAATTCGCCGCCCATGCGGCCTTTCAGCGCGGCGTAGACGATCTGATGCTGCTGCACCCGCGTCTTGCCGCGGAAGGATTCGGAAATGACGGTGGCGGCGTAGTGGTCGCCGTCGCCGGCCAGATCGCGGATCTCGACCTGCGCGTCGGGCAGCGCCTCCCTGATCAGGCGTTCGATCTCGGCCGCGTCCATCGCCATGCGCATCGTCTCCGTTGCGCGACAGGCTTAACGCAAGCCGGCGCGAGCGCCAAGGCGAGCCGCGTTCAGGCCGGCGCCGCCGGCGCCTTCAGCGCCGCCTCGAGCTTCTCGACGACGGTCTTCACCGGCTCGGAAATGGGAATCGAATTGGCGCTGCCCTGCACGAAGACATAGCACTTGGCCGGATCGTTGGACGTCACGGCGATGACGAAATCGGCGCGCACGAAATTGACGCCGCCCAGAGCCTTCAGTTCGACGAACATGACGCCTCAGCTGTTGATGATTTCTGCGCCCATATAATCGGGCAACCAGGTTTCGTGAGCGTTGCGGAGCGCGACGACGTCCACGGATTTTTCCCCCGGCAGGGTCAACGCCGCCCCGCCGGTCGTCCCGATCCGCCGCGCCGGAACGCCGGCGGCGGCGAGATCGCGCAGGATGGCGGCGGCCTCGTCCGCCGCGCAGGCGAGGATGTAGCGCCCCTGATCCTCGCCGAACAGGATGGCGTGGGCCGGCCCCTCGGGCAGCGCCTCGATCGTCGCGCCGACGCCCAGCGCCATGCAGCTCTCGGCCAGCGCGGCGGCGAGCCCGCCGTCGGACAGATCATGCACGGCGCTGACCCGGCCCGTCGCGATCAGGGCGCGCACCGCCTCGCCATTGCGCCGCTCGACGGCGAGATCGACCGGCGGCGGCGCGCCGTCTTCCCGGCCACAGATGTCGCGCAAGTAAAGCGACTGGCCGAGCCAGCCCGTCGTCTCGCCGATGAGCAGGATCGCCTCGCCGCTGGCGCGGAAGGCCAGCGTCGCGGTCTTCGCCACGTCCTTGACGAGGCCGACGCCGCCGATCGAGGGCGTCGGCAGGATGCCGCGCCCCTCCGTCTCGTTGTAGAGCGAGACGTTGCCGGAGACGACCGGGAAGTCGAGCGCCCGGCAGGCCGCGCCGATGCCCTTCAGGCAGCCGACGAGCTGGCCCATGAAATGCGGCCGTTCGGGATTGCCGAAATTGAGATTGTCGGTCAGCGCCAGCGGCGTCGCGCCGACCGCGGTGAGGTTCCGCCAGGCCTCGGCCACCGCCTGCTTGCCGCCTTCGAACGGATCGGCCTCGCAATAGCGCTGCGTCACGTCGCAGGTCAGGGCGAGGCCCTTCGGCCCCTCGCCGATGCGCACCACCGCCGCGTCGCCGCCCGGCGCCTGCACGGTGTTGCCGAGGATGAGATGGTCGTACTGCTCCCAGACCCAGCGCTTCGAACACAGGTCCGGCGAACCGACCAGCTTTGCCAGCGCCGCCGCATTCGACATCGGCGCAGCGGCGGCCGCCGGATCGATCGGCGCCTGCTTGACCGTCTCGACCCACGGCCGGTCATAGACCGGCGCCTCGTCGCCGAGCTCCTTGATCGGCAGATCGACCTTCACCTCGCCCTTGTGCTTGATGACGAAGCGCAGCGTGTCGGTGGTCTTGCCGATCACCGCGAAATCGAGCCCCCATTTGCGGAAGATCGCCTCGGCTTCCGCCTCCTTGTCGGGGTCGAGCACCATTAGCATGCGCTCCTGGCTCTCCGACAGCATCATCTCGTAGGCGGTCATGCCGGCCTCGCGGCAGGGCACATGGTCGAGATCGAGTTCGACGCCGAGATTGCCCTTCGCGCCCATCTCGACCGATGACGACGTCAGACCCGCCGCGCCCATGTCCTGGATCGCGACGACGCAACCCTTGCCCATGATCTCGAGACAGGCCTCGAGCAGCAGCTTTTCGGAGAAGGGATCGCCGACCTGCACGGTCGGGCGTTTCTCCTCCGCATCGGCCTCGAACGAGGCCGAGGCCATGGTCGCGCCGTGGATGCCGTCGCGCCCCGTCTTGGAGCCGAGATAGACGATCGGTCGGCCGACGCCGGTCGCCTTGGCGTAGAAAATCTTGTCGGCGTCGGCGAGGCCGACCGCCATGGCGTTGACGAGGATGTTGCCGTTGTAGCGCGAATGGAAATTCACCGAGCCGCCGACCGTCGGCACGCCGAAGGAATTGCCGTAGCCGCCGATGCCGGCGACGACGCCGGCGACGAGATGCCGCGTCTTGGGATGATCGGGCGACCCGAAGCGCAGCAGGTTGAGACAGGCGATCGGCCGCGCCCCCATGGTGAAGACGTCGCGCAGGATGCCGCCGACCCCGGTCGCCGCGCCCTGATAGGGCTCGATGAAGGAGGGGTGGTTGTGGCTCTCCATCTTGAACACGCAGGCCTGACCGTCGCCGATGTCGATCACGCCGGCATTCTCGCCCGGGCCCTGGATCACCCAGGGCGCCTTGGTCGGCAGGCCGCGCAGATGCAGGCGCGAGGACTTGTAGGAGCAGTGCTCGTTCCACATCGCCGAGAAGATGCCGAGCTCGGTGAAGCTCGGCGTGCGGCCGATCAGCTTCAGGATGCGCTCGTATTCGTCGGGCTTCAGACCATGGGCGGCGACGAGCTCCGGCGTGATCGCGGGTTCGGCGGCGTGCGGCTGGATCAAGACGGCCTCGCGGTCGGCGGCGCGGGCGCCCCGCGCAATGCTCGCGCACCGCTTAGCCGCGCCGCGCGCCCAAGGCAATCGCCGCGCTGCGGCCGTCCCGGATCGGGACGCGACGGCCCCCTGTTTCGTTTCGTGACGCGCCGGCGCCGCACGGTCGCGCCCGACGCAGGAGCCAAGTCGTTGATTCGCAGGGATTGGCGCCGGCCGTATGGTTGACGGGCCGGCCCGATCAGGCTGGCCCGCGACTTGAAGCGGAAGGGACGCCCCTGAGGAGCCGTCCCGATGTCCGTTTCGAACCTCTCCATCCTCCGCCGGTTCCGCCGCGACGAGCGCGGCAACGTCGCGATGATGTTCGGCCTGACGCTTGTGCCGATCATCTTCGCCGTCGGCGCGGCGGTGGATTATTCGCGCGGCGCCGCGGAGCGCGAGCGGCTCGTGCAGGCGCTCGACGCCACCGGCCTCGCCCTCGCCCACGACGCCAAGCGCATGTCGGACGCCGACTTCAACGCCAAGGCCAACCGCATTTTCTCTGCGATGTATCGCAGCAAGGAGGTGGCCGGCGCGCCGGCCGTCGTCACCTCGCGCGCCAATGAGCGGCTGACCGTCTCGACCACGGCGCAGGTGCCGACCGCCTTCATGCACCTCGCCGGCTTCTCGCAGATGCCGATCAACGCCCGCGCCAGCGTCGCCTACGGCACCAAGAAGCTCGAGATCGCCCTCGTTCTCGACAACACCGGCTCGATGGGCCGGGACGGCAAGATGGACGCGCTCAAGGTCGCGGCCAACAATTTCGTCGACCAGCTCGCCGCCACGACGCCGTCGGTCGGCGAGATCAAGGTGTCGGTGATCCCCTTCGCCACGCAGGTGCGCACCGAGTCCTCGCGCGCCGGCGAGGCCTGGCTGCAGATGTTCGGCATGTCCTCGATGACCTGGGACGGCTGCATCATGGATCGCGACCAGCCCTGGGACGTCAACGCCAATCCCGGCCAGCTCTACCCCGCGACGCGCTGCGCCTACAACACGACGCGCATGATGGGCCTGACCGACCTGTCCGACGTGACGCAGCGCAACACGCTGAAGACGCGCATCGGCGCGATGAACCCGGCCGGCAACACCAACATCACCATCGGGATGTCCTGGGGCCTCGCCAGCCTGTCGCCGGCGAGCCCGCTGCCCGGCGCCTCCGGCTTCGGCGCCGGCAATGTCGAGAAGTTCGTCGTGTTGCTCACCGACGGCGACAACACCCAGAACCGCTTCACCGGCAACGAGTGGGCGATCAACGACCGCACCCGTCAGGCCTGCGACGCGGTCAAGGATCCGGCCAAGAAGATCACGGTGTTCACGATCCGCGTCATCGCCGGCAACCGCGACCTCCTGCGCAACTGCGCGACGACGCCCGGCCACTACTACGAATCGGCCAACGCCGCGCAGATTCAGCCGGCCTTCGACGCCATCCTGCGGACCATCACCAAGATCCACCTCTCGAACTGAGGCCAAAGGTCCCGCCGGCCTCGCGCGCGGCGCTCCCTCGCAGAGGGACGCCGCGCTTTTTCTAGTTCGTCATGGCCGGATGTAGGCGTAGCCCTGCGCCTGCAATTCGGCGAGCCGCACGACGCCGCCGCGATCGTCGATCTCGAAGCCGCCGGCCAGATCGCGCGATTCGATCTTCATCGACCGCATCGTGTTGCCGCAGGCGAACAGCGCCACGCCCTGCCGCGCCGCGCCGGCCGCCCGCGCGACGATGTCGGCTTGCGGCGCGTCGCGGCGGAAGGCGCGCAGCGCCGGCCCGTGCACGACGAGCGCGATCGTCGCGTTCTGCGCGCCGCCGACGCCGGCGATGTGATTCTCGATCGCGCCCAGCGCGAAGGCGACCTTGTCGAGATCGGCGAGGTGATAGACGGCTTTCGCCGCCGAGCGTTGCGGCCCCGGCGTCGCGGCCTGCGCGGCGCGCGTTCCGGCCAGTCCGCCGAGCGCGCCGAGCAGCGCCTGGAACACGGTGCGACGTCGCATGATCGCCTCCCCGACGACGCGCCGCTCAGCGCAGGCGGCGCAGCATGGCCTTGGTCTTGGCGTCCTTGGTCAGGCCGACGCATTCGGCGCCGGCGGCGCGGTCGAGCCGGAACAGCTTGTCGTCGGCGCCGAAGCGCTTGCGGCCGTCGTCGGCGTTCTCCTGATCGTCCTCGCCCGGCCGCCACAGCCGCGCCCCGTCCGGGATGGTGACGCGCACGGATTTCTCGTCGCGCAGCGCCACGCCGATCTGGCCGCCGTCGCAATCGACGCCGCAATTCAGGGCGGCGACCGGCTCGCCCGCCTCGTTCTTCATCACCCCGCAATAGCCGCCGGACAGGAAGCCGGCGCCCTTGCGGAAGTCGACGCCGAGCGTGGCGAGCGCAGCGCCCGGCTGTTGCGGATCGATCCCGGTCTCGAGCAGCAGCAGCATCTTGCGCACGTTCTGCTGCGGATGGCCGGCGAGATGGCGCGCGTCGTAGACGCGGCGGAAGCAGGCGACGGTCGGCGCGGCGCCGTCCTTCGCGCCCATCACCCGGTCGAGGAAATCCGGCGCGGCGCGGGCCCCGCCCACGGCCATCGCGGCAAGGCCGATGCAACAGGCTGCGACGCGGCGCATCATGCCGACTTCTCCCTGTGATGGGAGACCAGACTAAGCCGCCGCCAGACTTTCGAACAGGCCGCGCCCGTCGACGCCGCCGACCAGCGGATCGATCAGGTTTTCCGGATGCGGCATCATGCCGAGCACCCGCAGATTGTCCGAATAGACGCCGGCGATGTCGTTGGTCGAGCCGTTCGGATTGGCGGCGCCGCCGACGACGCCGCGCGCATCGCAATAGCGGAAGGCGACGCGCCCCTCGCCCTCGAGCGCCCGGATCGTCTCGTCATGCGCCTCGTAATTGCCCTCGCCATGGGCGATGCAGACCGCGATCGCCTGACCCTTCGCGTAACGGCGCGTGAAGGCGGTGTCGGCGCGTTCGACGCGCAGATGTTGCATCCGGCAGACGAAGCGCAGATCGCGGTTGCGCATCAGCACGCCCGGCAGAAGCCCGCCTTCGCACAGGATCTGGAAGCCGTTGCAGATGCCGAGCACATAGCCGCCGCGCGCCGCATGCGCGCGCACCGCGTCCATGATCGGCGCGCGCCCGGCGATCGCCCCGCAGCGCAGATAGTCGCCATAGGAAAAGCCGCCGGGCAGGATGACCAGATCGACCCCGGCCGGCAGCGCCGTGTCGGCGTGCCACACGGCGTCCGGCGCGCGGCCCGTCGCCTGCTTCACCGCCCGCGCGGCGTCGCCCTCGCGATTGGAGCCCGGAAAGGTGACGACGGCGGCGCGCATGGCTCGAATCCCGTGGGCGGAGGCCCGCGGTTTACGCCGCCGCGCCGCGCCTGTCACGCCGCCGCTGCGAGGCCAGCCCAAGACCGGCCAGTCCGACGAGCATCATCGCCCAGGTCGAGGCCTCCGGCACGCCCGAGGCCAGCGACTGGGTGATGCCCGGGCTGAATTCGACGCCGTAGGTCGCCGCATAGGGCTGGGTCACGGCGATGTAGGGGTCGACGAAAGCCCCGCCGCCGCCGCCGGCGTTCGCCTCGCCGACCGTCTGCGCCAGCATGTCGATCAGCAGCAGATGCCCGGCCGGCGCGGTGAAGCCGAAGGACTTCAAGGTCAGATCGCCGCCCGGCTGCGTGCAGACGCCGCCCGGACCCAGATTGACGCAGCGTTCAGCCCGAAAAATCACGCTCAACGTGGTCATGTCAGTGATCGACAGGAAGGCGCGCGAGCCGCCGTCGATCGCGTCGGCGTGCAGCTTTGCCGTGATGGCGAGGCCGACCGGCGCGCCGATCGCCCCGCCCGTCACACGCGCATAATACGATAACGACGCCGACGCTCCCGCCGTCAGCGACGCGCCATTCTCGAGCAGCACCGCCTCCGAGCTGACGAAGGGCGCCGGCGTCGTTCCGGCGTCGGCCTTGGCGATGCCGATCGCCGTGCTCGCGTCGAGCAGGCCGAAACCGTTGGACCCCTTGAATCCCCCGCCCTGCACGCCCGCGCTCAGGAAGACCGAGTAGTTCGGCAAGGGCGCCAGACCCGCGTGGGCCGGCGCGGCGACAAGAGCAGGACAGGCGAGGGCGAGGCCCCCCAATATGGCAATGCGCATAGGCCGATCTCCGTTGCGCCGCGGCGAAGACTGTTGATGCGAGAACGCCGCCTGCCGTCAGGCGCGCGCGAGCCGCCTGCGGCGGCGTTGCGACATCAGGCCGAGCCCGGCGAAGCCGATCAGCATCATCGCCCATGTCGAAGGCTCAGGCACGCCGGCGGCGATGCCGGTCACCTTGATGTTGTCGACGCCAAAACCCTCGTCCGACCAGCCCTGGTCGGAATTGCCGTGGAACGTGATCACCACGTTCGGGCCGACCACCGGCCCGGTGAAGGTCAGATGATAGGTGTGGTCGGGGCCGAAGAACTGATAGCCGAGGGACCCCGTGAGGCTGCCGTCCGAACCCGTTCCGCCCGTCGCGCCTGGGCCGCCATAGCTTTGGAGCCAACTGGGATCATTGGCGAAGGTCTCGTTGAGCACGGTCACGCCGCCGATCGTCACCTTGAAGAAGTCGGGTCCGCAGCAATGCACGCCGTTCCCGTCCAGCGAATGGAGCGTGTAGAGGTCGAAGGACAGGGTGACGGTCGACGCGCCGAGCGCGTTGACCGTCAGCGTCGACGCCGCGCCCGCCGCCAACGGCCCGAGGAACAGCTGCCCGCCCGACCCGGGCAGGATCGTCGTCGTCCCGGCGATCGCCGGCCCGGCGACGCCGGACTGGAAATCGTTCTGATAGAGGATGGCCGCGTTGGCGGCGCTCGCGCAGCTCAGCGCCGCAGCGACGGCCACTCCGGTGACGCGCATCGACATCGATCCCTCCAACCCCGCTTCGAACGCCGCCCGTCGCAACTCAACCGGAGGGGCGGCCGAGGGTAAATGTCTCAAATGGGATGCGTTGGGCGCCTCGCCGTTACAGGATCTCGATCCGGTAGTTCTCGACCACCGTGTTGGCGAGCAGCTTCTCGCAGGCCTGCTTCAGCGCGGCTTCCGCGCCGGCGCGGTCGGCCGCGGCGAGGTCGATGTCGAACACCTTGCCCTGGCGGACCGAGGCGACGCCCGGCACGCCGAGCGAGGCGAGCGCCCCCTCGATCGCCTTGCCCTGCGGGTCGAGGACGCCGGTTTTCAGGGTGACGACGACGCGCGCTTTCATGAGTCGGGTTCCGGCGAGGTGGGACGCCGGCGTGCTTACGCGCTTCGCGCCCGCCCGTCGAGAGCCGGCCCGAGCCGCACCGGCCCCTCGATCAGATGCGGCGCGAGCGGCGGGTCGGGGACATAGGCCGGCGCCGGTCGGCCCGCGCCATCGGCGTTGACCCGCCAGTCGCGCCGACGCGGCGGCCGGTCGAGCCCGATCGGGAACAGCGTCACCTCATCGCCGCGGATGCGGATGCGCAGGAAATGCCGGTGCGTGTCGCGCCGGATGGCGCTGAAGGCGTCGTTGTGGTCGATGTCGAACCAGCGCGAGAAGCCGAACAGACCGCTCGCCAGCAGCGTCGCCGCGACGCCGCCGCCCAGCGCCGTCATCGCCGCCGCATAGACGAGGAACGAGGCGCGCGGCCCCTGCAGCGCCGCCGGCAGCAGCGGATGCAGCGCCGCCAGCGCATGGGCGAGCCCGATCGCCGCCGCCGCATGGGCGAGCGCGGCCGCCAGCGAGACCGCGACCACCATCGGCCCGCCGCCCTCCTGCTGGCGCGAATAGACCCAGAAGCCGGCGAACATCGCCGCCGGGACGATCCACAGATCGTAGATCGACGCGCGCAGGGCGATCGCCCCGAACAGCGCATAGACGACGCCGAGCAGCGTCGCGAACCCCGGATTGAGCAGCGCGAACCAGAAAACCCCGCGCAACGCCCGCCGGCTGTCGGCCCGGCTCGGATAGAGCGCCTCGGTCCCCGCGCCCGGCTCGCGCGCCAGCCTCAGCCCCTCGATCCGCCCGTCGAGCCAGGACGGCCCGCCCGCCGCGTCGAAGGTGACGCGCTCCGGCAGCGCATGCGTGGCGTGCAGATAGGCGCCGCCGCCGCCCGAAGTGATGAATTGCGTGCCGCCGTCGTCCGACTGGTAGCGGCTGTAGTGATGCTGGTCGCCGGCGATGACGAGGCGGATGGCGACATCCTTGCAGCAGGCGACGGCCAGCCGCGCCGCCTCGTCGAGCACGCCGAGCGAACGCGCGCCCTTCTCGCCGGTGAACAGCCAGCCCGGCTCCGGGCCGAGCAGGATCAGATTCGAGCCCGGCGCCATCTCCTTCGCCATCATCGCGAAATAGTCGCGCTGCGGCTGGTCGATGAAATCGGCGAGTTGGGCGTCGAGGCCCCAGACCCACCAGTCCGGCGCGATCTGCAGCGCGAAATAGCTGCGCCGCTGCGCCGTGCGCCAGCCGCCGATATGGCGTCCGCCCTCACGCGCGAAGACGGTGAGGAACTGGGCGAGGCCGTCATACCAGTCGTGATTGCCCGGAATCGCGAACAGCGGCGGCCCGTCCGCCGAGGCGGGATCGGGATCGGGAAAGGCCCAGCCATAGGGATCGAGCAGCCGGCGCTGGTAGTGTTCGGCCGCAGCGTGCGGATAGACCTCGTCGCCGCCCATCAGGAGGAGCTGGCCGCGCCGCGTCTCGACGCCGCCGACGGCGAGCCGCTCCTGCGCCAGCAGCGAGGCGATGGCGTAGGTGGCGTCGAAGCCGTCGCCGAGATCGGCGAGATAGTCGATCCAGATCGCCCCCTCGCCGTCCGGATCGATCTGTCCCGGCTTGCGCGCCGCCCCGTCGGGCAGGAAGGCGCGGGCGCGCCTGAGCAGCTCCTCCTTGGCCGGCGTGTCGAGCGCCGCGATGACGAGGCGGCGGTCGGCGTAATGGCCGAACAGGCCCGACACCAGAACCCGGCCGAGCAGCCTGACCAGCAGCGGCGGGCTGAACCAGCCGGTCATGCGCGGATAGCGGGCGAGATCCTCGAGGGAGACGGGTCTGGTCGCGGGCATCGGCGCCAGACTTAGCAGACTCTCGCCCGCGCAGAAAAAAGGCCCGCCATGCGGGCGGGCCTCGCGCTTCGACCGTCTGGCCGCCTCACTTCACCAGCTTCGGCCCGGTGCCGCGCGGCGGCTCGTTGTCGTTCATGATGCCGAGCCGGCGGGCGACCTCGGTATAGGCCTCGACCAGCCCGCCCATGTCCTTGCGGAAGCGATCCTTGTCGAGCTTGTCGTTCGACTTGATGTCCCACAGCCGGCAGGAATCGGGGGAGATTTCGTCGGCGACGACGATGCGCATCATGTCGCCTTCCCAGAGGCGACCGGTCTCCATCTTGAAGTCGACGAGGCGGATGCCGACGCCGAGAAACAGGCCGGACAGGAAGTCGTTGACGCGGATCGCCAGCGCCATGATGTCGTCGATTTCCTGCGGCGTCGCCCAGCCGAACGCGGTGATGTGCTCCTCCGACACCATCGGATCGTTGAGCGCGTCGTTCTTGTAGTAGAACTCGATGATCGAGCGCGGCAGCTGCGTGCCTTCCTCGATTCCGAGCCGCGTCGACAGCGATCCGGCGGCGACGTTGCGCACCACGACTTCCAGCGGCACGATCTCGACTTCGCGGATCAGCTGCTCGCGCATGTTGAGCCGGCGGATGAAGTGCGTCGGCACGCCGATGTCGTTGAGATGCTGGAAGATATACTCGGAGATGCGGTTGTTCAGGACGCCCTTGCCGTCGATCACCTCGTGCTTCTTGGCGTTGAAGGCGGTGGCGTCGTCCTTGAAGTGCTGGATCAGCGTGCCGGGCTCCGGGCCCTCATAGAGGACCTTCGCCTTGCCTTCGTAAATGCGCCGGCGGCGGTTCATCGTGATCAACCGTTTCTCGAGGAAATCCATGAGGCGGCCGGTCTCCTTGTTGTCGGGTCGGGCTTCACGCGACGCGATGCGTCGGGTCGCCCCGGACCGTGATCGTCCGGAAGGCCGCAGTCAGGGCGCTCTAGCCCCTTCCGGCGGCCGGCGCAACCCTTGGACGGAGGCGATGGGCGGCGGACGGGGGGCGCCCCGCCGCGGCCTGGGCGGCCGCCGCCTCGGCGGCGGCTCGGCCTCGCGTCGGATCGCGCCCGCCCCGGAGCAGGGGGCGGGATCAGGCGCATCGCTCGGGGCGGACCTTGCGCTCGGTCGAGGCTGGGAATTGCGTCAGCCTGTCGGCCGGCCGGATCGGCCGGCGGACCAGTTCGCCGCCGCAATTGGGACAGCGGCCGCCCAGGCGCAGGCGCGCGCAGTCGGCGCACCATGTGCATTCGAAACTGCAGATCATCGCCTGGTCGCTGTCGGGCGCGAGCGCGCGGCCGCAACATTCGCAATTCGGTCGCAGTTCGAGCATGGCGCGAGCCTCACTGACGTTGGTGTGATTGATTTGCCCCTTGGCGCGGGCTATGTCACCGCCCATCTGCGCCACAGACGCCGCAGCGGCGGCGGGTTTTCAGGAGAGGGCGGCATGACGAGCTTCGACAAGCGCGAAGAAGGGTTCGAGAAGAAGTTCGCGCTCGACGAGGAGCTGCGCTTCAAGGCGACGGCCCGGCGCAACAAGCTGCTCGGCCTGTGGGCGGCCGAGAAGCTCGGCAAGTCCGGCGCGGACGCCGAGACCTACGCCAAATCCGTGGTCGCGGCCGATTTCGAGGAGGCCGGCGACGAGGACGTGTTCCGCAAGGTTCGCGGCGATTTCGACGCCGCCAAAGTCGCCCAGTCGGACCACCAGATCCGCCGCACCATGGACGAATTGATGGCCAAGGCGGTCGAACAGATCAAGACCGGGGCCTGACGAGGCAACGCGACGCGAAGGTCGACGTCGTGCGCACGGGGGGAATGCTGACCATGACCGAAGTCGTCGCCTCGCTCGCCCGCCGGCTGTCGGCCGGCGAGACGTTGCTTCTCGGCTGGTCGGGCATTCCCGATCCGGCCGTGCCGGAACTGATGACGCGCGCCGGCTTCGACGCCGCCGCGCTCGACATGCAGCACGGCGCCTGGACCTACGCCAGCGCCCTGTCCGGCATTTCCGCCGTGGCCAGCGCCGGAAAACCCTGTCTGGTGCGTATTCCGGTCGACGAGTTTCCGACCGTCTCACGCCTGCTCGACGCCGGCGCCGCCGGCGTCATCGCGCCGATGATCAACTCGGCCGCCGACGCCAGAGCCTTCGCCGCCTTCGCCAAGCTGCCGCCGCTCGGCGAGCGCAGCTGGGGCCCGGCGCGGGCGCTCGGACTCACCGGCCTGTCGGCCGACGCCTATCTCGCCCGCGCCAACGGCATTCATCAGGCCATCGCCATGGTCGAGACGCGCGAGGCCATGGCGGCGCTCGACGACATTCTCGACACGCCGGGGATCGACGGCGTGCTGGTCGGCCCGTCCGACCTGTCGATCGCCCTGTCGAACGGGGCCAAGCTCGACGCCGACGGCGCCGAGGTCGATTCGGCGCTCACCCACATCGCCGCCGCCTGCCGCAAGCGCGGCAAGACGGCCGCCGTGTTCTGCCACTCGGGCGCGCGGGCGCGCGAACTCGTCCGCCGCGGTTACAATCTCCTGTCGGTCGGCAACGACCAGATCCTCTTGCGTCAGGCCGCCGTCGCGGAGATGGCCGTGGCGCGCGGCTGAGCGGAGCGCGCCGCTGGACCTCGGCGGCGGCGCCATGCTTCTATCCCGCGATGCTGCACGCGCTGAAATCGCTTCTCGCCGACCTTTCGGGTCAGGCCGGGCCGCGCTTCGGACCGCGCGACCAGCGCGTCGCCGCCGCGGTGCTGCTGACCCATCTCGTCGGCGTCGACGGCGAGGTCAACGCCGTCGAGAAGACGCGCCTGCTCGAGCTCCTGAAGGATCGCTTCGCCCTCGACGACGCCGGCGCGCAGGCTCTGGTGCGCCAGGCCTTGGCGAGCGAGCGCGAGTCGATCGACTTCGAGGAGTTCACCGCCCTGCTGTCGCGCACGCTCGACGAGCGCGGCCGCCGCGATCTCGTCGACATGATGTGGGACATGGCGCGCGCCGACGGCAAGGTCACCGAATTCGAGGAGAGCGCCATCTGGCGAGTCGCCCGCCAGCTCGGCGTGCTCGATCCGGGCGCCTTCGCCGCCCAGGCGATGCGCAAGCCCGAGGGATGATGCGCCGCGACGTCGCCCTCGTCACCGGCGCCTCGCGCGGTCTCGGCCGCGAGATCGCGCGGGCGCTGGCGCGCCGCGGCGTCGAACCCGCCGTGACCGCGCGCGACGCCGGCGAACTCGCGACGCTGGCCGACGAACTCGCCGCCGCCGGCGCGCCGCGCCCGATCATCGTGGCGCTCGATCTCGCCGCGCCCGACGCGCCGGCGCAGCTCGCCGCGCGCCTCGACGCGGAGGGCGCGCGCCTGACGGCGCTGGTCAACAACGCCGGTTATGGCCTCGTCGGCGAGGCGGCCACGCTCGATCGCCCCGCCCAGCTCGGCATGATCGACCTCAACATCCGCGCCCTGACCGATCTGACGCTGCACATGCTGCCGCGCCTGATCGCCACGCGCGGGCGCATTCTCAACGTCGCCTCGGTCGCCGGCTTCGCGCCGGGTCCCGGCATGGCGGTCTATTACGCCAGCAAGGCCTATGTGATCTCGTTCGGCGACGCGCTCGGCGCCGAACTCGCCGCCGAGGGCGTCAGCGTGACGACGCTCTGCCCAGGACCGCTCGACACGCCGTTCTGGTCGCGCGCCGGCGCCGCGCCCGGGCCGATGCGGCGTCTGGCGTCGCTCGATGTCGCCGCCGTCGCCGAGGCTGGCGTCGCCGGCATGTTCGCCGGCCGACGCCGCGTCACGCCGGGCGCGCTCAACGCGCTCGCCGCCGGACTTGCGCCCTGCGCGCCCCGCGCCATGACCCTGGCGATCGCGCGTCGCATGAATGCGGCGCGCCGCCGCGCCGCGCCATGAACGCCGCACGACGACCGCGCCCGTCGCGCGAGCCGGCGCCGCGCATCCTGATCGTGCTGCATCAGGAGCATTCGACGCCGGGCCGCGTCGGCCGTCTGCTGCGCGCCGCCGGCGCCGAACTCGACATCCGTCGCCCCGCTCTCGGCGATCCCTTGCCCGACACCATGCGCGACCATGCCGGCGCGGTGATTTTCGGCGGCCCGATGAGCGCCAACGATTCCTTCGACTATATCCGGGCCGAGATCGACTGGATCGCCACGCCGCTGAAGGAGGAGAAGCCGTTTCTCGGCATCTGCCTCGGCGCGCAGATGCTCGCCCGCCAGCTCGGCGCGCCGGTCTGGACTCATGCGCAGGGCCGGGCCGAGATCGGCTACTACCCGCTGCGCGCCGCGCCGGACGCCTGCCCGCGCTTCGCCGCCGATCTGCCGGGCCTGGTCTATCAATGGCATCGCGAAGGCTTCGACCTGCCCGCCGGCGCGGCGCTGCTCGCCGAGGCCGAGGGCGATTTTCCGGTGCAGGCGATGCGCGTCGGCCCGGCCGCCTATGGCGTGCAGTTTCACCCCGAGGTCACTTACGCGATGATGTGCCGTTGGACGACGCGCGCCCATCAGCGGCTCGAACTGCCCGGCGCGCGGCCGCAGCATGAGCATCTCGACGGCTGGCGCCTGCACGACGCGGCGGTGGCGCGCTGGATCGACGGTTTCCTGCGTCGCTGGGCCGGGCTCGATCCGCCGCCCTGATCCTCACGCCTCGCGCGCCTCGACGAGCTTGCCGACCGCCGCCGTCAGCGCCGCGACGTCGGCGTTCGGCGCCGCAGGCGTCACGCCCGGCATCGGCACGCCCGCCTCGCGGAACGCCGCGAAGATCGCAAAATGCAGGTCGCTCTTGACCCGCGCCGCCGTCTCGACGTCCTCGACGAAGCAGATCAGCTCGAAGGCGAGCGTCGAGGCGCCGAACTCGGCGAACATCACCGTCGGCGCCGGAATGCGCAGCACGGAGTCGTGCGACTTGGCGACGGCGAGGAGAATCTCGCGCACCTTTTCCGGATCGACCGAACAGGCGACGCTGACCGGCAGCTTGATCCGCCCGACCCGATCGCCGCGCACCCAGTTCTTGACGACCCCGGTGATCAGATTGGAGTTCGGCATCACCACGATCGCCCGGTCGAACGTCTCGATCTCCGTCGAGCGCACGTTGATGCGCCGGACATAGCCCTGATCGGTTCCCACCACGATCCAGTCGCCGACGCGGATCGCGCGCTCCCACAGCAGGATGAGGCCCGAGACGA
>JAEULW010000261.1 GCA_016793505.1 Methylobacteriaceae bacterium | reverse complement strand
GCGCGGGCCCTCGGCTCATGTCGGGGCGTCTGTTATACGATGCAAGGGGTGAAGGCTAGACCGGTTTCGTCCGGCCGGCAGCTGACGTCAGCGCGACGCGCCGCCGCCGCACGCCGTCGGATCATCGTCGCACGTCAGGCGTAAACGCCCGCTCTCCCCATGAAATCGCTGGCCTTCAGGCTCGCCCCGCCGACCAGCGCCCCGTCCACGTCGGCCACGGCCATGAGTTCGGCGGCGTTCGACGGCTTGACCGAGCCGCCATAGAGACTGCGCACCCCCGCCCCCTCCGCGCCGAGCGCGGCGGCGAGCCTGGCGCGGATGAAGCCGTGCACTTCGGCGACGTCCGCCGCCGTCGGCGTCAGGCCCGTGCCGATCGCCCAGACCGGCTCGTAGGCGACGACCAGACTGGCCGCATTCGCCCCCGCCGGCAGCGAACCGGCGACCTGCCGGCCGACCACCTCGAGCGTCGTCCCGCCGACGCGCTCGTCCTTCGTTTCCCCGACGCAGACGATGGCGATCAGCCCGGCGCGGATCGCCGCTTCCGCCTTGGCCTTCACCGTCGCGTCGCTCTCGCCGTGGTCGGCGCGCCGCTCGGAATGGCCGACGATGCAGTAGCGGGCGCCGGCGTCCTTCAGCATCTCGGCCGACACGTCGCCGGTATGCGCGCCGGAGGCTTTCGCATGGCAATCCTGTCCGCCGATGGCGACGGTCCCGCCCGCTGCGGCCCCGGCCGCCGCCGCGACCAGCGTCGCCGGCGGGCAGATCGCGACCTCGGCGCGCCCCGCCCTTCCGGCGGCGACGGCGGCGGCGATCGCCTTCAGCTCGGCCAGCGAGGCGGCCGTTCCGTTCATTTTCCAGTTGCCGGCGACGAGGGGGCGGCGAGCGTTCGACATGGCGCAGTCCTGCAGGCGGGCGGCGCGCAGGCGCCGCGAAAACGCCCGGCTCCGGTAGCAGACGCATCGCGCTATGCAAAGCCGGCCCGCGACGATACAAGGCGGCGCCTGAACCCGAGGACCCGCCGCCCGATGCTCGAAGGTATCCGCGTCGCCACCCAGAACTGGATCGGCCGTCTGATCATGACGGTGGTGATGGGCTTCCTGATCCTCAGCTTCGCGATCTGGGGCATCGGCGACATGTTCCGCGGTTTCGGCTCGAACAACGTCGCGACGGTCGGCGACGTCAAGCTGACCGCCGAGCAGGTGCGCGCCGCCTATCAGAACGCGCTGACCCGCGAGCAGCGCGCGCGCCGGCAGGCGATCAGCAACGAGCAGGCGCGCGCCCTCGGCATCGACACGGCGGTCGTCTCGCGCCTCGTCACCGAGTCGCTGCTCGATCAGAAAGCGCGCAAGCTCGGCCTCGCCATTTCCGACGCCGACATCGCCCGGGCGATCCAGTCCGACCCGTCCTTCCAGGGCGCTGACGGGCGCTTCGACCGCAACCGCTTCGACGCTGCGATCCGCGACGCCGGCTACAACGAGCTCGGTTTCGTGCGCGAACAGCGCGCCGTCTATCTGCGCCGCGAGATCGGCGAGGCTGTCGCCGGCGGCGTCGAGCCGCCGCAGGCGCTGCTCGCCGCCATCGACCGCTACCGCGCCGAGACGCGCGTCGTCGAGGCGATCACCTTCCCGCCCGCCGCCGCCGGCGAGATTCCAGCGCCGACCGCCGAGCAGCTGCAGAAATATTTCGACGACCGGAAGGACAATTTCCGCGCTCCGGCCTATCGCAAGCTCGCGGTTCTCGCCGTTACGCCGGCGACCGTCGCCAAACCCGGCGACGTCGCCGCCGACGAGGTCGCCCGCGTCTACGAGCAGACGAAGACCCAGCGCTTCGGCGCGCCCGAAAAGCGGCGCGTGCTGCAGATCGTTTTCCCTGACGAGACTCAGGCGAAAGCTGCCGCGGAAAAGATCGCCGCCGGCGCGAGCTTCGAGAGCGTCGCCGCCGAACGCGGCGTCAAGGACGCCGATCTCGACCTCGGAGCGAGGAGCCGCGCCGAATTCTTCGACAAGGCTGTCGGCGACGCCGCCTTCGCGCTCGCCGCCGGCGCCGTCAGCGCGCCGGTCAAGGGCAATTTCGGCGTCGTGCTTCTGAAGCTGCTCGAAATCACGCCCGAAAATGTCAGGCCGCTCGCCGAAGTCGAAGTCGAACTGCGCGCCGAGCTGGCGCGCCAGAAATCCGCCGACGTCGTCCGCGACCTGCATGACAAGATCGAGGATCAGCGCGCCTCCGGCAAGCCGCTGGCCGAAGCGGCGAAGGCTGTCGGCCTGGAGCCGCGCCTGATCGAGGCGATCGACGCGACGGGTCGCGACAAGGCGGGCGCCCCGGTGACGGGGCTGATCGAGCCGGCGTCGCTGCTCAAGGCCGCCTTCGCCTCCGATATCGGCGTCGACAACGAGGCGATCGCCACGCCCGATCGCGGCTATGTCTGGTTCGAGGTGCAGGGCGTCGAGGCCGCCCGCGCCCGCACGCTCGACGAGGTGCGCGCGATCGTCGAGCGGAACTGGCGCGACGACGAGATCGCCCGCCGCCTGCAGACGAAGACCGCCGACATCGTCAAGCAGATCGCCGGCGGCGCGACGCTGGAGTCGATCGCCGCGGCCGAAAAGCTCGCCGTCGAACGCTTCGAAGGCGTCACCCGCGGCGCCGGCGCCAAGGGGCTTTCGGCCAGCGCCATGGCGCAGATTTTCAACGTCAAGGCGGGCGAAGCCGGATCGGCCGCCACCGACGAGGGCGGGCGCATGGTGTTCGTCGTGCGCCAGTCCGCCGTGCCCGCCTATGACGCCGCCGCGCAGGTCAGCCGCCAGATCGCCGACCAGATGCGCGTCGCCCTGCCCGACGACGTGCTGACGCAATATCTGTCGCAGTTGCAGAGCGACGCGAAGGTGGCGCTGGACGAGACGGCGATCCGTCGCGCCATCAGCGGCGGCGATCAGAATTGACGCGTCGGGCGCGCGCAGATGGACGCCACCCCTTTTGACGCAGTCGCCCCCGCCTACGAAGCAGGCCGCGCCGGCGTCGTCGCGACGACGCTCGTCGCCGATCTCGAGACGCCCGTCTCGGCCCTCCTGAAATTGTCGGCCGGCCGGCGCGGCGACGTTTTCCTGCTGGAATCGGTCGAGGGCGGCGCCTCGCGCGGACGCTATTCGATGATCGGCCTCGATCCCGACGTCGTCTTCCGCTGCGTCGGCGATCGCGCCGAGATCAATCGCCGCGCGCGGCTCGACCGCGAGGCCTACGAACCCTGCCCCGGCAAGCCGCTGGCGGCGCTGCGCGCCCTGCTGGCGGAATCCCGCATCGACATGCCGCCCGGCCTGCCGCCGATGGCGGCCGGCGTGTTCGGCTACCTCGGCTACGACATGGTGCGCCAGATGGAGCGCCTCGCTCCGGCGAAGGACGATCCGATCGGCGTGCCGGACGCGCTGCTGATCCGCCCGACCGTCATGGTGGTGTTCGACTCGGTGCGCGACGAATTGTCGATCGTCACGCCGCTGCGCCCGCAGCCTGGCGTCGCCGCCCGCGCCGCCTATGAAAGCGCGCTGGCGCGGCTCGAGGCGGTCGTCGCGACCCTCGAGGGCCCGCTCGGCCATGTCGCGCCGGCCGCCGACCCGCATCTGCTGGCGACGCCGCCCGTCTCCAACACCGCGCCCGGCGCCTATCTGGCGATGGTCGAGCGCGCCAAGGACTATGTGCGCGCCGGCGACATCTTTCAGGTCGTGCTGTCGCAGCGCTTCACCGCGCCGTTCGACCTGCCCGCCTTCTCGCTCTACCGCGCGCTGCGCCGCGTCAATCCCTCGCCCTATCTGTGCTATCTCGATTTCGGCGTCTTCCAGATCGTCGTCTCGAGCCCCGAGATTCTGGTGCGGGTGCGCGCCGGCAAGGTGACGATCCGCCCGATCGCCGGCACGCGCTGGCGCGGCAGGACCGAGGCGGAAGACGAGGCGCTCGCCGCCGAACTCCTCGCCGATCCGAAGGAGCGCGCCGAGCATCTGATGCTGCTCGATCTCGGCCGCAACGACGTCGGCCGCGTCGCCGCCATCGGCACAGTCGAGGTCACCGACCGCTTCTTCGTCGAGCGCTACAGCCACGTCATGCACATCGTCTCGAATGTCGAGGGCGCGCTCGATCCGCGCCGCGACGTGATCGACGCGCTCGCCGCCGGATTCCCGGCGGGCACCGTGTCGGGCGCCCCGAAAGTGCGGGCGATGCAGATCATCGACGAACTGGAGGCCGACAAGCGCGGCATCTACGCCGGCTGCATCGGCTATTTCGGCGCCGCCGGCGAGATGGACACCTGCATCGTGCTGCGCGCCGCGGTGGTCAAGGACGGGCGCATGCACGTCCAGGCCGGCGCCGGAATCGTCTACGACAGCGACCCCGCCTCCGAGCAGCGCGAATGCGTCAACAAGGCGCAGGCCCTGTTCCGCGCCGCCGAAGAGGCGGTGAAATTCGCCACGGGCGGCAAGCGCGGGCAGTAGCGGCGGGAGGGGCTCTCCCTTCTCCCCGTCTACGGGGAGAAGGTGGCGCGTAGCGCCGGATGAGGGGCGGCGCGGAGCATGGTCTCGAAGCGCAGCCCTCCCCGCTGCGCCGGCGCCGCCCCTCATCTGTCGGCTGCGCCGACATCTTCTCCCCGCAACGCGGGGAGAAGAGGCCGCCCCCTCACTCACACTCCAGCGCCGGCCCGTGCTGCACGCAGACCCGCCCGTCCGGGAACACGATCCGCGTCTGCGCCTCGCGCAGAATGCGTCCGTCGGGCAGCTGCGTCTCGCTCTCCCAGACCTCGCGGCGCGAGCCGTCCGGCGCGACGCTCCAGCGTTGCCACCAGCGCGTCGCCGGCGCGCCCGGCGCGGACACGATGGCGCCGACCTGTGGCGACGGCAGGCGCATCCACATCCCGCCCATCGCCATGAACCCGTCCGAGCACATGACCATGCCGTTCGGCCCGCTCCAGCACGTCTGGGCGAGGCCGGGCGCGGCGGAGGCGAGAACGACGGCGGCCGCGATCGTGAGCCGATACATGGCGATCTCCTGCGCCTCGCGGCGGCGCTGCGCCGCACCCCGGAGATAGGCGCGCGACGACCGCGTCGCGAGGCCCCGCGTCGCTCCGCCGCGCTCGCGCCAGCGTCGGCTTGACCTCCTTGCCCGGCCATCGGAAAAGGGCTCGACCCCCGTCCGGATGCGCCGATGCCCGCCGTCACGCTGATCGACAATTACGACAGCTTCACCTGGAACCTGGTTCACTACCTGGGCTCTCTCGGCGCGGACGTGAGGGTCTACCGCAACGACGACCAGAGCGCCGACGAGGTGATCGCCGAAACGCCCGACGCGATCGTGCTCTCGCCCGGGCCCTGCACGCCGAACGAGGCGGGAATCTGCCTCGAGCTGATCGACAAGGCGGCCGGCCGCATCCCGATCTTCGGCGTCTGCCTCGGCCATCAAGCGATCGGCCAGGCCTTCGGCGGGCAAGTGACGCGCTCCCCGACGCCGATGCACGGCAAGGTCAGCGAGATCGCCCATCGCGGCGAGGCCGTGTTCCGCGGCCTCAACCGTCCGTTCCGGGCGACGCGCTATCATTCGTTGATCGTCGCGCGCGACAGCCTGCCCGCCGCGCTGAAGCCGATCGCCGAGGCCGACGGGCTGATCATGGCGCTCGCTCATGCGACGAAGCCGGTGTGGGGCGTGCAGTTCCATCCCGAGAGCATCGAGTCCGAGCACGGGCATCTCATCCTGAAGAACTTTCTCGACCTCGCCGCGGCCTGGAACGCGCGCGAGCGGCCCTCGCTCACCCCCGCCGCCTGACCGGAGCCGGAATGGACGCCTTCAAGCCCATCATCGCCAAGGTCGCCACCGGCGCCGCGCTGACGCGCGCCGAAGCCGAGCAGGCTTTCGACAATCTCCTCTCGGGCGAGGTGACGCCGGCGCAGATGGGCGCCTTCCTGATGGCGCTGCGCGTGCGCGGCGAGACGGTCGAGGAGATCACCGGCGCGGTGACGGCGATGCGCGCCAAGATGCTGCGCGTCGCCGCGCCCGTCGAGGCGATCGACATCGTCGGCACGGGCGGCGACGGAGCCGGCACTTGGAACGTCTCGACCCTCGCCGCCATCCTCGTCGCCGCCTGCGGCGTGCCGGTCGCCAAACATGGCAACCGCGCCGCCTCCTCGCGTTCGGGCGCCTCCGACGTGCTGACGGCGCTCGGCGTGAAAATCGGCGGGCCGGCCGAGCAGGTCGCCCGCTCGATCCGCGAGGCCGGGCTCGGCTTCATGATGGCCCAGACCCATCACGCCGCGATGCGCCATGTCGGGCCGGTGCGCGTCGAACTCGGCGCGCGCACCATCTTCAACATCCTCGGGCCGCTCTCCAACCCGGCGGGCGCGAGGCGCCAGCTCACCGGCGCCTTCTCCGCCTCGCTGCTCGAGCCGATGGCGCAGGTGCTCGCCAACACCGGCACGACGCGCGCCTGGCTGGTGCATGGCTCCGACGGGCTCGACGAACTGACGACGACCGGCCCGAGCGAGGTGGTCGAACTCGACGCCGGCAAGCTCCGGCGCTTCTCCGTGACGCCCGAGGACGCCGGTCTGAAACGCGCCGCGCCGGCCGATCTGAAAGGCGCCGAACCCGCCGCCAACGCCGCCGCGCTGCGCGACGTGCTCGCCGGCGCGCGCACCGCCTATCGCGACATCGCCCTGCTCAACGCCGCCGGCGCGCTGATCGTCGCCGGCCGCGCCGGCACGCTCGCCGAGGGCGCCGCGCAGGCGGCTGCGGCGATCGACTCCGGCGCGGCGGCGCGAACCCTCGACAAACTCGTGGCCGTCACGTCGGCCGAAGCCACCGCGAGGTAGCCATGGCCGACATTCTCGCCCGCATCGAAGCCTACAAGCGCCGCGAAATCGCCGACGCCAAGGTGCGCATGCCGCGCTCGGCTCTGGAGCGCCAGATCCGCGACCAGAACCCGCCGCGCGGCTTCGCCCGCGCCATCCAGGAGACGGTCAACGCCGAGCGCTTCGCGCTGATCGCCGAGATCAAGAAGGCGAGCCCGTCGAAGGGGCTGATCCGCGCCGATTTCGATCCCGCCGCCCTCGCCCGCGCTTATGCGGCGGGCGGCGCCGCCTGCCTGTCGGTGCTCACCGACGGCCCCTCCTTCCAGGGCGCGCCGGAGTTCCTGACGCAGGCCCATCACGCCGCGTCGCTGCCGACGCTGCGCAAGGATTTCCTCTATGACCCCTATCAGGTCTATGAGGCGCGCGCCTGGGGCGCGGACTGCATCCTGATCATCCTCGCCGCGGTCGACGACGATGCGGCGCGCGCCCTCAACGTCGCCGCGCACGATCTCGGCATGGACGTGCTCGCCGAAGTGCACGACGAGCGCGAGCTCGATCGCGCGCTGCGCCTCGACAGTCGTCTCGTCGGCGTCAACAATCGTGACCTGCACACCTTCGAGGTGGCGCTGGAGACGACCGAGAAGCTCGCCCCGCGCATTCCACGCAATCGCATCAAGGTCGCCGAGAGCGGCATGACGAGTCATGAGGATCTGCGCCGGCTGGCGCGCGCCGGGGTCGACTGCTTCCTCGTCGGCGAAAGCCTCATGCGGCAGACCGACGTCGCCGCCGCGACGCGCGAACTCCTCTTCGGCCGCCCGGCGCAGAAGCGCGCATGACCGGCCTGACGCACATCGCCGCCTCCGGCGAGGCGCATATGGTCGATGTGTCGGACAAGGCGACGACGCAGCGCCTCGCCGTCGCCGAGGGCCGCGTGCGCATGCGCGCCGAAACGCTGCGCGCCATCCTCGACGGCGACGCGAAGAAGGGCGACGTGCTCGGCGCCGCGCGCCTCGCCGGCATCATGGCGGCGAAGAGGACGCACGAACTGATCCCGCTCTGTCATCCGCTGCTGCTGACCAGGGTGACGGTCGAGCTGACCGCCGACGCCGCCCTGCCCGGCCTCGTCGTCACGGCCACCGCCAAAGTCTCCGGCCAGACCGGCGTCGAGATGGAGGCGCTCACGGCGGT
>JAEULW010000214.1 GCA_016793505.1 Methylobacteriaceae bacterium | reverse complement strand
AACTTCTCGCGGCTGCGCGGCGAAGGCGAGAGGCTGTCGGGCGGCGGCAAGTCGTCCGGCCTGATGTCGTTTCTGAAGATCGGCGATCGCGCGGCTGGCGCGATCAAGTCGGGCGGCACCACGCGGCGCGCGGCCAAGATGGTGGTCGTCGACGCCGATCATCCCGACATCGAGGCCTATATCGACTGGAAGGTGAAGGAGGAGCAGAAGGTCGCCGCCCTCGTCACCGGTTCGAAGATCGTCAAGAAGCACATCAAGGCGATCATGAAGGCCTGCGTGAATTGCGAGGGCCCGGGCGACGACTGCTTCAACCCCGAGCGCAATCCGGTGCTGCGCCGCGAGATCCGTCTCGCCCGCCGCGCCGACGTGCCGGACAACGTCATCAAGCGCGTCATCCAGTTCGCCCGCCAGGGCTACACCTCGATCGCCTTCGACACCTACGACACTGACTGGGATTCGGAAGCCTATCTCACCGTCTCCGGCCAGAACTCCAACAATTCGGTGCGCGTCACCGACGAGTTTCTGCGCAAGGTCGAATCCGACGGCGACTGGACGTTGACCCGCCGTCTCGACGGCAAGCCGCACAAGGTGCTGAAGGCGCGCGACCTGTGGGAGAAGATCGGCGAGGCGGCCTGGGCTTCCGCCGATCCCGGCCTGCAGTTCCACACCACCGTCAACGACTGGCACACCTGCCCGGCGGCGGGCGAAATCCGGGCGTCGAATCCGTGCTCGGAATACATGTTCCTCGACGACACGGCCTGCAATCTGGCCTCGCTGAACCTGCTGCAGTTCCGCGATCCCGACACGAAGGTGTTCGACGTCGCGAGCTACGAGCACGCCGTGCGGCTGTGGACGGTCGTGCTCGAAATCTCGGTGCTGATGGCGCAGTTCCCCTCGCGCGAGATCGCCCGGCTGTCCTACGAATACCGCACGCTCGGCCTCGGCTACGCCAATATCGGCGGCCTGTTGATGTCGTCGGGCATTTCCTATGACAGCGAGCAGGGCCGCGCCATCTGCGGCGCCCTGTCGGCGATCATGACCGGCGTCTGCTACGAGACCTCGGCCGAGATGGCGAAGGAGCTCGGCCCCTTCCCCGGTCACGCGCCCAACGCGCAGCACATGCTGCGCGTCATGCGCAATCACCGCCGCGCCGCGCATGGCGAGGCGGCGGGCTATGAAGGCCTCGCCGTCGCCCCCGTGCCGCTCGATCACGCCGCCGTGCATGCCGCCGGCGCGGCCTACGCCGCGCTGTCGACGCATGCGAGGGCCGCCTGGGATCGCGCCGTCGCGCTCGGCGAGCGCCATGGCTACCGCAACGCCCAGACCACCGTCGTCGCGCCCACCGGCACGATCGGCCTCGTCATGGATTGCGACACCACCGGCATCGAGCCCGACTTCGCTCTGGTGAAGTTCAAGAAGCTCGCCGGCGGCGGCTACTTCAAGATCATCAACCGCGCCGTGCCCGAGGCGCTGCGCGCCCTCGGCTATCGCGAGAGCGAAATCGCCGAGATCGAGGCCTACGCCGTCGGCCACGCTTCGCTGCGTCAGGCTCCCGGCGTCAACCACGCCACGCTGCGCGCCAAAGGCTTCACCGACGACAAGCTCGAGCAGCTCGAGAAGTCGCTGGCCGGCGCCTTCGACATCAAGTTCGTCTTCAACAAGTGGACGCTCGGCGCCGACTTCCTGACCGGCGCCTTGAACGTGCCGGCCGAGCGTCTCGACGATCCCTCCTTCGAGCTGCTGCCCTTCCTCGGCTTTGCCAGGAACGAGATCGAGGCGGCCAACGTGCATGTCTGCGGGGCCATGACGCTGGAAGGCGCGCCGCATCTGAAGAAGGAGCACTACGCCGTCTTCGACTGCGCCAATCCGTGCGGGCGCACCGGCAGGCGCTATCTGTCGGTCGAGAGCCACATCCGCATGATGGCGGCGGCGCAGCCCTTCATCTCGGGCGCGATCTCCAAGACCATCAACATGCCCAACGATGCCTCGGTGCAGGATTGCAAGGACGCCTACATGCTGTCTTGGCGCCTCGCCCTGAAGGCCAACGCGCTCTACCGCGACGGCTCGAAACTGTCGCAGCCGCTGAATTCGCAGCTGATCTCCGACGAGGAGGACGAGGACGAGGACGCGCTCGACGAGTTGCTCGCCGCCAACGCGCCGCAGCGCGCCGCCAAGGTCGCCGAAAAAGTCGTCGAACGCATCGTCGAGCGCGTCGAGCGCGTGCGCGAGCGTGAGAAGATGCCGGACCGGCGCACCGGCTACACGCAGAAGGCGGTAGTCGGCGGCCACAAGGTCTATCTGCACACCGGCGAATATCGCGACGGCCGGCTCGGCGAAATCTTCATCGACATGCACAAGGAGGGCGCCTCCTTCCGCTCGCTGATGAACAATTTCGCCATCGCCATCTCGCTCGGCCTGCAATATGGCGTGCCGCTCGACGAGTATGTCGACGCCTTCACCTTCACCCGCTTCGAGCCGGCCGGCTTCGTGCAGGGCAACGACGCGATCAAGAACGCCACCTCGATCCTCGACTACGTCTTCCGCGAACTGGCGATCTCCTATCTCGGCCGCCACGACCTCGCCCATGTCAGCCCCGAGGACATCGGCCATGACGTGATCGGCAAGGGCGAGGCGCAGAGCAAGGCGCCGCAGCCGGTGACGCCGGTCATCTCGAAGGGCCTGCTGCGCTCCAAGACCGACAAGCTGATGCTGGTGCGCCACGGCGCCGGCGACGCCGCCGCAGGCGAGCCGACAGCCGCCGCCGCGGCCGGCGCGATCGGCCTCGTTACGCACGGGGCGACCGCGCTGAAAGCCGACGCCGATGTCGCCGGGCGCGCCGTCGAGATCGGCCGCGCCGACCTGTCGGGCCTCGCCTGGAAGGAACCGGCGAAAGAAGCCCGCGACGCCGCCGACCGCCGCGCCGAGGCGCGCATGAAAGGCTATGTCGGCGAAGCCTGCCCGGAATGCGCCAACTTCACGCTGGTGCGCAACGGAACGTGCCTCAAGTGCGACACCTGCGGGAGCACGACGGGGTGTTCGTGAGGCCGATGGCCTGACCGCCGCCGTCATTGCGAGGAGCGCAGCGACGAAGCACTCCATGCCGGGCGCAGAGCGCAGCGTCGGCCGGCGGATTGCTTCGCTTCGCTCGCAATGACGGCGTCCGGCGCCGGCGCGCTCAGCCTTTCCCTTCCCCGACGCCGACTTCGGGGGCGTGCAGCGCGCTACGGCCGCCGTCATTGCGAGGCGCGCAGCGACGAAGCAATCCATGCCGGGCGCAGAGCGCAGCGTCGGCCGGTGGATTGCTTCGCTTCGCTCGCAATGACGGCGTCCGGCGCCGGCGCGCTCAGCCTTTCCCTTCCCTGAAGCCGACTTCGGGGGCGCGCAGAGCGCCGCGACCGCCGTCATTGCGAGGAGCGCAGCGACGAAGCAATCCATGCCGGGCGCAGAGCGCAGCGTCGGCCGGCGGATTGCTTCGCTTCGCTCGCAATGACGGCGTCCGGCGCCGGCGCGCTCGGCCTTTCCCTTCCCTGAAGCCGACTTCGGGGACGCGCAGAGCGCCGCGACCGCCGTCATTGCGAGGAGCGCAGCGACGAAGCAATCCAAGCCGGGCGCAGAGCGCAGCGCCGGCCGGCGGATTGCTTCGCTTTGCTCGCAAAGACGGCGTCCGGCGCCGGCGAGCTCGGCCTTTCCCTTCCCCGAAGCCGACTTCGGGGACGCGCAGAGCGCCGCGACCGCCGTCATTGCGAGGAGCGCAGCGACGAAGCAATCCATGCCGGGCGCAGAGCGCAGCGTCGGCCGGTGGATTGCTTCGCTTCGCTCGCAATGACGACGTCCTTGGCCCTCCGCCTCAGCCCTGCCCGTCGCCGAACACGTAGATCGGGCTGGACCAGGCGAGATGCCCGTCTTCGGTCGCGATCCGCGCCCAGACCGGCGTGTCGCCGCTCTCCTTGACGCGGATCGACGCCCGCGCCGTGAGCGCGCAGCCCGACAGCGCGTCGGGCAGGCGCGTGATCGTCACCTTGCGGTCGAGGCCGCCGGCCTCGAGCGTCGCCGGCTCGATCCCGAGCCCGGCGAGATCGACGCGGCCGCCGACATGGCCCGTCTCGATGTCGAGCGTCGCGCCGTCGAGCCTGTCGAGCCAGAGGTCGAAGCCGAAGAAATTGCCGGTGGTCAGCACGTCGAATTCGACGCGATCGGGCGCGACGCGGTCGAGCCTGCGCTCGTGATTCCAGTGATTGAGCGTCGCGAAGTCCTCGATCCTCGCCCCATGCAGCCGCGCGGCGCCGCGCCAGAGAGTCTGGCGGCCGCCGCCGCGATACTCGGCGCCGGGCAGGCAGACGCGGACGCGCCGGCCGAGATCGCCCGGCCCGTAGGCGCGGGCGCGATAGGCCACCTCCATGCCGACAAGGATGTCGATCGACAAGGTCGGCGCCTGCGTCGCGGCGGCGACCTCCACCTCGAACACCGGGTCGGCGCAGGCGACGATGTCGCCCATCATCGCCCGCTCCGTCTGCTCGAACGCGGGGTCGCCGAGGCGCGGGTCGGTCAGAAAGACGCGCGCCGGCGTCGCGAAGCGCGCC
>JAEULW010000211.1 GCA_016793505.1 Methylobacteriaceae bacterium | reverse complement strand
ATGTCGAGCGTCGCCAGCGCGACGCGCGGCACGCCGATATCCGCCGCCCCGCCCGAGCGGTCGATCAGGCAGGCGGCGCCGACGAGTTCGCCCGGATGGCGGCGGATCGCGGCGATGCATTCGCGCGACGAGAGCCCCGTGGTGATGATGTCCTCGACCATCAGCACGCGCGCGCCCTTGTCGATCTCGAAGCCGCGCCTGAGCTGGAAGGCGCCGTCGACGCGCTCGACGAAGATCGCCTTTGCGCCGAGCCAGCGCGCCGTCTCATAGCCCGGCACGATGCCGCCGACCGCCGGGGAGACGACGACGTCGATCTTGCCGAAGGCGGCTTCGGCCTTTTCGGCGAGCGCCTTGCACAGTTTGGCGGTGCGCGCCGGGTCCTGAAAGATGAACATCTTCTGCAGGAAGACCGGGCTGCGCAGGCCCGAGGAGAGGATGAAATGCCCCTCGAGCAGCGCGCCGGCTGAGCGGAATTCGGCGAGGACCTCGTCTTGCGTCATGGAGCGACCTTCGGGGCGACCTGTGGGGCGTCTGCGGTTTCGCCGACGGCATAGCCGCCGCGCCCGCCGATGTCACGCCGCCCGGCGCTCAGGGATTTTCGGCATACCACTCGTCGAAGGTCTGGGGCGGCGACAGCCGGCCGACGCGATCGGGATGGATGGCGGCGACTTTCAGCACCTTGATCAGGTAGTCGACGACATAGGTCTGATAGGCCTCGGCCTTGGCCTGACGCCGCGAACCTTCGGCGAAGGCCTGGCCGGTGGTGCCGACGACGACGGCCAGCGCGATCACCATCTGCCCCTGCGGCGGCACGGGCAACTTGGGCATGCCGCCGAGAGCGGCGGCGATGCGCATGGTGACGAATCGCGTCGAGATCGAACTGGCGACCAGTTCGCCGCCGAGCTGCTGCAGCGCGCGTCGCTGCACGAGGGCGCGGATGACGGCGGCGCGCAGGGCGACGACCGTGGCGGTGTTGAACACGCCGCCGGCGCTCGAATAGAGCAGCCGCGCCGCGTTCGGATTGGCGACGAGATAGCGCACCAGCGCCAGCCAGGCGGCGTTCTTCGCCGGGCCGTCGGCGCAGGCGTATTCGACCCACAGTTTGGCGATCTCGTCCATGTCGCTTTCCTCGCGCCCATCCTGCAAGAGAGGCTAGGCGGGCCGGCGTGACGGCGGCGTGACCGGACGCAGCCAGGCGGTCACGCCGTCGATCGCCGTCGCTGCGGCCCAACGCCCCGCGTCGGCCGCCCCGCATGGCCGGCGGACGCGGCGAGGCCTCGCGCGAGGCTCAATTGCGATCGGGGCCGAAGATGTTCTCCTGGATTTCGCGTTGCGGCGATCTCTTGCGCATCGCCCTGATCAACTCGTCGTTCTTGGTGGTGAAGCCGGAGGTCTTCGGCGCGCCACGCTCGCGCCACCACTGGTAGCCGAGTTCGTAGACGCGGGCGAAGGCTTGCGCCGGCGTTCGGCGGCCGAGGTCGCCGAGGTGGTCCTTCACGTAGTCCTTCCACCAGCGCTTGGGCTCGTCCTCGGGCGCGTAGCGGGGCAGGAACTTCGGCCAGCTCTGGCCCGACTTGCCGCGCTTCTCGACGAGGCGACGGATGCAGCGATTGTGGAAGGCGTCGTTGACTTCCTCGCCCTGCTCGGAAAAGGCCGTCGTCAGAGGGCCAAGGTCGTCGATGAGTTCAGCGAGCGAGACGCGCGGGGTGTTGGGGCCGCCGGCGAACAGCCGGTAGAGAGAGGACACATATTCGCGATAGATCGGATTGCCCTCGCCGCGCAGCGGATTGGCGATCTCGTCGGCAAGATGCGTGACGTTCATCCGCGCGTCTTTCGACTGGCTGTGATAGACATCCTGCGCCTTGTCGCCGTCGAAGATCTCGACCGCATGGCCCTGCAGCACGGGATACATGTAGTCGGGACGCGAGATTTCGCGATGGGCGAAGCTGTCGCCATAGGCGTGCAGCGCGACCCCGACGCTCAGATGATCGTCGGAGGAGAGATGTTGCAGAACCTCGGCGCGGAAACGCGTTTCGTCGGCGGCCTTCAGTCCGGTCAGGCAATGCAGCCCGGCGGAGATCATGAAGTCGTCCATGATCGCCTGATTGCGTTCGTCCGCGGATTGACGATGCGACTCGTAGTGGCCCGGCACGGTGACGAAGCGGCAGACCTTCCCCGTGGTCACGAGACGGCGCTGGTCGGGAACCCAGTCCGGCGGATAATAATGCGCGCCGGTGAAGCCGACCGCGCCGCCGATGACATAGTGGTAGTCGGCGCAGGCGGAGGTCGCATCGAACTCCGAGACCTGATCCGGCATCTGGCAGAACAGGGCGCGCAGCCGCGCCGTCTCGGGATGCACGCCGGCGGCGAGCAGCACGTAGTAGACGGTGTAATAGTGCCCGGCCGAACCCCAGAAGGCGGGAGCATGGGGCGCGAGCGGCGACAGCTCGACAGGCGGCGCGCCCGCCAGCGCGCCGAGCGCGGCGCGGCTCGCCTCAGCCTCGCCATCGGCGCGCCGCGCGGCGTTCGGGCGCGCCATGGCGCGGCGCTGCTGGACGGCGTGGGCGATCTCGTGGGCGATGACGAGGTTGCGGGCGGCCGGCGGGCGGGCGAGATCGGCCGCCGAGAGCGTCACGACGCCGCGGCGCGCGAGGCTCGGTCCATCGTTCCGGACCGTGATCGGCAGATCGCGCAGGTCGTCGCCATAGCTCGACGCCAGCAACTCGCACATCCGTCGCGGCAGGCGCAGCGCGCCGTTGCGCCGCATCAACGGTTCCGCGCAGCACGCGGCGACTTGATCGATCACGTCACGCATGTCGCTTGCCCTCCCCATTCGTCGGCGCGGCCGCTTCGACTCTGCGCCCGCATCAGGGGCGCCCGCGGCTCATCGACTCGTTGCGGTCGTTGAAGTCCTGCCAGCGCTGCCACTCCGCCACGATGTCGATGGCGCAGCAGACGCCGGGAACGACCTTGCCGCCGAAGGCCTTCATGAATTGCCCCGCGCCGGAGGCTGCGACCGCCTGTTTGCCGGCCGCCGCCATCTGGCCCTTCAGCGCCTCGACCTCGGCGGCCTGCGCCTTCATCATCGCCTCGAGAAAGCGCTTGTTGTCCGGCTTGGCGAACAGGGCGGCGATCTGCGTCGACCAGAGCTTCTTCTGGGCCGAGGCGAGTTCGGCGGCCGTCGCCTCCATCGTCTTCAGGTAGGTCGCGGTGGCCTGCGCGAGCCGGTTGCGCGAGGCGTCGACGGTCGCGTCCTTGATCACCTCGAAGGCCTTGTTGGAAATCTCGCCTAGCGACAGGGCGCCCGCCTGCAACGTGCCGATGGCGAAACCGAACAGGCTCTTCAGGTCGTGATCGGACTGCGCGAAGGCGATCGCCGATTTCGTGCCCAGCACGAGGAAGAACACCTTGCCGGCGGCCGCGACGCTGCCCGCTCCGGCGAACGGCGAGAGCGTGACCAGCGCGACGGTCGCGACCGACTCGACGTCGTTGGCGCCCTTGGCCGCCTGGTAGAGGCAGTAATCGGCCTCCTCGTTGTAGAGCTGCACCTGCGCGAACATGTTCTGCAGCTGCAACTGCTGCTTGGCGCGGTTCTTGTGCAGCGCCACGAGGTAGGCGAGCTGCTCCTGCGGCTTTTCGACGAGCGACTTGAAGCGGTCGAGGAAGTGATTGAACGTCGAGAGCGCAATCGCCTTGCGCCAGTTGGGGCTGAGCCGCTCGCTCACCCGCTTGGCGCTGCCGCCGGGCAGGCCCATCGCATGGCCTACGCCCCCGAGCATGCCGGTCGACTCGGTGACGATCTCGGAGTCGCGATAGACCACCTGCACGGCCGCGCAGCTGTAGAGAAACTGCGCCAGGCGATCCCGATCGACCAGAAGGGCGTGGAACGTGAACGGTTTTTCGTGAGCCTTCGACGCCATCGCGCGGTCCTCCGCCAGCCTCTCCCAGCCGCGCAGGCAGGCTAGGAGGGGCGGCGTGACGGCGGCGTGACCGGCGCTGGCCGACCGGTCACGGTCAGTCGACCCCGGCCGCCTTCAGCGCCTCGACGAGATGTCGCGTGTCCTCGGCGCGGCGGTTCGGGGAGAGGCGCCACATGTCGTCGGCGCGGAAGCCGGGATAGTTTTCGCGCAGGCGCCGGGCGTAGAGGCGGGCCGCGGCGGCGTCGCCCGCCCGGGCGCAGGTGGCGGCGAGCAGACGCGAGACGGCCGGATTGTCCTTGACCGGCTCCAGCGCCGCCAGCGCCTCGACGTAGCGGCCGGTCTGGAACAGGATCGACCCGAGAATCCAGTCGTAATAGCCCGGATGCAGCGGGTTGAGGCGCATCGCCTCGCGGATCATGCCGATCCCCTGCTCCGGTTCGCCGGAAAAGGCCAGCGCGTCGGCATATTCGGCGCGCAGGTCCGCATCGGCCGGGGCGAGGCGGGCGGCGGCGGCGAAGCGCTCGAGCGAAGGTTCGTGCCGACGCGCGTAGAGATCGGCGAGGGCGCGGGCGCGCAGGCCGCTCCACTCCGCCGGATCGAGCGCAATAGCGCGGTCGGCGACGCCGGCGGCCTCGTCAAGCGGGCTCGCATCCGTGGTTCCGAGCACCAGATGCTCGAGCACCAGCGTGCGTGCGAGATCGGCATGCGCCGCCGCGTAGCCCTCGGCCCGGCCGATCGCCTGGCGGAACCATTTGCGGGCGCGGCGCAGATGCGGCAGGTCGACCGTCTCGAGACAGCGCCGGCCCTCGAGCAAGAGGCGATAGGCGGTGGCGTCGGGGGCGGCGGCCGGCATCTTCAGCGTCGCGCGCTCGATCACGTCGACCAGCGAATCGACGACATGACGCACCAGCTCGGCGAAGATCGCCGGCAGTTCGGCGGCGCGCCACTCGAAGTCGGCGACCCACATCACGAGGCCGGTCTCGGCCTCGGACAGGCGCACCGAGACCGCTGCGCCGGCAGGGCGCGGGCGCAACGCGGTCGACACCAGATAGTCGGCGCCGGCGCGCGTCGCCGCCTCGCCCGCCGCGACGCGACGGGCGGTGTGGGCGGCGAGCACGGTCATGCTGCGATAGCGGGCGAGGCCGACGGTCACGTCCTCGAGAAAGGCGGCGAACAGCCCGTCCTCGATCGCGCCGGTCTCGACGGCGAGCGGCGGCAGGATGAGCACGCGCGGGCAGCCGGCGCGACGATCGTCGGCGATGAGGGCGGAAGCCGGGGAGACCGGCGCGGACGCGGAGACGGCCGGCGCCGCGGCCCGCCCGGCGGCGGCGCGCGCCTCCTCGAACAGGGCGCGGCTCACCGCGTCGGGCGCGGCGGCGAGGTCGCGGGCGAGGGCGGCGCGCAGCGTCTCGTAGACGGCCTGCGCGCCGTCGGCGTCGCCGCGGTCGATGAGAATGCGCATCAGCGCGCCGGCGATCTGCTCGCGCGTCGGATCGAGGCGCAGGGCGCGGCGCGCGAGTTCGATCCGCTCGGCCTCGGACAGAAGCGTCGGCGCGGCGACGGCGACGCCGACGATCTCCAGATACTGGGCGCGCAGGCGCTCGCGACGCTCGCCGAGCCAGTCGTCGAAGGCCTCGCAAGGCGGCGCGAATCCGTCCATCAGATCGCCGCGGTAGAGGGCGAGGCGACGGCGCAGCGTGTCGCCGGTCTCCTGCGGCGCGGGCGCGAGGAAATCGACGAGATCGACGCGCAGGCCGGCGGCGAGGCGCACCTCGTCCGCCGTCTCCTCGATCAGCGCGACATCGTGCTCGAGCTGCAGGCGTCGCAGGCGCGTCAGCGTCTGGCGCAGATTGACGCCGGCGCGCTCGGCGTCCTGCTCGCCGAAGACGACGGCGCGCAGCTCGTTGCGGCGCAGACTGCGGCGCGGGGCGGCCGCCAGCATGGCGAGGATCGCCAGGGCGCGATCGGGCAGCGCCAGAAGGGCGCCGGCGGCCGTCGCCTGCGCGAGACCGAGAAGACGGACCGCCGGCCCCTCGCGGGGCGCGGCGGCGGGCGTCATATCGTCGGATGCATCCATGCTTTCGCCCAGCCGTCTCAACGACATGATGGGCGAGCGGCGGACGGGATCAAGTGCCATCGCGCACGCCGGCGACGCCGCGGCGCCCGATTTTTCGGCGCCGGCCTCAGCCGTTGACGCGCTCGACCTTGTGGACGACCGATCTGGCGCGCAGCTGCGACAGGATGGTCGTCAGGTGCTGCAGATCCCAGACCTCGAGGTCGATGGTGATCTCGCGGAAATCGGGCGAGCTTTCGCGGAAGGCGACATTGTCGATGTTGCCCTGCGCCTCGCCGATCGTCGTGGCGATGACGCCGAGGGCGCCGGGCTCGTTCAGCGCGGTGACGACGATCTGAGCCGGATAGAGTTCGCGCTTGGTCTCGTCGATGTCCCAGCGCACGTCGAGCCAGCGCTCGGGCTGATCGTCGAAGGCGGTCAGCGCCGGCGACTGGATCGGGTAGATGGTGATGCCCTCCCCCGGCGTCAGGATGCCGACGATGCGGTCGCCCGGCACGGCGCCGCCATTGGGCGCGAAGCGCACCGGCAGATCGCCGCGCAACCCGCGGATCGGGATCGACATGTCGGCGCTCGCCTCGTCCTTCGCGGCAAGACCCGGCACGCGGAAAACGAGGCTCGCCGCCTTGCGCAGGCCGAACCAGCCGCTCTCGTTCTTCGGCAGCGCCGGGCCGGCCTTGCGCTCCTCCTTGAAATCAGGATGCACCGACTTGACGACGTCGCCGGAAAACATCTCGCCGCGCCCGACGGCGGCGAAGACGTCCTCAACCGCTCCGCGCGCCAGACGCGGCAGCGCGGCGACGATGCGATCCTCCGAGAACGGCTTGCCGGCGCGTTCGAAAGCGCGCTGCACGATCTGCTTGCCGAGGCCGGCATATTGCGCGCGCACCGCCTCGCGCGTGGCGCGGCGGATGGCGGCGCGCGCCTTGCCGGTGGCGACGAGACCCTCCCAGGCGGCGGGCGGCGTCTGGCCCTCGGCGCGGATGATCTCGACCTCGTCGCCGTTCTGCAGCTCCGACAGCAGCGGGGCGACCGTTCCGTTGACCTTCGCGCCGACGGCCGAATTGCCGACATTGGTGTGGACGGCGTAGGCGAAGTCGATCGGCGTCGCCCCGCGCGGCAGGGCGATGAGGCTGCCCTTGGGCGTGAAGCAGAACACCTGATCGTGAAACAGTTCGAGCTTGGTGTTCTCGAGCAGCTCTTCGGGCGTGTCGCGCTCGGCGAACATCTCGACGGTGCGACGCAGCCACATGTAGGCCTGGCTCTCGGAGGACAGCGAGGAGACGTCGCTCGCCCGCCCGTCCTTGTAGAGGGCGTGCGCGGCGATGCCGTATTCGGCGATCTCGTGCATGTCGTGGCTGCGGATCTGCAGCTCGACGCGCTGGCGCCCCGGACCGACGACGGTGGTGTGGATCGAGCGATAATCGTTCTGCTTCGGCGTCGAGATGTAGTCCTTGAAGCGGCCGGGCACCATCGGCCATGTCGTATGGACGACGCCGAGCACGCGATAGCAGTCCTCGCTGGCGGCGACGAGAACGCGAAAGCCGAAAATGTCGGAGAGCTGTTCGAAGGCGATCGACTTGCGCTCCATCTTGCGCCAGACCGAATAGGGATTTTTCTGGCGGCCCTTGACCTCGGCCTCGATGCCGCGCTCGGCCAGACGGCTCGCCAGTTCGCGTTCGATCTCGAGAATGATCGCGCCGTTGCGCTTGCGCAGATCCTCGAGCCGCGACACGATCATGCCATAGGCGTCGGGCAGCAGATGACGGAAGGCGAGATCCTCGAGCTCGTCGCGCATGCCCTGCATGCCCATGCGGCCGGCGAGCGGGGCGTAGATGTCGAGCGTCTCCTCGGCGATGCGGGCGCGCTTGGCCGGCGGCACGTGGTGCAGCGTGCGCATGTTGTGCAGACGGTCGGCGAGCTTGACGAGCAGGACGCGCACGTCGTCGGCGACGGCGAGCATGAGCTTGCGGAAGTTCTCGCCCTGCTCGGCCTTCTTGGAGACGAGATCGAGCTTCTTCAGCTTGGTCAGGCCGTCGACCAGCGCGCCGATTTCATGGCCGAAGAGATGGTCGATCTCCTCGCGCGTCGAGGCGGTGTCCTCGATCGTGTCGTGCAGCACCGCCGCAACGATGGTCGCATCGTCGAGCTTCAGGTCGGTGAGGATGGCGGCGACCTCGAGCGGATGGGAAAAGTAGGGATCGCCCGAGGCGCGCTTCTGCTGGCCATGCGCCTGCATGGCGTAGACATAGGCGCGATTGAGAAGATCCTCGTCGGCCTGCGGATTGTAGCGCCGCACGCGCTCGACGAGTTCGTATTGCCGCATCATGCCCGGACTGAAGCCCCCGGCCGCCGCTCACCCGCAGACTTCAGCCGATGGCGACACTATCGACGGCGCGCCGGCGCGAGGCAAGCGCGGGCGCGCCGCCGCGGTCTCAGCCTTTCGCCCTGGCGAAATGGGCGGCGGCCTTGTCCCAGTTCACCACGTTCCACCAGCTCTTCAGATAGTCGGCGCGGCGGTTCTGATATTTGAGATAATAGGCGTGCTCCCAGACGTCGACGCCGAGCAGCGGCGTCGCGCCGGTCTCGAGCGGGGTGTCCTGGTTCGGCGTCGAGACGATGTCGAGCTTCTTGTCCTTGTTGACGACGAGCCAGGCCCAGCCCGAGCCGAAGCGCGCCAGACCGGCGGCGTTGACCTTCTCCTGCAGCTGCTCGAGCGAGCCGAAGGCGCCGTCGATCGCCGCCTTGAGGTCGCCGGCCGGGGCCTTCGCGCCGCCGGGCGTCATCAGGTCCCAGAAGAAGCTGTGATTGTAGTGACCGCCGAGATTGTTGCGCACCGCCTGGCGGATCGCCTCGGGAATCTGCGCCGGATTGGCCATGATCTCGGCCGGCGATTTCGTCGCAAGATCCGGCCAGCGCTCGACGAGGCCGTTCAGATTGGCGACGAAGGCGGCGTGATGGCGATTGTGATGGATCATCATCGTCGTCGTGTCGATATGCGGCTCGAGCGCCTCGTTGGGATAGCCGAGCGGCGGCAGGGCGATGGCCGGCTTTGCCTGGGCGAGCGCGCCGCGTCCGGCCAGGAGGCCGGCGGCGCCGGCGCCGAGTGCGAGGGCGAGGCTGGTGCGGCGTGTGATCATCGAGGTCCTCCCGTATCGCGTCGCGACGACGCCCTCCAGAAGAAGGGCGAAACGCGCCCGTTTCAAGGGCGGGCGGCGTCGAGCTCGGCTCGGAGGGCACGGAACACGGCCTGGAACATCGCCGGCGTCAGCACGCCGGTGTTGGTGTTGTAGCGCGAGCAGTGATAGCTCGCATGCAGCGTCAGCGCCGGGCCGCCGCGCGCCGCCAGCGGCGTCGCCGCGCCATGCGCGAAGGGGGCGACCGAAGGTCTGAGAGCGAGCGCCCGCAGCGCGCTGTCATGCGCGACGCGGCCGAGCACCAGTATGGCGCGCAGGCGCGGCATGCCGGCGATGGTCGCAGCGAGGAAAGGCCGGCAGGTCGCCATCTCGGCCGGCGTCGGCCGGTTCTGCGGCGGCACGCAGCGCACGGCGTTGGTCACGAGGCAATCGACGAGTTCGAGACCGTCGTCGGGGCGTTCGTCATAGACGCCGCGGGCGAAGCCGAATGCGAGCAGCGTTTCGTAGAGCAGGTCGCCCGCCCAGTCGCCGGTGAAGGGGCGGCCGGTGCGGTTGGCCCCTTGCAGGCCGGGCGCCAGACCGACGATCAGAAGACGCGCCGCAGGATCGCCGAAGGAGGGCACGGGCGCGTTGCGAAAGTCAGGATAGCGCGCCCGGTTTTCGCCGCGGAACGCGACGAGACGCGGACAGAGCGGGCAGTCCCGCCCCGGCTCAGCCGGCACGGATCATACGTCGAGCGAATCGTCGCCCGCGGGCGCCTGGGTCTGCGGCGCCATGCGGCGCTCCTGATAGCGCTGGGCGCGCTCGGCCGGATCGCGGCCAACCTTGGCGGCGAGATGGGCGAGATCGACGAATTCGTCGGCCTGGCGGCGCAGCTCGTCGGCGACCATCGGCGGCTGGGTGGCGATGGTGGAGACCACCGAGACGCGCACGCCCTTGCGCTGCAAAGCTTCGACGAGGAAGCGGAAATCGCCGTCGCCGGAGAACAGCACGATCTGGTCGACGTAGGTGGCCATCTCCATCGCCGTGACGGCGAGTTCGATGTCCATGTTGCCCTTCACCTTGCGGCGGCCGAGCGAGTCGACGAATTCCTTGGTCGGCTTGGTGACGACGGCGTAGCCGTTGTAATCCAGCCAGTCGATCAGCGGCCGGATCGAGGAATATTCCTGATCCTCGACCAGCGCCGTATAGTAGTAGGCGCGAACCAGCTGCCCGCGGCCCTGGAATTCCTTCAGCAACCGCTTGTAGTCGATATCGAAACCCAAAGATCGGGCGGTTGCGTAGAGGTTGGCGCCGTCAATGAACAATGCGATACGGGAGGGATCAGACATATAACTCTCTCTGAAACCAATGATTCCGCCGGGCCTTTCGGACGACGGAGCCGGCGCCCGGCTGCTCTCGCCGGGCTCAAAACGCCGCGCGGCGCGGTCGAGTCGCCGGCGCCGCAGGCACAACTAGCTAATGTGCCCTGCCGTCCGTCAAGTCAAGAAAACGTTTCTGTCAAAGGGCGTTGCGGGCTAACAGTTTAGACAAATTTGGCGGCGTCGGCGCAAGGTCCGCGTCATGGCGCGGGCCTTGATTGTCGCGGCCGCGGCGCGTATACGCCCGCGATCCGAACATTTCCTCATCCGCTGGAGAGCCGTCGATGGCGCGCGTCACGGTCGAAGATTGCATCGACAAGGTCGAGAACCGGTTCGATCTCGTGCTGATGGCGAGCCACCGGGCGCGGCTGATCTCGTCGGGCGTGCCGCTGCTGGTCGAGCGCGACAAGGACAAGAACCCGGTCGTGTCGCTGCGCGAGATCGCCGAGGCGCGGCTGTCGCCGGACGATCTGCGCGAGGACCTGATCCATTCGCTGCAGAAGCATGTCGAGGTCGACGAGCCGGAGGCCGAGACGGTGCCGGCGCTGTCGAGCGCGCCCGAGGCGGCGCAGAGCGCCGACGGAGCGGGCGACGTGCAGTTCGACCGCATGACCGAAGAGGATCTCCTGCGCGGCCTCGAAGGCCTCGTGCCGCCGGCCGAGACCGACGACGACGGCGAATAAGGGTCAGGCGCGCGCCTATCCCTTGTCGCGGAGCAGGCGGCCCTGCTCCTTCTTCCAGTCGCGCTGCTTTTCGGATTCGCGCTTGTCGTGCAGCTTCTTGCCGCGCGCCAGCGCGATCTGCACCTTGGCCCTGCCCTTGTCGTTGAAGAAGATGCGCAGCGGCACGACCGTCATGCCCTCGCGCTCGACGCCCTTGGCCAGCTTGTCGATCTCGCGGGCGTGCAGCAGCAGTTTGCGCGGCCGCTTGGGCTCGTGATTGAAGCGGTTGGCCTGGAGATATTCCGGGATCGTCGCATTGATGAGAAACACCTCGCCCTTCTCCGGCGAGACGTAGCTCTCGGCGATGGTCGCCTTGCCGCTGCGCAGCGACTTGACCTCGGTGCCGGTGAGCGCGATGCCGGCCTCGAAGGTTTCGCCGATCTCGTAATGATAGCGCGCCTGCCGATTGTCGGCTGCGATGCGGAAGCGGGTCGCGGGTTTCTCGGCCATGGCCGTGCATGTAGCCCGCGGCGGCGGCGTTTCAAAGAGCGCGCCGCAATTCGGCCGCGACGCCGGGGCTGAATGACGCCGCCCAACCGGGGAATCGGGCGGATGGCCTCACGTCAGGACGTCGTCGCGCTGCGCCGTTTCGGCCTCGGGCCGAGGCCGGGCGATCTGGCGCGCATCGGCGACGCGCGCGCCGCGCTGATCGCCGAGGTCGAGGCGCGACGGCTGCCGCCGGTCGCCGGCCTGGCGCTGACGACGCCAGCCGAGATCGCAGCCGCCTTCTACGCCTTTCTCGACGCGCAGCGCGCAGCGCGGCGGGTGGCGAGCGCGCCGCAGACGCAGGCGCCCGAGGCGCCGCCAGCGATGCAGACGCCTGACGCCCTGCAGCCGCCGCCGGCGTTGCAGACGCCGCAACAAGCCGAACCGCCGCTGCCGCAGCGCGTCTTTCGCGACGAAGCGACGGCGCGCGTCGCGGTCGCGCTCGAGTCGGGCGTCGGCTTCGGCGAGCGGCTGGCGATGTTCTGGTCGAACCATTTTTGTATCTCGGTCGCCAAGGGGCAATTCCTGCGGGCGCAGGCCGGGCTGTTCGAGCGCGAGGCGATCCGGCCGCACGTGTTCGGGCGTTTCGAGGACATGCTGGTCGCCGTCGCCAGCCATCCGGCGATGCTCGCCTATCTCGACAACGCCCAGTCGATCGGCCCCAACTCGCCGGCCGGGGCGAGGCGCGGGCGCGGGCTCAACGAAAATCTGGCGCGCGAGATTCTCGAGCTGCACACGCTCGGCGTGCGCGGCGGCTATACGCAGGCCGACGTCGCCGAGTTCGCCCGCATCCTGACGGGCTGGACGATCGCCGGTCCGGAGGGCCGGCTCGGAGCGCCGGGCGGCTTCGTCTTCAATCCGCGGGCGCACGAGCCGGGGGCGCGACGCCTTCTCGGGGCGACCTATCCGGAGGGCGGGCTCGAGCAGGGTCGCGCCGCGCTGGCGGCGCTGGCGCGCCATCCGGCGACGGCGGCGCATGTCGCGGCCAAGCTCGTCCGCGCCTTCGTCGGCGATGCGCCGGCGCCCGCGCTCGTCAGCCGGCTGGCGGCGACGTTCCGCGAAACGCAGGGCGATCTCGCGGCGTTGGCGCTCATCCTCGTGCGCTCGGACGAGGCGTGGAACGCGCCGGCGACGCGGTTGTCGACGCCGCAGGAATTCTACCTCGCCGCAGCGCGGGCGCTCGGCCGGCGGCCGGGCTTCGGCCAGATCGCCCAGCCCCTGGCGGCGATGGGCCAACCGCTGTGGCAGCCGCCGGGCCCGGACGGGTTTTCCCTTTCCTCGGCGATCTGGACGACGCCGGAAGGCGTCAAGGCGCGGGTCGAATTCGCCGCGGCGATCGGCCGCCTGGGCGCGGCCGGCGTCGATCCGCGCGCCCTCGCCGAGGAGGCGCTCGGCCCGCTGCTGTCGGCCGAGACGCGGCAGGCGGTGGCGCGGGCCGAAAGCCGGCCGCAGGCGATCGCGCTGTTGCTGATGGCGCCGGAGTTCCAGCGGAGATGAGCCGATGAACGAGGCCTGTTCGCAGATGACGCCGTCGCGGCGCGCGGCGCTCGGGGCGGCCGGCGCGCTGTTCGGCTGGTCGTTCCTGCCGCGCTTCGCTTTCGCCGCCGGGGCGCGCGACGCGCGGCTGATCGTGGTCGTGCTGCGCGGCGCGCTCGACGGGCTCGCCGCGGTCCCGCCGATCGGCGATCCGGACTATGCGGCGCTGCGCGGGCCGCTGGCGCTGGCGGCGACCGGCGAGGGCGCGGCCTTGCCGCTCGACGGGTTTTTCGCCGCGCATCCGGCGACGCCGGCGTTCGCGCGGCTGTTCCGCGAGAGGCAGGCGCTGATCGTCCACGCGGCGGCGACCGGCTATCGCGAGCGCTCGCATTTCGACGGGCAGGACGTGCTGGAGAGCGGCCGGAATTCGCCGGCGATGGTCGAGTCGGGCTGGCTCAACCGCGTCGTCGCCGCCCTGCCCGCCGGCGCGCCGACGGCGCGGCGCGGCGCGCTCGGCGTCGGCGTGACGGCCCCGTTGATCGTGCGCGGCCCTGCGCCCGTTCTCGGCTGGGCGCCGCCCAACCTGCCGCCGGCCGGCGACGATCTCGTCCGGCGGCTCGGCGATCTCTACGGGCAGACGGATCCGGCGCTGTCGCGGGCGCTCGCCCGGGCGGTCGAGACCGAGGCGATCGCCTCGGCGCAGAAGCTCGGCGGCGCCGAGAATCGGGCGCGCGGCGGCCCGGCGACGCCGCAGGGCATGGCGCAGATCGCCGCGGCGGCGGCGCGGCTGGTCGCCGCCGAGGACGGGCCGCGCATCGCCGCGCTCGCCTTCGAGGGCTGGGACACGCATGCCGACGAGGGCGGCGCGACTGGGCGCCTGGCGACGCTGCTCGGCGGGCTGGATCAGGCCTTCGCCGCCTTCGAGAGCGGGCTGAAGGCGGTCTGGGCCGACACGGCGATCCTCGTGCTGACCGAGTTCGGCCGCACGGCGCGGATCAACGGCACGATCGGCACCGATCACGGCGTCGGCACGGTCGCCTATCTGGTCGGCGGGGCGGTGCGCGGCGGGCGCGTCGTCGCGGACTGGCCGGGCCTGAAGGACGAGCAGCTCTATGAGCGCCGCGATCTGAAGCCGACGACGGATGTGCGCGCCGTGTGCAAGGGCGTCGTCGCCGATCTGTTCGGCCTGTCTGGCATGGTGCTGGCCGAGCGCATCTTTCCGGACACGGCGGCGATCGGGCCGATGAAGGGGCTGGTTGCGTAAGGCGCGGCTCAGGCCTCGTCCATCAGCCGGCCGATCATCTGGGCGACCGGATCGCTCTCGGCGGCGAGGCCTTCGCGGACGCCGGCGCGGTCCGCCTCGCCGCGGTTCTGCGACAGCTTGGCCTTGCCGACGAGTTGGCTGACCTCGATCTCGATCCCGACGATGCCTTTCAGCTGCGCGGCGACGAAATCGTCCGGCGCGTCGCGCACCGCCCAAGGCTCGGCGCGGCGCTCCTCGTGATGATCTGTGAGCATGCCGACCTGGGTGCGCAGCCATTGCCGGTCGTCATGGATGCGCGCGCGGCCGCGCGCCTGCACGATGACGTAATTCCACGTCGGCACGACCTTGCCGTGCTCGCGCTTGGCGGCGTACCAGCCGGGCGAGACATAGGCGTCGGCGCCCTGGAAGACGACGAGCGCGTCGAGCCCCTCGCCGATCTCGCGCCATTGCGCATTGGCGCGGGCGACATGCGCGACAAGGCGCAGCGGCGATCCCTCGATCAGCAGGAAGGGAACCGGATTGGCCATCAGCCCGCCGGCGCCGGCGGTGATCAGCAAGCCGAGCGGATGGGCGCGGACGGCGCGGTGCAGCGCGGCCTCGTCCGTGACCTGAAAATGCGGGGGCTGGTACATCGGCGCCGGTCTCGATGGGCGAAGGCCGGCGACCTTGCCACTTGCGGCCGGCGCGGTCCACACGCGGCGCGCGGCTCGTCCCGCCCTTCGACAAGCTCACGGCGAGGCGCGTCGGAACGATTGCGACCGCTATTTCAACCGGAACGAGCCGTGGCAGCCGGCGCAGGCGGCGGTGAGGTTGCCGACCGACTCCATCATCGCTTTCCAGTCCTGCGCGCCGGGCGGGTTCGCGGCGGCGTCGCCGACGCGCGCGACCTCGGCGGCCGCCATGTGCATGGCCTGCCCCATGGCGCGGAACTCCTGCGGCATGAAGGCGCCGGGCGCCGGCGCGCCGGGGGGATGATTGCCCATCACCGCAAGGCCGGTCCGGGCGAAGGCGGCGGCCTCCTTGAAATTGCCTTCGGCGACCCGCGCCATCAGCGTCGAAAGCTGCTCGAGATGACCGCGCATCTCGAAGCGCAGGAAGTCGCGCACATGCGGAGGAATTTCCAGCGCGGCGCGCGGATCGGGCGGCAGCTTGAAGTCCGGCGAGCCCTGCCCGTAGCCGGGCTGACCGAAGCCCGGGCCGTGGCCGCCCGGCCCCGTGCCCTGCTGGCCCGCAGGCTGGGCGATCGCGGCGCCCGCGATCAACGCGGCGCAACACAACAGGGCAATGCGCATCGTGACTTCCTCCGTATATCAGAGAAAGATAATATATACCGCAGACGGCGTCGCCATGCGCCAGATCAAGCCGCCGCGCGGCGTTCGCGTCCTTCGACTTCGCTCAGCGACGAGGGTTGCGGCGGCGCGAAGATGCCGAAGCGCCTCACGCGGAGCGAAGTCGAGGCGCGGCGCAGGTCGCGGCCAGCGATCTCATCCTTCGACAGGCTCAGGATGGGGGTTGCGGCGGCGGACTGACTCAGGCGTTGATCAGGCCGGCATGGGCCATCGCCTTGCGGATGATCTGGCCGGTCGCCGGCGTCACCGGCAGCAGCGGCAGACGCACCGACTCCTCGACCTTGCCGAGGATCGACAGACCGTGCTTGGCGCCGGCGAGGCCGGGCTCGATGAAGATCGCGTGATGCAGCGGCGCGAGGCGATCCTGCAGGCGCAGAGCGCCGGCATAGTCGCCCGCAAGGCAGGCGCTCATCAGCTCGGCGCAGAGCCGCGGGGCGACGTTGGCGGCGACCGAGATGCAGCCATGGCCCCCCGCCGCCATATGGGCGAGCGCTGTCATATCCTCGCCCGAGAGCTGGATGAAGTCCGGCCCCATCGCCATGCGCTGCAGCGACACGCGGGCGACGTTGCCGGTCGCGTCCTTCACGCCGGCGATGTTCTTCAGCTCGTAGAGGCGCGCCATGGTGTCGACCGACATGTCGACGACCGAGCGCGGCGGGATGTTGTAGATGATGATCGGAATGCCGATCGCGTCGTTGACCGCCTTGAAGTGGCGATACATGCCCTCCTGCGTCGGCTTGTTGTAGTAGGGCGTGACGACGAGCACGGCGTCGGCGCCGGCCTTCTCGGCGTGGCGGGCGAGGCTGACCGCCTCGTCGGTGTTGTTGGAGCCGGCGCCGGCGATGACCGGGGCGCGCCCCCTCGCCTGATCGATGCAGATCTCGACGACGCGGCGATGCTCCTCGTGGCTCAGCGTCGGGCTTTCGCCGGTGGTGCCGACCGGCACCAGCGCGGTCGAGCCTTCGGCGATCTGCCAGTCGACGAGGGCGCGGAAAGCGGCCTCATCGATGGCGCCATTGCGGAAGGGCGTGACGAGCGCGGGCATCGAGCCGCGCAGCTTGAGCGTCGTCCTGGTCATCGGTCTGTCCCGGAGCTCCCTCGCGCCGGGCGGCTGGTCCGCCCCGCGGCCGCCGCAATCGGCTGGCTGGATCGTTCGGACGGCAGACATAGCCGGCGCGCGCCGCCTTGGAAAGGCCGGCGGGGCCGGCTTTCGTCGGCGTCGCGATGGTTAAGGGTTCTGCAAGCGAACATGGCGATATTGAACGAAGAGACGCGTCCGCGTTCTCGCGCGCTCAAGGGCGTCGCCATGATCGCCTTGTTCGTCGGGCCGGCCGTGGTCGGCCTCGCCTATTTCCTCGCCCTGCGCCCCGAGGCGCCCGCGCCGCTCGCCGGGGCCGCCGCGCCGGCGGCGATCAGCGCGGCGGCCTTCGGCGCCCTGACAGCCGGACCCGACGGAAACGCCGCGCCGACCGACGGAGCGGCCACCGGCGCCCTCGCTTATGCGCCGGCGGCGCCCAAACCGTCGGCGCTCCAGGCGATCCTGCAGACCGACCGGCGCTGGGCGGTCGACGATCACGCGCTGCCGCTCGCCGTCGACGCCGACGCGATGCGCGAGGCGATCGCGCTCTATCGCAAGGGCGATCTGGCGGGCGGCGACGCCATCGCGGCGCGCTTCGCCGATCCGACCATGCGCACGACGCTGGAATGGGCGGCGCTGCGCCAGCAGCCGCGCCCGGCAGGCTATGACCGCATCCGCGCCTTTCTGGAAGCGCATCCGGCCTGGCCGTCCGCCGCCTGGCTCGAGCAGCGGGCCGAGGAAGCGCTGTATGGCGACCGCCGGCGCCCGGCCGAGGTCAAGGCGGCGCTCGTCCGCCGCGCGCCGGAGACGGCGGCCGGCAAGCTGGCGCTGGCGCGCATCCATGTCGAGGAGGGCCGCCCCGCCGAGGCGCGCAAGCTCGTCGTCGAGGTGTGGCGCGACCGCGATCTGCCGGGCTGGCTCGAACAGCCGCTGCTGCGCGAATTCGGATCGATGCTGACGCGCGAGGATCACAGGTTCCGCGCCGACCGGCTGCTCTACGCCGAAAAGAACGCCGCCGGGCTGCGCGCCGCCGCGCTCGCCGGCGCCGACGTCGCCAAGCTCGCCAGGGCGCGGGCGCTGGTCAACGACGAATCCCCGGCCGAGGCGGCGATCGCCGCGGTGCCGAAGGAGCTGCAGGCCGATCCCGGACTGATCCTCGCCCGCGCGCAGGTGCTGCGCCGCGCCAACAAGATCGCCGAAGCGGCGGCGCTGATCGACGCCGCGCCGCGTGAGGCGGCGGCGATCGTCGACGGCGACGCCTGGTGGACCGAGCGCCGTCTGATCGCGCGCAAGCTGCTCGATCAGGGCGATCCGGCGCGCGCCTACCGCATCGCCGCCGGCCATGGCGCGCAGTCCTCGCGCTGGATCGTCGAGGCGGAGTTCCATGCGGGCTGGATCGCGCTGCGCTTCCTCGACGGCGGGGCCGGCGACGCGGGCCTCGCCAAGATCCATTTCGACCGCGCCCGCGCCGCCGCCGAGACGCCGATCTCGATCGCCCGCGCCGCCTACTGGCAGGGCCGCGCCGCCGAACAGCTCGGCGAGGACCGCGCCGCGCAGGCCCATTACCGCAGCGCCGCCAGCCATGGGGCGACCTTCTATGGCCAGCTCGCCCGCGCCCGCCTCGACTGGGACGAGCTGCCGCTGCGCAACGTCGCGGCGGCGCCGCAGAGCGAACTCGTGCGCGTCGTCGAACTGCTTTACGCGATCGGCGAGAAACGGCTCGCCCTGCCGCTCGCCGTCGACGCGGCCAAGGGCGCGGCGTCTCCTGAAGAGGTGGCGGCGCTGTCCGAGACGCTGCGCGACCAGCGCGACGCGCGCGCGACGCTGATCGTCGGCAAGCTGGCGACGCAGCGCGGCATGCCGCTCGACGAGGCCGCCTTCCCGACCTTCGGCGTGCCCGACTATCAGGCCGCCGTCGGCCATTCGGCCGAGAAGGCGATGGTCTATTCGATCGCCCGGCAGGAGAGCGCCTTCCAGACCGACGCCGTGTCGCATGCCGGGGCGAAGGGTCTGATGCAGATGCTCACCTCGACGGCGCGACGCACCGCAGAGCGCGCCGGCGTCGCCTTCGACGAACGGCGCCTGCTGAGCGATCCGGCCTTCAACGCCCAGCTCGGCGCCGCCCATCTCGGCGACCTGCTGATCGAGCAGAGCGGCTCGTACATCCTCACCTTCGCCGCCTACAACGCCGGCGGACACCGGGTGAAGCAGTGGATCGCCGCCTATGGCGATCCGCGCGACGGCAAGGTCGATCCGATCGACTGGATCGAGCGCATCCCGTTCTCCGAGACGCGCGACTATGTGCAGCGCATCATGGAGAATCTGCAGGTCTACCGGGTGCGGCTCGGCGAGCGCAGCGCGCTGCTGATCGGCGCCGATCTGAAACGCACGCGCTGACGCAGGCGCCGCAATTCGGCCTCAGGCGGGCGGAATGCTGACGGTCATGTCGTGGTTGCGAAGCATCGGCGCGGCGCGATTCCTGCTCGCCGCGCTGCTGGTCATGGCCGGCGCGCTGGCGTCCGCGAGCGCTGCGCCGCGCGCCGCCCCGCCCTGCCACGAGCGCGCGGCCGACATGGCGGGGACGCATCATCCGGCGCGCCCCGAATCCGGCGCGGCCCTGCAGCTGTGCTGCGCGCTGCATTGCGCGGCGACGCCGCGCCTCGCCTCGGCGCCCGCGCGCGCCGCGGCGCGGCCGGCGGCGCCGCTTTGGCGGCTCGCCGACGCCGCGCCGCCAGTCGCAGCGCGCGAGCGCATCGAGCGACCGCCGCGCCGCGCCTGAAGCCGCCCAATCCACCTGATCTTTGCCCGCCGCGACGACGGATTGCGCCGCGCGGCCACCTTCCGGAGTTCGACATGACGACGCTGAAAATCTCCGCTCTCGCGCTGGCCCTCACCTTCGGCGCCGCTGGCGCGGCGCTCGCGCAGGGCGCGCATCCGCCGGGCCATGCCGGCCATGGCGCGCCGGCGGCGAACGCCCCGGCCTCGACCAAGGCTTTCCAGGAGGCCAACGCCCGCATGCACAAGGACATGGACATCGCCTTCTCGGGCGACGCCGACGTCGATTTCGTGCGCGGCATGATCCCGCATCATCAGGGCGCGATCGACATGGCGAAGGTCGTGCTGGCGCATGGCAAGGACGCCGAGACGAAGAGGCTCGCGCAGGAGATCATCGCCGCGCAGGAGAAGGAGATCGCCTGGATGAAGCAGTGGCTCGCCAAACGCGGCAAGTGAGCCGCGGCGGGGCAGAGGACAAGCCCCCTTCCCGGCGTCATTCCCGACGCCGGCGCAGCCGGCGCGCGGGAACCCAGCGCCGGGCATGGCGCTCGACGCCGCCGGACTGGGTCCCGGCTCTCCGCTTCGCTCCGGCCGGGATGACAGGTCGAGTGTCATTCCCGACGCCGGCGCAGCCGGCGCGCGGGAACCCAGAGGATGCCGGGCGTCGCGCTCGATGCCGAATAACTGGGTCCCGGCTCTCCGCTGCGCTCCGGCCGGGATGACAGGGGGGAAGAGCGCGCGCGCCTCCTTTGTCATTCCCGACGCCGGCGCAGCGGGCGTGCGGGAACCCAGCGCCGGGCATGGCGCTCGACGCCCCCGGTCTGGGTCCCGGCTCTCCGCTTCGCTCCGGCCGGGATGACAGCCGCTGCGCTCCGGCCGGGATGACAGCCGCTTCGCCCCGGCCGGGATGACAGATCGAGCGTCATTCCCGACGCCCGCGCCCTTCGACCGGCTCAGGCGTAGCGCGCCAGCACCGCGCGCACGGCGGCGATGAGCTCGTTCTCCGGCGCCTCGATCTGGGCGCGCTGTTTCAGGGCGAGAAAGGCGTCGCGATCCAGCGTCTTGGCGCCCTTGTTCAGCTCCGCGCCGGCGATCAGGTCCTTGAGCGCGACGACGCCTTTATCGCGTTCGTTCGAGCCCTGGATGACGGCGCAGACCGCGCCGCGCCGGTCGGCATATTTGAGCTGGGCGTTCATGCCTGCCTCGCCGAGATACAGTTCGGCCGGGATGCCCGCGCCGCGCAGAGTCGCGACGAGGCGCTGGCTGCGGGCCATGGACTCGGCGTCGCGGTCCATGACCAGCACGACGACCGGGCCGCGTTTGACCGCGCCGGCGACGATCGGGCTGTTCACTGCTTTCAGCGCGGCGTAGAGCCGCGACACGCCGATCGAGAAGCCGGTGGCCGGCACGCTCTCGCCGCGGAAGCGGCCGACAAGCCCGTCATACCGCCCGCCGCCGCCGACCGAGCCGAAGCGCACGGGCCGGCCGTCCTCGCCGGGGACCTCAAAGGTGAGCTCGGCCTCGAAGACCGGGCCGGTGTAATATTCGAGGCCGCGGACGACGGATCTATCTGTCTTGACTCGATCCAAGTATCCAGCATCTTTGATCAGCATTTCAATCTGGGAAAGCTCATCAATCCCAGGTTGAATTGAGGGTGTAATGTCGGGATGGTTTGGCAGATATTGTCGTGTAGCCTCGGCAATTGGTATCTGGGGATTATTGAAAAGCATGATTCGGATCAATTCTGCTTGGGTTTCTTCTAGACCTGCGCCTTTCGTGAAATCCCCACTCGCGTCTCTGCGCCCGCCTTGCAGCAACAGCAAGACACCTTCCCATCCAAGCCGATCCAGCTTGTCGATCGCGCGCAGCACCGTCAGCCGGCGGCCGGCGTTCGCCTCGCCTCCCAGCCCGATCGCCTCCATCACGCCATCCAGAATCTTCCGGTTGTTGACCTTGATGACGTACTTGCCCTTCAAGCCCAAGGCATCCAGCGTATCGGCCGCCATCATGCAGATTTCGGCGTCGGCGGCGGGCGAAGACGCGCCCACCGTGTCGGCGTCGAACTGCATGAACTGCCGGAACCGCCCCGGCCCCGGCTTCTCGTTGCGGAACACCCAGCCGCAGCGATACGAGCGATACGGCTTCGGCAGCCGGTCGAAATTCTCGGCGACGTAGCGGGCGAGCGGCGCGGTGAGGTCGTAGCGCAGGGAGAGCCACTGCTCGTCGTCGTCCTGGAACGAGAACACGCCCTCGTTCGGCCGGTCCTGATCCGGCAGGAATTTTCCGAGCGCATCGGTGTATTCGATGAACGGCGTCTCGACCGCCTCGAAGCCGTAGAGCTCGTAGCTCTCGCGGATCGCCGCCAGCATGCGGTCGGTCGCCGCGACGTCGGCGGGGTTGCGGTCGACAAGCCCGCGCGGCAGGCGCGGCTTCACGGTGCGTTCGGACATTTGCGGCCTTTCGGGTCGGCCGCTTTCTAGAGGCGGGGGCCGGGCCGGACAAGGGCGGGGGCTGTCATTCCCGGCCGAGCGCAGCGAGGGGAGGGGAATGCGAAGAAGGGATGAGACGAAGTTGACACCGGCCGATAGTTCACAGAACACTCGGCGAACACTTGGCTCGGATTCTTTTTCCTGATGCGCGTCGCAGGGCTGTTCGCAGGCATAGGTGGTCTGGAACTCGGGTTGCGGAACGCAGGCCACGAGGCGGAGCTCTTCGCCGAAAACTGGTCGCCTGCAGCCGCGGTGCTCGCCGCGCGTTTCGAACACGTCCCGAACGTCGGCGATGTGGCAGGCTTGAGGGCCCTCCCGCGCGGCGTGGAACTGCTCGCGGCCGGCTTTCCCTGCCAGGATCTCAGTCAGGCGGGCCGCACTGCTGGCATCAGCGGGAGCCGATCAGGGCTCGTCGATCACGTTTTTCGTCTGCTCGATCGCCGGCGCGCGCCCTGGGTATTGCTCGAGAACGTGTCTTTCATGCTGCATCTCGACGGCGGGCGGGCGATGGCGCGGCTCGTCGCCGCCTTCGAGGAGCGCGGCTATCGCTGGGCCTATCGCGTCGTCAATTCGCTCTCGTTCACGCCGCAGCGGCGCGAGCGCGTGTTCTTCGTGGCCAGCCGCGAGGGTCGACCAGAGGATGTGCTGTTCGCCGACGAAGCGATGCCGCCCGAACGTGTGTTCGCGCTCGATACGCATGCGCACGGATTCTACTGGACTGAAGGAGTTCGCGGGCTCGGCTGGGCGCCGGATTCGGTGCCTACGCTCAAAAACGGCTCGACGCTGGGGATCGCTTCGCCGCCGGCGATCCTGTTCCCCGACGGCATGATCGGCAAGCCGGACATTCGAGACGCCGAGCGCCTGCAGGGCTTTCCCGAGAACTGGACGAAGCCGGCCGAAGCGGTGTGCCGCTCCTCCTGGCGGTGGTCGCTGGTCGGAAACGCAGTTACGGTGCCGGTCGCCGAGTGGGTTGGCGGGCGCCTGGCGACGCCGGGCCGTCACGACGAGGCGCGCGATCGGCCGATGCCGGTCAGCGGCCGTTGGCCGAAGGCCGCGCGCTTCGACGGCCGGCGGACGCACGAGGTCGAAATCTCGGCCTTCCCCGTCTGGCGGCGTCGCCGCTCGCTGGCCGCTTTCCTGCGCCATCCGGTCGAGCCACTCTCGGTGCGGGCGACGGCTGGCTTTCTCGGGCGCACCGATCGATCGGCGCTGCGCTTCGTTCCCGGCTTCCGTGATCGCGTCGCGGCGCACCTCGCCCGCATGGAGGCGCGCGAGGCGATGCTCGACGGGCGGATCGCGGCGGAGTGACGCAGATGTCCTCGCGTGGGCCAGAAACCGACCCTGTCAGATCGGCTTTGATGAAACGCGTTCGACGCACGCGCACGTCAGCCGAAGAACGGGTGGCGACGACGCTGAGAGCTATTCGCGCATTCTATCGCAGAAACGTTGGTTCATTGCCGGGATCGCCTGATTTCGCCAACAAGCGCGCCGGCTGGGCGATCTTCGTCAATGGCTGCTTCTGGCATCGCCATACCAACTGCCGTCTCGCCGGCATCCCCAAGCGCAACATGCATTTCTGGATGGAAAAATTTTCAGACAATCGACGGAGGGACGCGGCGAAAGCGCGCTCGTTGCGGGCCGCTGGATTCCGTGTCGCGATCGTTTGGGATTGTCAAACGCGGGACGCCGCCAAACTCGCGCTGCGTCTTCGCCGCAAGATCGCGCCGCCGTGAAACCGACTTCCGCCCATCCCGCGGCTTGCACGATCGCGTCAGAACTGCGGGTCGCCGGCGACTATGTGGCGATTTCGGCGAGCGATCGACCTGCCAAGAAGAATTTCGCGGAGAAGCTTTCGCGCGCTCTGGCTTCCCGATACGCCAATGCTCTCCGCGTCAAATTTCCCGGCATCTTGCCCGGGCCCGACGGGCGCGGGCAGGAATCGCGCGCGCGAACCAGCAAAGGCGTCAAGAAGCTCGATGTGAATTATTCGACGGTCGAACTGGGCCTCGGACTCGGCGTATCGATCAAGACGCTGAATTTCCGGGACCCGAGCACGAGACGATACACGAAAAATTTCACGCGGGCAGACAATGAACTGCGCGCGGAGGCTGGCGACTATCACACCCGTCAGCCCTACGCCGTGCTCTGCGCGGTGATTTTCCTGCCGCTCGACGCCTGCCTCGATGGCGGCACGAAAAGCCCTTCGAGTTTCGGACAGGCGGTTCGCCTGTTCCGGGAGCGCAGCGGCAGGACGGAGCCCGATGATGATCCGACGGCATTCGAACTCGTTCTCCTCGGGCTCTATGACACCTCTCCTGCGAAATTCGGGAAGGTCGGGTTCTTCGACGTGACGACCGCCCCGCCCAGGACCGGCATACCGGCGCAACTGATAAGTTTCGAGGAGTCCGTCGCCGCGATCACGGCAGCCTACGACCAACGAAACAATCCGCCTTTCCAATGGGCTGATGGCGCAAGAGACGAGGCGCCGATCGAACGCGACGAGGACGCCGACGACTGACGTCGGCGCCCGCCCCGCCGCATGACAAGAGCTTAACGTGACCCCATATGGGCCGGGTGCTAGTCTCGCCCCGAAATCCGGGAGTTCGCGCGTCATGCGCCGCCTGATCATGCTTGCGCTGCTGCTCCTCGCCGGGGCGGGGGGCTGGGCCTATCTCGACCGCAGCCGCGCCGCCCAGCCCGAGGCGAGCTGGCGCACGGCCAAGGTGGATCGCGGCGCGATCGTCGCGGCGGTGTCGGCGACGGGGACGATCAACCCGATCTCCACCGTCATCGTCGGCTCGCAGATGTCGGGCCTCGTGAAGGAGATTCTGGTCGACTTCAACAGCCGGGTGAAGGCCGGCGACGTCGTCGCCCGGCTCGACGACACGCAGGTGCGCGCCCGGCTCGAGGGGGCGCGCGCGGACCTCGCGCAGGCGCAGGCGCAGGTCGCCGTGCAGCAGGCGCAGAAGCTGAAGAACGCCGCCGACGCCGAGCGCGCCCGCGCCCAGCTCGCCGACGTCGAGGCGCAGCTCAAACGCCTCGATCTCGTCATCGCCGACGCGGAGAAGACGTTTCAACGCCAGTCGGAGCTGAACGCCCGCGGCGTCGCCTCCGCCGTGACGCTGCAGCAGGCGAAAACCGCGCTCGACACGCAGCGCGCCCAGCGCGCCTCGGCGCAGGCGCAGATCGGCTCGGCGAAGGCGTCGATCTCGGCGCTCGAGGCGGATGCGAAAGTCATCGAGGCGCAGGGCCTCGCGGCGCAGGCCACCGCCCAGCAGCGCGGCGCTGTGGTCAAGCAGATCGAGGTCGATCTCTCCAACACCGAAATCCGCTCGCCGGTCGACGGCGTCGTGGTGCAGCGGCAGATCGAACTCGGCCAGACGGTCGCCGCCTCGCTGCAGGCGCCGACGCTGTTCCTGATCGCCGAGGATCTGGCGCGGATGGAGATCTACGCCAATATCGACGAGACCGACGTCGGCCGCGTGCGCGAGGGGCAGACGGTCAGCTTCACCGTCAACGCCTGGCCGGCGCGCAGCTTCGAGGGCAAGCTGAAGCTGGTGCGGCTCGGCTCGCAGACGGTGCAGAACGTCGTCATCTACACCGCCATCGTCTCGGTGGAGAATCCGCGGCTCGAACTGCGCCCCGGCATGACCGCCAATCTGCGCATCGTCACCGACCGGCGCGAGAACGTGCTGCGCGCGCCCAACGCGGCGTTGCGCTGGCGTCCGCCGTCGGCCCAGCCGGCGGCGCCGGCCGCCCCCGCCAATCCGCTCGGCGGCGGACTCGCCGGCGGCCCGGGCGGCGGCTTCGGACCGCCGCCGAACCCCGGCGGGGCGAGCGGTCAGGGCGGACAGGCGGGCCGCGCCATGGGCGAACTCGCCGCGGCGATCCGCAACGAGGTGAAGCCCGACGCGACCCAGCAGAAGCGCATCGACGACATCTTCGCCGCCGCCCGCACGCGCTTCACGCAGGCGATGGGCGAGGGCGAGGCCGCCGGCCGCGGCGCGCGCATGCGGACGATCCGCGAGGAGATGTCGGCCGAGATCGAGGCCGTGCTGAACGAGGAGCAGAAAAAGCTGTTCGCCGCGCTCGGCCAGCGCTTCGCCGCGCAGCGCGGCGGCGCGGCGGGACGCGCCGGGCCGGCGCAGGGCGGCCAGCCCGGCCGCGTCTTCATCGTCGGCGCCGACGGCGAGCCGCAGGCGACGGCGCTGACGCTCGGCGCCACCGACGGAGCGACGACGGAAATTCTCTCCGGTTCGCTCGCCGAGGGACAGGAAGTGATCGTCGGCGGCTCGGGGCCGAAGGCGTCCACCTCGCTGTTCGGCCGGTTCTTCTAGAGGTCGCGCGATGCTGCGTCATTGCGAGCGAAGCGAAGCAATCCAGGCGCGTGGCGCAGGAGGGATGGCGGCGTCGGCTTCGCCGCCTCGCCATGACGGCGAGGGGCGCGACCTTTCCGTCATCGCGAGCGCAGCGAAGCGATCCATCGTCGTCGCCATGCGCTGCGCCCGTGGATGGCTTCGCTCCGCTCGCCATGACGGCGAGGCGGCGGCCGGAGCGCGGAAGGCGCTGGCCGCATGGCGCTGATCGAGACGGACAAACTGTCGCGCCGCTACGAACTCGGCGGCGAAATCGTCATGGCGCTGGACGAGGTCAGCCTGTCGATCGACAAGGGCGAGTTCGTCGTCGTCATGGGCCCATCGGGCTCGGGCAAGTCGACCTTCATGAATCTCGTCGGCTGTCTCGACAGGCCGAGTTCGGGGCGCTACCGGCTCGCCGGCGAGGAAGTGTCGCAACTCTCGAAAGACGCGCTGGCGCGGGTGCGCAACAGGCGCATCGGCTTCGTCTTCCAGCAGTTCAATCTGCTCGATCGCGTCAGCGCGCTCGCCAATGTCGAACTGCCGATGGTCTATGCCGGCGCCGATCGCGCGGCGCGGCGGGCGAAGGCGCAGGCCAAGCTCGAGCGCGTCGGACTCGGTTCGCGCATGTCGCATCGCCCGACGCAGCTCTTGGGCGGGCAGCAGCAGCGCGTCGCCATCGCCCGCGC
>JAEULW010000215.1 GCA_016793505.1 Methylobacteriaceae bacterium | reverse complement strand
CACTCGCGACGCCGTCGCTGAGCCCGGAGGCGCGATCGATGATGAAGCCCGAACTGGCGGCGCGCCGCGACGCTCTGCTCGACCTGATCGGCCGGCGCCTGCTGCTGATGGGCGTTCTCAACGTCACGCCGGATTCGTTCTCGGACGGCGGGCGGTTCTACGGCGTCGAGCGGGCGAGCGCTCGGGCCGCGCGCCTCGCCGCGGAAGGCGCCGACATCATCGACGTCGGCGCCGAGTCGACGCGGCCGGGGCACAGCCCGCTCGACGAGGCGCAGGAACTGGCGCGCATCGAGTCGCACTGGCCGGCGATCGCAGCCGCCACGGGGACGACGGCGCTGTCGATCGACACGAGCAAGGCCGCCGTGGCGCGCCGGGCGTGCGCGCTCGGAGCGGTCGTCGTCAACGACGTCTGGGGCCTGCAGAAGGACGCGGCGATGGCGGACGCCGTCGCCGAGACGGGCGCCATCCTCGTCGCCATGCACAATCGCGACTCCAAGGACGAGACGATCGACATCGTCGCCGACATGCGCCGCTTCTTCGACCGCAGTCTGGAGCTTGCTGCGCGCGCCGGGGTGCCGCGCGACCGCATCATCCTCGATCCGGGGGCCGGCTTCGGCAAGACGCCGCGCCAGAACATGCAATGCGTCGCGCGCCTGCCCGAACTCGCCGATTACGGCCTGCCGTTCCTCGTCGGCCTGTCGCGCAAGTCGTTCCTGGCGCCGTTCACGACAGGCGAGGGAACGGACGCGCGGCTGTTCTCGACGCTCGGCGCGCATCTGGCGGCGCTCGCGGCGGGTGCGGCCATCCTGCGCGCGCATGACGTCGGCGCGCACAGGGATGCGATCGCCGCCTTCGTCGCCTTCCGCGCAGCCGGCGAGCGCCATGCGTGAGCGGGCCGTCGACGTCGCCTTCGGTCTCGGCGGCAATATCGGCGACGGCGCCGGCGCCGTCCGCGCGGCGTTCGCGGCGCTGGCGTCAAGCCCGCTCATGGCTGAACTGCGTCTGTCCTCGCTGTGGCGCACGCCGCCCTGGGGCAAGACCGATCAGGCCTGGTTCACCAACGCCGTGGCGGCCGGGTTCAGCGATGCGGCGCCCGAGGCGCTGCTGGCGCTGGCGCTCGAGATCGAGCGCGGCATGGGCCGGGTGCGCGGCGAGCGCTGGGGACCGCGGCTCATCGACGTCGATCTGCTCTATGTCGGCGAGGCGCGGATTGCGCGGGCCGGACTCACTCTGCCGCATCCGCGCATGGCCGAGCGCGGCTTCGTGATCGTCCCGCTCGCCGAATTGCGGCCTGAACGTCTGATCGAGGGGCGGACGGCGGCGGACCGGGCGCGCGACTTCGCCGGCGAGGGCATGAGGCGGGTCGACGAGGTCGGCGGGCGCTGAGGCGCGTCAGTGCTCGCTGTGGCTGCGGCGGATGCGGCGCACGACCCACCAGACGCCGAGGATGGAAAGCGGCACGGCCGCGCCCATGGCGATGTTGGGATCGATCGGCGCGCCGGCGTCCTTCATCGCCTTGAACACATAGCCTGCGAGGCCGACGACATAGTAGCTGATCGCCGCGACGGAGAGGCCTTCGACCGTCTGCTGCAGGCGAAGCTGCATGCGGGCGCGATCGTTCATCGCGGCGAGCAACTGGCCATTCTGCTCCTCGATGGCGACGTCGATGCGGCTGCGCAGCAGTTGCGTGGCGCGCGTAACCTTCTCCGACAGGGCGTGCTGGCGGCGCTCGATCGTCAGGATGGTGCGCATCGCCGGCGCGCCGCGGCGCGCCCGAAAGGAGCCGAAGGTCGGATATTGCGCGCGCGGCTCCTCGCCGATCGCCTGCAGACGCTGGCGAATGATCTCGTCATAGGCGCGGCTCGCGCCGAACCGGTAGGCGCTCGCCGAGGTGTCGGCCTCGAGTTCGGCAGCCAGCAGAGTCAGGCGGCGCAACAAGCCGCTGTCGTCCGCAAGGCCGCCGCTCTTCGTCGTCTCCTGGGCGACGCGGGTCAGCTCCTCCTCCATGCGCGCCGTGCGCGGCGTCAGGCGCTGCGCCTCGGGCAGGCCGAGCATGGCCAGCATGCGATAGGTCTCGATCTCGAGCAGCCGCTGGCAGAGCGCGCCGGCGGCGTTCACCGAAAGCGCCCGATCGGCGACCAGAATGCGGATGAAGCCGTCGGCGGTCGGGCGGAAGTCGGTCGCCATGGTCGCCGCGCCGTTCTTGACGTCGGCGGCGGCCAGACTGGTCGGATCAAACCATCGCTCGAAGTCGGTCGCCTCGACCGCGGCGAGGCACAGATCGATCGAGACGAGATGCGCCCCGGGCTTGCCGAGCGCCGGCAGGCGCCGCGCCCGCGCGCCGGAATCGGGCTCGAAGGGCGCCGCGCCCTCGCCGCGCAGGATGAAGGTGTAGGTGGTGAATTCGCCGTGCTGCTCGAAGGCCAGATCGATCTCGCCGAGGCGGGCGACGTGATGCTTGGCGCCCGGCCGCGGCGCGACGGCGCCATGCGCCGCGCACAGCGCCGCGAAGTCCAGGCGCGCCGTCTCGGCCTGTCGCGCGTCGGTCAGGAAGCCGAAGCGCATCAGACGCGTCGGCGTCGACATCGCCTGGAACGGGCGGGCGTGCAATTCGTCGAGCAGCGCCCGGCGATGCGGATGCTCTTCGAAATCACCCGGATCGAGCGTCGTCGCGTCCGTCACCTGTCGTCCTCCGCAGCAATGCCGGCGAGACTAGACCGAAGCGGCGCGATGTCGCGATGCGCGCTTCATCGCAGGTCGAAACTGACCCCGATCGAGAAGTTGCGCGGCGCGCCGGCGGGCGGCTTCGGGAAGGGCGCGGCGCGGCGCAGCATGGCGAGCGTCTCGGCGTCGAGGTCGGCATGGCCGCTTGAACGGGCGATCGCCGCGCCGGCCACGGCGCCCGACGGCGTCAGCGTGAAGGCGAGCACGGGACGACCCGTTTCGCCGCGCTCGCGCGCCCCTGCCGGATAGCGCTTCGCCGCGGCGATGCGGCCGGCGACGAGGCTGCGATAGGCGGCGACATCGGCCCCGCGCGGCGCTGCGTCGCTGGCCGTCTCGCCGGCGCGCGGGGCGGGGGCGAGCGCCGCCTGCCGCGTCGGCGCAGGTTCGGCGCGCGGCGCCGGCGGGCGCGGCGGGCGCGTCTGATGCGCATCGGCGGGCGAGGCGGCGAAGCGCGGGGGCGCCCGGCGTTTCGCCGGCGCCGCGCGCGTCGGTTCATGTGGTCGGGGCGCCGGCGCGGCGCCGGCGGCTTGCCCTTCGACCTGCGGCAATGGC
>JAEULW010000212.1 GCA_016793505.1 Methylobacteriaceae bacterium | reverse complement strand
TTCGGGCCTGATCAGGTTGCAGTGCTCGAGCGAATGGACGCCGCATTCGACGGCGCGGCGGATCGCCTCGTCGGTGTAGAGATGGGCCGAGACGTAGGTTCCCGCCCCCCTCGCCTCCTCGACGATCGCGATGATCTCCTCGCGCGAGAAGCCGAAGAAGTGGATCGGATCGGTCGGCGAGGCGACGCCGCCATTGGCCATGATCTTGATGAAGTCGGCGCCGCCCTTGATCTCCTCGCGGCTTGCCCGACGCACCTCGTCGATCCCGTCGCAGATGCGGCCGAGCGCGCCGAGACGGAAGCCGGTCTGTATCACCGGCCGGTCGTCCCAGCGGCCGCGGAAATCGCAATGGCCGCCGGTCTGGCTCAGCGCCTTGCCGGAGAGCGACAGGCGCGGCGTCGCGACGCCGGACTCGGCGGCGGCGAGGCGCAACGCATGCGTCGCGCCGCCGACGTCGCGCACCGTGGTGAAGCCGCGCATCAGCATGGCGTTCATGATGGCGAGGGCGCGCACCGTGACGAGCGCGTCGGGCGCGGCGCCGTTCAGCCCGAGATTGGCGGTCCAGGACACGACATGGACGTGGCAATCGATCAGCCCCGGCATCAGCGTGCGGCGGCCGATGTCGAGCGCCTCGGCGCCCTTCGCGGCGGCCTTGCGGCCGACCTCGCGGATGACGCCGTTCTCGATCAGCACGTTGGTCGGCGCGGAGGGCTCGGGCGCGGTTCCATCGACGATGCGGGCGTTCTTGATCAGCAGGCTGGTCATGTCGAACCTCAGGCTTGGCGACGGGCGAGCAGGAAGGCGGGGACGAGCGCGGCGGCGAGCGGACGCACGCGCGCGACATGATCCTCGTCATAGGCGAATTCGGCGTCGAGCAGATTCATCGTGCCGATCGCCGCGCCGTCATAGACGACCGGGATGTTGATCGACGCACCGCAGCCGAGCGAGGCGATCAGCTCGTGATCGTAGAAAGCCCAGCGGATCGCATCCATGTCGCGGCCGAGAAAAGCGCGCTTCTCGATCAGAACCTGCTTGCCCCAGGGCGTCGCGCCCATGGTCTTGCGGCCGGTCACCGGATACTGCGCGGGATGCGACGACCAGACGCGCGCCACGTCCTGCCCGTCGACATAGAGCAGCGTGAACAGCCGGTGGCCGACGAGCGCGCGCGTCGTCTCCTCGAGGGCGCGATACAGAGTTGCGGGCTGGCCCGGTTCGGCGAGACGGTCGATGAGCAGGCTGAGATGATCGGTCATGGAAGCCTCGGAGCTTTCGGCGGACGTTCGGCGAAGACGCCCTGCGGGCGCAGATGCAGCACGGCGAGAAGGCTCGCGCCGATGACGATCTCGCGCAGCGCGGCGACCTGCACGGGCGCGAGGCCCGGAGTCATCCCGGCGAGAAACCGCGTCGCCTCGAGAAACAGCACGACGCCATAGCCGCCGACCAGCGCGCCGAGCGGCCGGCCGACGCCGCCGGCCGTCACCGCGAGAAACACGTAGATGGTGATCAGCGGCTGGAAATGATCGGGCGAGACATAGCTGGTGAAATGCGCATAGAGCGCGCCGGCGAGCGCCGCGATCGCGGCGGAGACGGCGAAGGCCTCGAACTTGATGCGCAACACGCGCTTGCCGGCGAAGCGCGCCAGCTCCTGATCCTCGCGCACGGCCTTGGCCGCGCGGCCCCAGGGCGACAGATCGAGACGGCGCAGCGCCAGCCAGACGAGACAGGCGATCGCCGCAACGAGCGTCAGATAGAAGAAATTGAATCCCGCCACGCCGAGTTCGGCCTTGAACGGGGCGCGCACGCCGGAGACGCCGTCCGCGCCCTTCGTCAGCCAGCGCTCGTTGAGCGCGACGAGCCGGACGATCTCGGCGAAGCCCAGCGTGACGATGGCGAGATAATCGTCGCGCAGCCTGAGCGTCGCGAAAGTGACGAGGAAGCCGGCGAGGAGGCCGGCGAGGATCGCCGCGCCCCAGCCGATCAGGATCGGCGCGCCGGCGCCCGTCGCCAGCGCGCTCGCATAGGCGCCGACGGCGAAGAAGCCGGCAAGGCCGAGATTGACGAGGCCGGCCCCGCCCCAGACGAGATTGAGGGCGAGCGCCAGCAGCGCGTAAATGCCGCCGATCGTCAGGGTGAAGATCAGATAGGCGAGCATGTCAGACCGCCCGCTCGCCGAGCAGACCGCGCGGGCGGAAGGTGAGCATCAGCAGGATCGCCAGAAAGCCGACGCCGGTGCGGTAGGTCGCGGGCAGGACGAGCAGCGCCAGCTCCTCGGCGACGCCGAGCGCCAGCGCGCCGACGACGGCGCCGGGGATCGAGCCGAGTCCGCCGAGCACGGCGGCGGCGAAGACCGAGAGCAGCACGCGGAAGCCGGTCAGCGGATCGATCGAGGTGTCGAGGCCGATCAGCACGCCGCCGGCGCCGGCGAGGCCGGCCCCGAGCATCAGCGCGGCGACGGCGATGCGCTCGGGATCGACGCCCTTCAGGCGCGCAAGATCGGGATTGTCGGCGACGGCGCGCATGGCGCGGCCGAAGCGCGTGTAGCGCAGGAAGATGAAGACAGCGGCCATGATGGCGGCGGCGAAGACCAGCGTCTCGATCTGCTGCGCGCCGACGCGCAGGCCGGCGAAGCGCAGATCGGGCGCGAGCGGCAGATCATAGCCGCGCAGATCGTTGCCGAAGGAGAAGCGCACCGCGTTCTCGAGCACGAGGTTGAGCGCGATCGAGCCGATGGAGACGGTGAGCGCGCCGGCGCCGCGCAGCCCGCGCAAAGCGGCGTGCTCGAGCGAGCCGCCGACGAGCGCGGCGAACAGGAAACCGACGGCGACCGACAAAGGCACGCCGGCGCCGAGCCGCGTATTGACATACCACGCCGCGAAGGCGCCGAGCGTCGCATGCGCGGCGATGGCGAAGGAGGGATAGCGCAGCACGGCGAAGATCGTCGTGAAGCCGACGGCGGGGGCGGCGATCAGCGCCCCCGTCATCAGACCGTTGAGAATCGCCTGGGCGAGCGGCGTCACGCGATCTTGACCAGCGCGATCTTGCCCGCCTTCACCTGCTCGTAGCGGAACTTGCAGTCGGCGATGTCGCCGATGTCGGTGAAGTCGCAGGGGCCGCTGGCGCCGTCATAATCGACCGGCTTTTTCGCCGCGATGGCTTTCAGCCCGTCGAGCGCATTGTCGACCTTCTCGCCGCCCGGCGCCTGGCTGACCTTGCGGATGGCGTCCCTGATCGCCGCGCCGGAGGCCTCGCCGGCCTGGGCGATCGCCATGGCGATGAGATTGATGTGGTCGTAGACCTGCGTCGTGTAGGGATCGGGATTGTCCATGCCGATCATCTTCACGAGGCGCTTGTGGGCGTTCGAGCCTTCGGCCGGCGAGGGGGCGATCGTGTAGATCCCCTCGACCGCCTCGGCCGGCACGCCGTCGACCAGCTTCTGGTTGACGGAATAGGCGAAGGCGATCTTCTTGCCGGAGAAGCCGGCGCGGAACACATCCTTCACCAGCACGGTGGTGTCGGCGGTGTAGCCGCCGAAGACCAGCGCGTCCGGCTTGAAGGCGAGCGCCTGATCGAGCTCGGTGCGGTAGGACGGCTTCTTGTCGTCGTAGATCAGGCGTTCGGCGACGCCGCCGCCTTTCTCGACCGCCGCCTTGATGTTCACGAACTGGCTGTCGGCGAAGGGCGTCTGCGGCGTCAGGAAGAAGACGCGCTTGGCGCCCTGCTCGAGCGCGAACTCGCCGAACTTGCGGCCCTGCAGCGTGGTGTTCGGCTGGGTGCGCACGAGGAAGCCCTGATGCGGCAGCAGCGTGATCGAATCGGCGCCGGAGACGGTGGCGAGGAAGGTCTTCGACTCCCAGCACAGCGGCGCGACCGCCGTCGTCACCGAGGAGGCCCAGGTGCCGCAGATCGCCGTCACCTTGTCGACGTCGATCAGCTTGCGGGCGGCGCGCACGCCGGCTTCCGGATTGGTCTGGTCGTCCTCGACGAGGATCTCGAGCTTGCGGCCGAGCACGCCGCCGGCGGCGTTGATCTCGTCGGCGACGGCCTTCACGGCCTTCGCCATGACGGGGCCATAGGGGCCGCCCGAACCGGTGAGCGGCACGATCATGCCGATGCGGATCGGGCCGGCCTGCGCAAGGGTGGCGCGGGGCGCGGCGGCGGCCGCCGCGAGGGCGGCGGCGCCGGCGAGCGCGGCGCGACGGTCGATCAGGATTTTGCTCATGCTCTCTCTCCCTTCTTGAACCTCAACCGCCGAGGAACAGGCGGCGAATCTGCGGATCGTCGGCGAGGGCCGGGCCTGGCCCTTCGGCGCTGACCTTGCCGGCGACCATGACATAGGCGCGCGCGGCGATCGCCAGCGCCTCGATGGCGTGCTGCTCGACCATCAGCATCGGCAGCCCGGCGCGATTGAGATCGACGATCGCCGCGAACAGTTCGTCAGCCGCGCGCGGCGAGAGCCCGGCGGTCGGCTCGTCGAGCAGCATCAGGCGCGGCTTGGCCATCAGCCCCATCGCCATGGCGAGGATCTGGCGCTGGCCGCCCGACAGGGTGCGCGCCAGCGCATGGCGGCGCTCCGTCAGCAGCGGGTAGCGGCCGGCGAGTTCGGCGACGCGCGCGGCCTCGGCGCGCGGATCGAGAAAGGCGCTGATCGACAGGTTTTCGGCGACGCTCATGGTCGCGAAGACGTTGCGCTCCTGCGGCACGAAGGCGAGTCCGGCGCGCGCCCGCGCCATCGCGTCGAGCCGCGTCACGTCGGCGCCGTCGAAAACGATGGCGCCGGACTGGACCGTCACCAGCCCGGCGACGGCCTTCAGCAGCGTCGACTTGCCGGCGCCGTTGGGGCCGATGATGACGACGATCTCGCCCGGATCGACGCGAATCGAGGCGCCCTTGAGGATCTGCTCGTCGCGGGCGTAGCCGCCGACGACGTCGGTCGCCGCGAGCAGGCTCAACGCCGCCTCCCGAGATAGGCTTCCTGCACGCGCGGATCGGCGGCGACGGCGGCGAAACCGCCTTCGGTCAGAACCCGGCCCTCCGCCATGACGATCACCGGATCGCAGAGCTCGCGGATCACGCCCATGTCGTGCTCGATGAGCAGGATGGTGACGCCCTCGGCGTTGAGGGCGCGCAGATGCGCGGCGATCTCCCGCGCCAGCGCCGGATTGACGCCGGCCATCGGCTCGTCGAGCAGGATCATCTCGGGCTCGGCCATCAGCGCGCGGCCGATCTCGAGCAGCTTCTTCTGCCCGCCGGAGAGGGCGGCGGCGAGATTGTCGAGGACGGACTCGAGCTTCAGGCGTCGCGCCACGGCGAGCGCCTTTTCGCCCAGCGCCTGCTCGCGCCGGCGGGCGGCGGCCGAGCCGAACAGCGCGGCGGCGAGGCCCTCGCCCGGCTGATCGCGGCCATGCAGCACGAGATGCTGGAACACCGACAGTTTCGGGAAGCCGCGGGCGAGCTGGAAACTGCGCACGAGGCCGGCGCGGACGAGTTCGTCGGGCGCGGCGCGGGTCACGTCGGCGCCCTTGAAGCGGATGGCGCCGCCATCGGCGGGATAGAGGCCCGAGACGACATTGAACAGGGTCGACTTGCCGGCGCCGTTCGGGCCGATGAGACCGGTGAGCGAGCCCTTGCGCACCGCCAGATCGACGCCGCGCAGCACCTCGACGCCATAAAAGGCGCGCGTGGCGGCGGAAACTTCCAGCAACTCGGTCATCGCCGCGCTCGCCCGACCGGGGCGCAGCTCCGCCATCGATGCCCGCGCCGTCCCACCGTCATGCGTTTCCCCTGCGCACGAACGCTATCAGGCTCCGCGACGCCGGCAACCATGTTTGCTGTGTCCCGAATTTCGGCGCCGCGCCGTCGCCTCAATGAGCGCGGGCGACGGCGAACTCCACCGCGTCGAGCATCGCCTGTTTCCAGGCGCTCGGGGCAAAGATGCCGAGCGCGTCGCGCGCCATGGCGCCGTAGTGACGGGCGCGCTCGACGCAATCGTCCAGCGCGCGATGCTTGCGCATCAGGGCGAGGGCGTTCTCGAGATCGCCGTCGGCGATCTCGCCCTTCTCCAGCGTGCGGCGCCAGAAGTCGCGCTCGCTTTCGGCCCCGCGCCGGAAGGCGAGGACGACGGGGAGCGTGATCTTGCCCTCGCGGAAATCGTCGCCGACATTCTTGCCGAGCTTGGCGGAGGAGCCGCCGTAGTCGAGCGCGTCGTCGATCAGCTGGAAGGCGATGCCGAGATTGAGGCCGTAGCTGCGGCAGGCGGCGATCTCGCCCTTGCCGCGCAGGGCGAGAATCGGCCCGACCTCGCAGGCGGCGGCGAACAGCGCCGCGGTCTTGGCGCGGATCACGGCGAGATAATCGTCCTCGGTGGTCTGCGTGTCCTTGGCCGCCGAGAGCTGCATCACTTCGCCCTCGGCGATCACCGCGGCGGCGGAGGAGAGCACGTCGAGACAGGGCAGCGAGCCGACCTCGACCATCATCTTGAAAGCCTGGCCGAGCAGAAAGTCGCCGACCAGAACCGAGGCCTCGTTGCCCCACAGCATCCGCGCGGCGAGCTTGCCGCGGCGCATGTCGCTCTCGTCGACGACGTCGTCGTGCAGCAACGTCGCGGTGTGCATGAACTCGACCGCGGCGGCGAGCTTGACATGGCCCTCGCCCGGATAGGCGCACAGGCCCGCGGTGGCGAGCGTCAGCATCGGCCGCAGGCGCTTGCCGCCGGACGAAATCAGATGATTGGCGACCTCCGGGATCATCGTCACGTCGGAGCCGGTGCGCGCCAGGATCACGGCGTTGACGCGCTCCATATCGGGCGCGACGAGGCTGACCAACCCTTCGATCTGCGGAGACGGCTGCTTGTCTTCCAAAGCGACGACGACGCCCAACGCCCTGTCCTTGTCTGATGCGGTCGGGCCGACCATAAAGGCGCAGGCGCGTCGCGGGAAGTCCCGCTGCGCGCCGGAGCAGCGTCGAATCGCCGGCGCAGGAGGGCGCGCGTGGAGGAATTGCTGCGCACCAACGACCTCGTGCTGATCTCGGCGGTGCAGGCGCTGCTGGAGGCGGCGGAGATTCCCGTCCTGGTGGCCGATTCCTACGCGGCGGCGGTGGACGGCTCGCTCGGCTTCCTGCCGCGCCGGCTGATGATCCCGTCCGACGACGCAAATCGCGCCCGGACGCTGCTGATCGAGGCGGGATTCGGCGACGAGCTTCGTCCGGCCCGGGACGCGCATGGCTGAGGCGGACGGGCCGAGCGAGGACGCCTTTTTCGGCGGCCGGCTCGTCGTGTCGCAGCCCCGGCGCGGCCACCGCTCGGGCACCGACGCCGTGCTGCTCGCCATGTCGGCGCCGGCGACCGCCGGCGAGATCGTCGACATCGGCGCCGGGGTCGGCGTGGTCGGCCTCGGGGCGGCGCTGCGCTCGCCCGGGGCGAGCGTGACGCTGGTCGAGACGGCGCCCGACCTCGCGGCGCTGGCCGAGGCCAATCGGGCGCGGGCGGGCCGGGCCGGACGGGTGATCGTCGCCGACATTCTGAATGCGCGGGCGCGCCGGGCGGCCGGCCTGGCGGACGGACAGGCGGCGCTGGCGCTGACCAATCCGCCCTTCCACGCCGCCGGGCGGGTGCGCGCTCCGGCCGACGCCGGGCGCGCCCTCGCGCATGTGCTGCCGGCGGAAGCCCGGCGCGGGGCGCCGCTGGCGCTGTGGATCCGCGCCTGCCTGGCGCTGCTGGCGCCGGGCGGGGCCTTCCGCATGATCCATCGCGCCGACGCGCTGGGGCCGACGCTGGAGGCGATCGGCGGGCGAATCGGGGCGCTGCGCATCCTGCCGGTGCATCCCCGCGCCGACGCGCCGGCGACGCGGCTGCTGCTGGCCGGGGTGAAGGGGGCCCGGGCGCCGCTGGCGATCCTGCCCGGGCTCGTCCTGCACGAGGCCGGGGGCGGCTTCACCGCTTGCGCCCGGGCGATCGCAGCGGGCGAGGCGCATCTGTTCGAGAACGCGCCCTGAACGATGCTCACGTCAGGGAATGCGGCAACCGACGCTTAAGCCTGTCGGCGACGAGCGCCGCGGCGCGCCGGTTTTGGCGATCCCGTTAGCCTCTTTTTCATGGGGCGCGGGCTAGGGTCGGTGCGTCAACGGAGCAGCGCCCACCCCCCTCACAAGCCGGGCGCAGACAAACAGGAGCCTGATTATGAACAAGATTTTCGCCCGCTTTGCGAAGGACGAGTCCGGCGCGACCGCGATCGAGTACGGCCTGATCGCCGCTCTGGTCGGCGTCGCCATCATCACGGCGGTGACCACGCTGGGCACGAAGCTGTCGAGCACCTTCGGCAACGTCTCGGGCAAGCTCTGAGATCGCCGGCGCGCCTGCTGGCGCGCCAGACTGGATGCGACGGCCCCGGCAAGTCCGGGGCCGTTTGCTTTTCGGGCCGGGTTCGTAACCAAGGCTCAACGACCGCCGGCTATCGTGTGGTCAACGCCGCAGATGACGGCGAGAGGCGCAAACCACCGGGCCCCCCATGTTCGATGCGGCGATCCTGATCTTCTTTCCCGCGCTGATGGCCTATGCGGCCTCGTCGGACCTGTTCACGATGACGATCTCCAACCGCATCTCGATCGCGCTGGTGATCGGCTTCCTCGGCTTTGCGGCCGCCACCGGCATGCCGCTGCAGACCGTCGGCATGCACCTTCTGTGCGGCCTCGCCATCCTCGTCATCACCTTCACGCTGTTCGCCTTCGGCTGGATCGGCGGCGGCGACGCCAAGCTGGCGGCGGCGACCGCGGTCTGGCTGGGATGGGCGCTGGTGCTCGACTACGGGGCGATCTCGGCGGTGCTGGGCGGCGGCCTGACGCTGCTCATCGTCTTCCTGCGCAAGCATCCCGCGCCGCGCTGGGCGATCGAGAGCGACTGGATGTCGCGCCTGCACGACAATCGCAACGGCGTGCCCTACGGCATCGCGCTGGCCGCGGCCGGACTGATGCTCTACCCGCAGACCGCGGTGTGGACGGCGGCTGTCGCCGCCTCCTGAACGGCGGTTAACGGGTTGTTAGCCGCATTCCGCAAGGCGCGGTTAACCATACCTTGACCTTTGGCTGATTGAATCCGCTTCGGGCGCTCCTGTCGGGCGCAGCGTTTCGGAACTGGTCGCCATGAATAAAGCTCGTATCGCGGTTCTCGGCGTCGCCCTCACGGCAGGCGCGGCAGCATGGTGGCTGATGTCGGGAGCGGCGCCGCCGCCACCGTCCTCGCCGCAGATCGTGGCCGCCGCGCCGGCGGTCGAGACGACCGGCGTGCTCATCGCCTCGCGCGAAATTCCCATGGGAACGCAGATCGGCGAGGGCGACATGCGCTGGCAGCAATGGCCGCGCGGCGACCTGCCCGACTACATCATCCGCCAGGAAGGCGATTCGGCGAAGGTGATCGAGGAGCTCAAGGGCTCGATCGCCCGGGTCGCCTTCGCGGTCGGCGAGCCGATGCGCCGCGACAAGCTGATCAAGGGCATGGGCGCCGGCTACCTGTCGGCGATCCTGCCGCAGGGCTACCGCGCCGTGGCGATCAACATCGACAGCACGGGCTCGACCACAGCCGGCGGCTTCATCCTGCCGAACGACCGCGTCGACGTGGTGCGCGTTTTCCGCGACGACGTCGAATCGAAGGCGCGCGGCGCCGACGTCTACGCCAGCGAAACCATCCTCTCCAACGTGCGCGTGCTGGCGATCGGCCAGAACGTGCAGGAGAAGAACGGCGCGACGACCGGCAGCACCAACGCGACGCTCGAGCTCGACCCCCGTCAGGTCGAGCAGATCGTCATGGCCCAGCGCGTCGGCGGCGGCAATCTGACCCTGGCGCTGCGCTCGATGCTCGACGCCGCCAAGCGCGAAGGCGGACCGCCGGAAGATGTCGGCCGCGGCCTCACCATCGTCCGTTTCGGCCAGCAGAGCCAGTCGCGATGAGCCTCGCCCCGCCGCCCCCGATCCATCCCGCGCGCGCCGCACGTGAGACGTTCCCGATGAAAACGCTCCGCACCACCCTGTTCTCGAGCCTCGCCTGCCTGATGGCGAGCGTCGCCGTCGTCACGACGGCGAGCGCGCAGACGACGGCCTCCGTCAGCCGCGCCAGCGGTCAGCAGCTGACGCTCGCCGTCGGAAAGTCGGCCATCATCGAACTGCCGCGCGAGGCGGCGGAAGTGTTCGTCGGCAATCCGAGCGTCGCCAACGCCGTCGTGCGCACCTCGCGCAAACTGTTCATCGTCGGCACCGGCAACGGCCAGACCTCGATCTACGCGATCGACAAGGACGGCAACAAGTTCCTCGATCTCGATCTGCGAATCGGCCGCGACACGGGCGAACTGCGCCAAATCCTCAAGACCGCGATGCCGAAGGCGGACATCGAGGTGCGCACGGTCAACGACACGATCATCCTGACCGGCACCGTCGATTCGGCGGCCGAGGCGCAGAAGGCGGCCGACATCGCCAGCGCCTTCGTCGGCTTCTCGGTGGCCGGCAACACCGGCTCGGTCGGCAACAACTCGATCAGCTTCGGCTCGACCACGGTCGTCGAAGGCAAGCTGATCAACTCGATCGTCATCCGCGGCCGCGACCAGGTGATGGTGAAGGTCACCGTCGCCGAGGTGCAGCGCAACATCATCAAGCAGTTCGGCATCAACGCCAACGGCTCCTGGACGAAGGGCGGCCAGGAAAGCCGCTTCGACGGCCGCAACAGCCTGACGGAAACGGTGTCGATGGGGCGCCGCGCGGCGGCTGAACTGTTCTGGCCGAACTCCTTCGGCGCCAATTTCGGCGCGACGATCAATGCGCTCGAGCGCAACGGCGTGGCGCGCGTGCTGGCCGAGCCGACGGTCGTGGCGATCTCCGGCGAGACCGCCAAGTTCCTGGCCGGCGGCGAGGTGATGACGGCGCAGCAGTCGGTCAACACCGGCGGCGGCTGCCAAGTGAACTATACCGCCAAGAAATACGGCATCTCGCTGACCATGACGCCGATCGTCCTCTCCGAAGGGCGCATCCAGCTGCGGGTCGGCACCGAAGTGACCGAGCCCGACGAATCGCGCGGCCCGACCAACCATCCCTGCGCCAATCTCATCGGCTTCCGCACACGCGCCAACGAGACGACGCTGGAGCTGCCCTCCGGCGGCTCGATCGTCTCGGCCGGCCTCATCCAGCAGCGTTCGCGCAGCTTCATCACCGGCCAGCCGGGCGTGATGAATCTGCCGATCCTCGGCGCGCTGTTCCGCTCTCGCGACTTCCAGAAGGAAGAGACCGAGCTGATGATCGTCATGACGCCCTACATCGTGAAGCCGACGCGCACCGATCAGATCGCCCGGCCCGACGACGGCTTCACCGAGGCTTCCGACTCGCAGGCCAACTTCCTCGGCCGCGTCAACCGCATCTATTCGAGCAGCAGCAATCCGCAGCTGATCCAGAACCTCAAGGGTCGCGTCGGTTTCATCAACGACTGACCGCCAGACATCGCCAGGATCGCACCCATGACCACTTTCAACGCAACGCTGCGCAAAGGCCTCGCCGCCGCCCTTCTGATGGCGGCGCCCCTGGCGGCCTGCTCGAACGTCGATCGCGTCGTCACCGGAACGGCCGTCTCGCCCGACGTCCGCGCGCGCCATCCGATCGTGCTGACCAATGCGCCGCAGACGCTCGACATCTTCGTGCCCGGCGCCGCAGGGCGACTCGACAACCGGCAGATCGACGACATCCGCGATTTCGCCAAGAACTACAACAACGCCGGAACCGGCGTGATCCAGATCCTCGCGCCGCGCGGTTCGGCGCAGGATGCGGCGGCGCAACGCGTCGTCGGCGAGATCCGCTCGCAGCTCTCGGGCGCCGGCGTCAAGGGCTATGTCGATGTCGGCGTCTATCATGTCGCCGACGCGCGTCTCGCCGCGCCGGTCAGGCTGAGCTATCACGGGCTCGAGGCGCGCGTCGCCTCGCGTTGCGGCGAATGGCCGGAGGATCTCGCCTCGGGCACGAGCCTGAAGGGCTGGGAGAACCGCCCCTACTACAATCTCGGCTGCGCCACGCAGCAGAATCTCGCGGCGCAGATCGCCGATCCGCGCGATCTCGTCCGGCCGCGCCACATGCAGCCGGCCGACGGCTCGATGCGCGTGCGCGCCATCACCGCCGTGCGCGCAGGCAAGAATCCCACGACAGAATGGCCGAGCTCGGCCAATCCGATCGGCAACGTGCTTCAGTAAGAAGGCAGACGCTGCATGAGCGACCAGGACTTCCGATCCGAGCCTTCCGCACAGATCGCGCCGGTTCCCCGCATCTCGATCCAGGCCTTCTGCGAAGGGGCCGACATCGCCGCGGTGCTGCAGGACGCGATGGCCGACAGGCGCATGAACAAAGCCCATATGAAGGTGCATATGGGCGGGGCGGCCGCGGCGGTGGAAGCCTACCGCAACGCGCCGACGCCGAATCTGATCATCATCGAATCGGCCGGCGATCGCGCGACGCTCGTCGGCCAGCTCGAGGAGCTGGCGGAGTTCTGCGACGCCGGCACCAAGGTCGTGGTGGTCGGCCGCGTCAACGACATCGTGCTCTATCGCGACCTGATCAGCCGCGGCGTCAGCGACTATCTCGTCGCCCCGTTCAGCGTCGTCGAGGTGATCCGCTCGATCTCCGAGCTCTACACCTCCGGAACGAGCGCGCCGCTCGGCCGGGTGATCGCCGTAACCTCCGCCAAAGGCGGGGCCGGGGCGTCGACCGTGGCGCACAATCTGGCCTGGTCGATCGCCACCGATCATGAGCTGTCGACGATTCTCGTCGACATGGATCTCGGCTTCGGCACGGCGGGGCTCGACTTCAACCAGGATCCGCCGCAGGGCGTCGCCGAGGCGATCTTCGCGCCCGAGCGACTCGACCAGAACTTCGTCGACCGCCTGCTCTCCAAGTGCGGCGACAACCTGAGCATGCTGGCCGCGCCGGCGACGCTGGAGCGCAGTTACGACATCGCCGAGACGGCGTTCGACCCGCTGATCGACATCCTGCGCGCCACGACGCCCGTGGCGGTGCTCGACGTGCCGCATGCCTGGAACGCCTGGACGCGGCGCATCCTGGTCGGCGCCGACGAGGTGGTTGTCGTCGCCTCGCCGGAGCTTGCGAGCCTGCGCAACGCCAAGAACGTTTTCGATCAGCTGCGCGCGGCGCGGCCGAACGACCATCCGGCCAAGCTGGTTCTGAACAATGTCGGCGTGCTGAAGCGGCCGGAGATCGCGCCCGCCGATTTCGGCAAGTCGGTCGAGGCCGAGGCTTCGACGATCATTCCGTTCGACGCCAAGCTGTTCGGCACCGCCGCCAACAACGGTCAGATGATCGCCGAGGTGGACGCCGCCAGCAAGGTCGCCGAAAGCTTCTCGGATCTGGCGCGCCAGCTGCTCGGCCGCTCGGAAGCCAAGAAGCCGAAGAAGACGCTGCTGCAGCCGCTGCTGGCGCGCCTGTCGCGCAAGAAGGCCTGAGACCGCCAGGCCGGAGGGCGACCTCCGGCCCTGTGACACCTGGAAGCATGGAGTGATCGGCCGATGTTCGGCAAACGCGGCAACTTCGGCTCTTCGCCATCCGCCAGCGCGCCCGCGCCGGCAGCTCCTGCGCCTGCAGCGGCCGGGGCGGCCGCCGCGCCGGCGGCGCGCCAGCCCGAGCCCCAGCGCGCGCCCGAGCGGCGATCGGACGAATATTACCAGACGAAGAGCATGATCTTCGGCGCGCTGATCGAGGCGATCGATCTGTCGGCGCTGGCCAAGCTCGATCCGGAGAACGCGCGCGAGGAAATCCGCGACATCGTCAACGAGATCATCGCGATCAAGAGCGTGGTGATGTCGATCGCCGAGCAGGAGGAGCTGCTCGACGACATCTGCAACGACGTGCTGGGCTATGGTCCGCTCGAGCCGCTGCTGGCGCGCGACGACATCGCCGACATCATGGTGAACGGGCCGACCAAGACCTACATCGAGGTCGCCGGCAAGATTCAGCTCACCAACATCCGCTTCCGAGACAATGCGCAGCTGATGAACATCTGCCAGCGCATCGTCAGCCAGGTCGGTCGCCGCGTCGACGAGTCCTCGCCGATCTGCGACGCGCGTCTGCCGGACGGCTCGCGCGTCAACGTGATCGCGCCGCCGCTCGCCATCGACGGCGCCGCCCTGACAATTCGTAAGTTCAAGAAGGACAAGCTGACGCTCGACCAGCTGACGCGCTTCGGGGCGATCTCGCCGGAGGGCGCGGAGATCCTGAAGATCATCGGCCGCGTGCGATGCAACGTGCTGATTTCGGGCGGCACGGGCTCCGGCAAGACGACGCTGCTGAACTGCATGACGAACTATATCGATCACGACGAGCGCGTGATCACCTGCGAGGACGCGGCGGAGCTGCAGCTGCAACAGCCGCATGTGGTGCGACTGGAGACGCGCCCGCCCAATCTGGAAGGCACCGGCGCGATCTCGATGCGCGATCTCGTCAAGAACTGTCTGCGTATGCGCCCGGAGCGGATCATCGTCGGCGAGGTGCGCGGACCGGAAGCCTTCGATCTTCTGCAGGCGATGAACACGGGCCATGACGGCTCGATGGGCACGCTGCACGCCAACTCGCCGCGCGAGGCCCTCAGCCGTCTCGAATCGATGATCACGATGGGCGGCTTCGCGCTGCCCTCCAAGACCATCCGCGAGATGGTGGTCTCTTCTGTGGATGTCATCATCCAGGCCGCGCGTCTGCGTGACGGCTCTCGCCGCATCACGCACGTCACGGAAGTGCTGGGCATGGAAGGCGAGGTCATCATCACGCAGGACCTGTTCGTCTACGAGTTGCTCGGCGAGGACGCGCAAGGCAAGCTGAAGGGCCGGCATCGCTCGACGGGCATCGGCCGGCCGAAGTTCTGGGATCGCGCGCGCTACTATGGCGAGGAAATGCGTCTGGCCGCCGCGCTCGACGCCTCCGCCGAAAAGGCCTGACCGGAGAGATCGGCGTCATGCTCAGCCAGTTCGCCGCGCAGAACAGTCTGCTGATCGTCATCCTGGCGATGGTGACGGGCGGCGGCCTGTTCTATGCGCTGGCCTATCCCTATCTGTCGGGCGATGCGAAGATCGAGAAGCGCAAGGCGGCGATCGCCGAGCGCAAGCGCGTCGGCCGCGCGGCCGACAAGGCCGCTGACGCCGGCGCGCGGCGCAAGCAGATCGCCGACAGCCTCAAGGAGCTCGAGGCCAAGCAGAAGTCGAAAAAGCTGACGCTCGAGACCAAGCTCCAGCAGACCGGCCTCGACATCTCCAGGCAGCAGTTCATGATTTACAGCGCGATCGGCGCAGTGCTGTTCGCGGTGATCATTTTCGTGGCGACGGGCAATCCGCTGTTCGCCGTCGCCGGCCTGCCGATCGGCGGGCTCGGCATTCCGAACTGGGTGATCTTCTTCCTGCGCAAGCGGCGCATCAACAAATTCGTCGCCGAACTGCCGAACGCGATGGACGTGATCGTGCGCGGCATCAAGGCCGGTCTGCCGCTCGGCGACTGCCTGCGCATCATCGCCAACGAGGCGAGCGATCCGGTCAAGACCGAGTTCCGCATGATCGTCGAGGCGCAGTCGCTCGGCCTGTCGCTGGGCGAGTCCGTGGAGCGCCTGACCGAGCGCGTGCCGGTGACGGAAGCGAACTTCTTTTCCATTGTCATCAACATCCAGTCGAAATCGGGCGGCAATCTCTCCGAGGCGCTCGGCAACCTGTCGCGCGTGCTGCGTGAACGCAAGAAGATGCGCGGCAAGGTGACCGCGATGTCGATGGAGGCGAAGGCCTCGGCGGCGATCATCGGCGCCCTGCCCTTCATCGTCGGCGTGCTGGTCTACGTCTCGACGCCGTCCTACATGGAGCTGCTGTTCACGACGACGACCGGCAAGATCGTCATCGGCGTGAGCCTGTTCTGGATGTTCATCGGCCTGATGGCGATGCGCAAGATGATCCAGTTCGACATCTGAGGAACGCGCGGCGATGTGGAAGCTGATCTTCGACGAGTTGCAGAAGCCGCAGACGCTTGGCGCGATCCTGGTCGGCATCGCCGTGATGGCGACAGTGATCACGCTCGCCATGCCGCTGCTCGAGGGCGACAATCTGGCCCGGCGCATGAAGGCGGTGGCGAGCGAGCGCGAGCGCATCCGCCAGCGCGAGCGCGAGCGGCTCGCCGCCGGCGCGGACAAGGTGACGTTGCGCTACGAGCCGAAGGCGTTCATGAAGCGCGTCGTCGACAATCTCAGCCTGCAGAAGTGGTTCGGCACCGACACCGCCAAGCAGAAGCTGTGGATGGCCGGCTATCGCGGCCCGCAGGCCGAGATCGCCTTCGTGTTCTTCCGCCTGGTGACGCCGATCGCGGTGTTCCTCATCGCCTGCTTCTACATCTTCCTCGTCCTGAACTGGAATCAGCCGACGATCGTCAAGGTCGGCGCGGCGATCTTCGCGGCGTATATCGGCATCAAGATGCCGGAAATCTTTCTCGCCAACGCGACGTCGAAGCGCCAGCAATCGATGTCGCGCGCCTTTCCGAATTCGCTCGACCTGCTGCTGATCTGCGTCGAGTCGGGCATGTCGATCGAGCACGCGTTCCGCAAAGTCAGTCAGGAGATCGGCTCCGAATCGATCCCGATGGCCGAGGAGCTGACGCTGACGACGGCGGAGCTGTCCTATCTGCCGGACCGGAGATCGGCCTTCGAGAATCTCGCCAATCGCACGGGCCTCGAGTCGGTGCGCTCGCTGTCGACCGTGCTCGTCCAGGCCGAGCGCTACGGCACGCCGCTCGGCACTGCGCTGCGCGTGCTGGCGCAGGAGAGTCGCGACCAGCGCATGAACGAAGCGGAGAAGAAGGCGGCGGCGCTGCCGCCCAAGCTCACCGTGCCGATGATCCTGTTCTTCCTGCCGGTGCTGTTCGCCGTCATCCTGACGCCGGCGCTGATCCAGATTTTCCACTGGAGCTGAGCGGCGGGCCGCGCCAACGCCTGTGTGATCCGCCGGCCTGATTGACCGGCGGCGCCTCTGCGCATAGGGTCCATATAAAGGGTCTTTGATCCATAATATGGACCTGCGGGATGGGCGCGATCGAGGGGGTCTGGCCGGTTCTGTGCACGCCGTTCGGCCGCGATGGCGCGGTCGACGCGGCGGCGCTGCGCCGGGTCGTCGACTTCGCGTTGCGCTCGGGGGCCGCCGGGCTCGTCTACCCCGGCTTCGCCAGCGAGGTGGACGAACTGTCGCCGCAGGAGCGCCGGCAGCTGCTCGGCGTCGTGGTCGAGGCGGCGGCGGGGCGCGCGCCGGTGCTGGCCGGGGCGAGCGCCGGATCGGTCGAGGAGGTCGTGGCGCGGCTGCGCGAGGCCGAGGCGCTCGGCGTGCGGCAGGCGATGATCCAGGCGCCGAAATCGGTCGGCGTCGATGCGGCGGCCGTCGCCGCCTTCTACCGCGCCATCGCCGCGGCCTGCCCCGATGTCGAGATCGTGTTGCAGAACGCGCCGGCGCCGCGCGGCTCGGATCTGACGCCGGCGGCGGTGAAGGCCGTCGTCGCCGCGACGCCGGCGATCCGCTACGTCAAGGAAGAGACGATCCCCTCCGGCGGGCCGATCAGCGCGATTCTCGCCGAGGCGCCGGGCCATCTCGCCGGCGTCATCGGCGGGGGCGGGGCGCGCTTCGTCATCGACGAATTCCTGCGCGGCGCCTGCGGGGCGATGCCGGCGGTCGAGTTCACCGACATTCATGTGGCGTTGTGGCGGGCGCTGGCGGACGGCCGCGAACGCGAGGCGCGCGATCTCTACGAGCGCACACTGCCGCTGCTGATGATCCAGAGCCATGCGCGGATGCGCTTCACCAAGCGCGTGCTGATGCGCCGCGGCGTGCTCGACAATGACGCGACGCGCGCCAGGATTCCGGCTTTCGACGCGCGCGATCTGGCGGAAATCGACACGCTGCTCGACCGTATCGCCGGGCTGCTCGGGACTCAGCCGCTGCGCTCGGCGGCGTGAGGGAAAATCGGCGGCGGCCGCGCGCCGCCGCGCGCGAAAGGGAGGACGTCATGACCAAGGCAATCGCGCCGCGCCTCGTGCGCATTCTGGCGGCGGGCGGCGTCGCGGCGGCGGCGCTGGCGCTCGCCGCAGCGCCGGCGATCGCGCAGACGAAGACGCTGAAATTCGTCTCCTGGCAGAAGGACGAACGCGGCGTCGGCGACTGGTGGGCGAACGTCATCAAGGCGTTCGAGGCCAAGCATCCCGGCGTCAAGGTCGAATGGACGAAGGTCGAGCGCGGCGCCTATGCCGACACGATGACGACGCTGTTCGCCGGCGGCAAGCCGCCGGAGATCGTGCATCTCGCCTCCTTCGAATTCCAGAAATTCGCCGATCAGGGCTGGCTCGAGGATCTCGGGCCCTATGTGAAGAAGGCCAATCTCGACCTGAAGGGCTGGGCGGGCCAGGACGCCTGCGCCTGGAAGGGCAAGACGGTGTGCGTGATGATGCTCTATTTCGGCAATCTCTTCGCCTACAACGAGGAGATGCTGAAGAAGGAGGGGCTGGCGCCGCCGAAGAACTGGACCGAATATCTCGCCGCGCTGAAGAAGCTGACCAAGGACACCAACGGCGATTCGATTCCCGACCAGTTCGGCACCGGGCACGAGACCAAGGGCGGCGGCGGCCAGTATCTGTCCGAAATGATGAACTACACGCTCGATGCGGGCGGGCGCTGGACCGACGCCAGCGGCAAGGTGACGATCAACACGCCGCAGATGATCGAGGGCCTCGCGCGCTGGAAAGAGGTGGTCAAGAACAGCCTGACGCCGCGCGACCTTTCGGCCGGCGAGACGCGGCAGATGTTCGCCGACGGCCGCATCGCCATGAAGGTCGACGGGCCCTGGCTCTATCCGATCATCCTGAGAGGCAAGGCCAAGGACCAGATCAGAATCGCGCCCGTGCCCTTCGATCCGCCGATGGGCGGCTCGTCGAACATTCTCGCCATGGCGTCCGAAATTCCCGCCGACGCCAAGGCGCTGGTGTGGGACTTCATCGCCATCGCCACCTCGGACGCGTTCCAGAGCGACTATGCGACGCTAGCGGCCTCGACGCCGCCGAGCCCGCGCGCCAACACCGGCGGCGCGAAGAAGGACACGCCGCATTTCGACATCCTGGTCGACATGGCGCAGAAAGCCTCGAAAGCCGGCGTCGACCGCATTCCGAAGGGGCTGGAGATCGGCTTCAACGAATTCGCCAAGATGATCATGGAGGAATCGCAGCGCATGATCATCCAGGATCTCGATCCCAAGGTCGTCGCCGCGACGATGCAGCAGAAGGCCGAGGCGATCCAGAAGCAGCAGTGATCAGGGCGGATCGACGATGACGCGGCGCGTCTCGCGTTTCGATCTGGCGCGGCCGAGCCGGCGACACTGGCTCGGCTATCTCCTGCTCGCGCCGGCGGCGCTCCTGATCGCGGCGATCATCGTCTATCCGCTGTTCGTCTCTGTCGACCTGTCGTTCCAGACTGTCGGCATCGCGCGGCTCGACCAGCCGCGCCGGCCGTTCACGACCGACAATTATGCGCGGCTCTTCGCCTCGCCGGACTTCTGGAACGCCTGCTGGGTGACGCTGAAGCTGATCCTCGTGGTGACGACGACGTGCTTCCTGCTCGGACTCGGCACGGCGCTGCTCGTCAACAACCGGTTCAGGGGCCGATCCGTCGCGCGGTTGTTCGTGGCCATGCCCTGGGCGGTGCCGGAGGTGATCGCCACCGTCATCTTCGCCTGGATGTTCGACAGTTCGTTCGGCCTGTTCAACTGGCTCTTGATGAAAGTCGGGGCGATCGACCGGATGATCAACTGGTTCTCCGAGACCGGCCCGGCCTTCGCCGTGGTGGCGACGACGATGGTGTGGAAGGGCTATCCCTTCGTGTCGATCATGATTCTGGCCGGCCTGCAGTCGATTCCGGAGGACTACTACGCGGCGGCGCGCGTCGACGGCGCCAACGCCTGGCAGAGGCTGCTCAACATCACCCTGCCGAGTCTGACGCCGGTGATCGGCGTGACGATGGTGCTGGTGATGCTGTGGGTGTTCCGCGACTTCTCGATCATCTACGTGCTGACCGGCGGCGGGCCGCTGAAGGCGACGCAGACGCTGTCCATCATGACCTACGAACAGGCCTTCGGCTTCTTCCGCATGGGCTACGCCTCGGCGGTCGGCGTCGTGACGCTGGCGATCTGCGTGGTGGCGGCGATGCTGATGATGCGTCGCGCGCCGGACCATCTGTGAGGGCGTGATGCGACAGCGCCCGCTCCCGCGTCTTGCGCTCTATCTCTCGGCGGTCGCGACCTGCGCGATCCTCGTCTTCCCGATCTACTGGCTGGTGGTCACGGCGCTGTCGCAGCCCGATCAACTGCGGCAACTGCCGCCGAGCTTCTGGCCCTCGCAGCCGAACTGGGGCGTCTTCGGCCGTGTGCTCGGGGAGCGGCCGATCGGCCTGTGGCTGATCAATTCGACGCTCGCCGCGCTCGGGGCGGTGGCGATCTCGATGGCGGTGTCGATCCTGGCGGGCTATGCGCTGTCGCGCTTCCGCGTGAAGGGCGGACAGAGCCTCGGCCTGTTCATCCTCACAGCCAAGATGCTGCCGGCGACGCTGCTGGTGATCCCGCTGTTCGGCATCTTCCGCGCGACCGGGCTGATCGGCTCGCTGTGGTCGATCATTCTGGCCCATGCGACGCTGATCGTTCCATTCACGACGTGGATGCTGAAGGGCTATTTCGACACGATCCCGCAGGAGCTCGAACAGGCGGCGATGGTCGACGGCTGTTCGCCGCTCGGCGCGCTGTTCCGCGTCATCCTGCCGGTGTCGACGCCAGGGCTGGCGGCCACCGCGCTCTACGGCTTCGTGCTGTCCTGGTCGGACTACGCCTATGCGCGCACCTTCCTGACCAATGCGCAGGGAAACTGGACGGCCAATCTCGGCATCACGACGATGAAGGGCGAATACGTCTCGAACTGGGCCGACATCTCGGCGGCCTCGATCCTCGTCGCCCTGCCGGTGCTGGCGATCTATCTCTTTCTCGAACGCTATCTCGTCGGCGGGCTGACCGCCGGATCGGACAAGTGAGGGCAGATGGCGTCGATCGCGATCGAACGGGTGAGCAAGTCCTACGGCGCGACGCATGTGCTGAAGGAGTTTTCGCTCGACGTCGCGGACGGCGAATTCATCGTGCTGGTCGGCCCGTCGGGCTGCGGCAAATCGACGATGCTGAAAATCCTCGCGGGGCTCGAGGCGGCGAGCAGCGGCGTCGTGCGCATCGGCGAGCGCGACGTCACCGATCTGGCCCCCGGCGATCGCGACATCGCCATGGTGTTCCAGAACTACGCGCTCTATCCGCATCTCACCGTCGCGCAGAACATGGGCTTCGGCCTGAAGATGCGCGGCGCGCCAAGGGAGGAGATCGCGCGGCGCGTCGCGGCGGCGGCGCAGAGCCTCGGCGTCGAGCATCTGCTCGACCGGCGGCCGCGGGCGCTGTCGGGCGGGCAACGCCAGCGCGTCGCGCTCGGGCGCGCCATCGTGCGCGAGCCGCAGGCCTTCCTGATGGACGAGCCCCTGTCCAATCTCGACGCCAAGCTGCGCGTCCACATGCGGGCGGAGATCGGCGCGCTGCATCAGCGCCTGCGCGTCACGACAATCTACGTCACGCACGACCAGACCGAGGCGATGACGATGGCCAACCGCATCGTCATCATGAAGGATGGCGAGATCCAGCAGATCGCCGATCCGACGACGATGTTCGCGCAGCCCGCCAACCTGTTCGTCGCCGGCTTCATCGGCTCGCCGGGCATGAATTTCGCGCCGCTCGCGCGCGACGCGCAGGGACGCGCCGCGCTGTTCGGCGCGGCGTTGCCGGACGTCCCACAGGGCGAGCGCGCCCTCGTGGCCGGTCTCAGGCCCGAGCACATCCGGCCCGGCGAGGGCGCCGCGACATTCACCGTGTCGCCGACGCTGGTCGAGGGGCTGGGCTCGGAGCAATACGTCTATTTCGACGCGCCGGACGAGACGCCGCGCGCGGGCGCGAGCGAAAGCCGCCGCATGGTGGCGCGGCTGATCGACGCGCCGCCGGTGCGCGTCGGCGAGCCGGTGCGCCTGAGCTTCGATCCGGCGCGCGTGCATCTGTTCGACGCGGCGAGCGGCGCTGCGATCGCACGATGAAGGGAGCCGTGAGGTCATGACCATTCTCGTCACGGGCAGCGCCGGACGCATCGGCGGCCGCCTCGTCGAGACGCTGCTGGCGCGCGGCGCGCGGGTGCGCGGCTTCGATCTGCGGCCCTCCGGGCGCGCTCATGCGGCCTATGAGGAGGTCGTCGGCGCCTTCGCCGATGTCGAGGCTGCGGCGACGGCGACGGCCGGGGTCGCGACGATCTTCCATCTCGGCGCCTTCATGTCGTGGCTGGCGGCGGATCAGGCGAAGCTGTTCGCCGCCAATGTCGAGGGCACGCGCGTCCTGCTCGAGGCGGCGGGCCGCGCCGGCGCGCGGCGCTTCATCTTCGCCTCGAGCGGCGAGGTCTATCCGGAGAATGTTCCCGCGTACCTGCCGATCGACGAGAGCCATCCGCTGCAGCCGCGATCGGCCTACGGGCTGACGAAACTGATCGGCGAAGAGATGACGCGCTGGGCGGCGCGCAGCGGCCTGGCCACGACCATCCTGCGATTTTCGCACACGCAGGAGGCGACCGAGCTGCTCGATCCCGACAGCTTCTTCTCCGGGCCGCGCTTCTTCCTGCAGCCGCGCATCCGCCAGCAGGAGGCGTTCGGCGCGCACGCCGCCGTCGCTGCGCTGCGCGCCGTCGACGACGGGACGCCGGCGCTGGTTCTGGCCCGCAACGCGCGCGGCCGGCCCTTCCGCATGCACATCACCGATGCGCGCGACATGGTGTCGGGCCTTCTGGCGGCGCACGACAGCGCGGCGACGATCGGCGAGACCTACAATCTCGGCGCGACGGAGCCGGTCGATTTCGAGGCGGCGCTCGCGCGCATGGCCGAGATCACCGGCCTGCCGGTGCGCACGGTCGATCTGCCGGGCGATGGCGTCTGGTACGAGACCAGCAACAGGAAGCTCCGCGAGGCGACGGGCTGGGCGCCGGCCTGGCCCTTCGCGCGGATGCTCGAGGACGCGGCGGACGCATGGCGGGCAAGACGCAGGTCCTGAAGCCCGGCGAGCGGGATGTGCCCGGCGGCGCCGCGGCGCTCGCCAAGGGGCTGTATCTGCTCGACGTGATCGGCGAACGCGAGACGCCGCCGCGCTTCACCGATCTGCAGATCGCCACCGGTCTGCCCAAGGGCACGCTCGCCCGCATGCTCGGCGCGCTGACGGCGTTCCGGCTGATCCGGCACGAGCCGAGCGACAACACCTACCGGCTCGGGCCGCGGCTGTTCGAGCTCGCGCATCGGGTATGGGACACGTTCGATCTGCGCGGCGCCGCCGCGCCGCTGCTCGAGCGGCTGGCGCTGGAGCAGCGCGAGACCGCGGCGCTGACCGCCGCCGACGACGATCAGATCGTCTATATCGACCAGCGCAGCCAGGGCGGGCCGTTCGCCTTCCGGATCGAGATCGGGCGACGGGCGCCGCTGCACTGCTCGGCGCCGGGCAAGGCGCTGCTCGCCTTCGCGCCGCCGCACGAGCAGCGGGCGACGCTCGATCGACTGAAGCTCGAGCGCCATACGCCCGCCACCCTCGTCGAGCGCGACGCGCTCGTCGCCGAGCTGGCGCTGTCGAGGGCGCGCGGCTATGCGCTGTCGCGCGGCGAACATGTCGACGGCGTCTCCTCGGTCGCCGCGCCGGTGTTCGACCACACCGGCAAGGCGATCGCCGCGCTCGGCCTGTTCGGGCCGACCTCGCGCATGCCGATCGACCGTCTGCATGTGCTCGGCCGCGATCTGATGGAGGCGGCGCGGCGCATTTCGGGCACGGTGGGGGCGGCGCCAGTCAGCCTGCAGCCGAGCGCGCCGCCGGCGATCGGCGCCGATCGCGGCGTCGCCTGCGTGCTGGCCTGGGGCGCCAGTCTCGCCGAGGGGCCGGTCTGGTCGGCGCGCGAACGGCGGCTCTACTGGGTCGACATTCTCGAGCCCGCGGTGCATCGCTTCGATCCGGCGAGCGGCGTCAACGAGACCTGCCCGATGCCGCGGCTCGTCGGCGCGGCGGCGGAGCGGCGCGCGGGCGGGCTGATCGTCGCCACGCAATCCGGCATCGAGGCGCTCGATTTCGAGACGCGCAAACTGACGCCGCTGGTCGATCCGGAAGCCGATCTGCCGGACAACCGCTTCAACGACGGCAAGTGCGACGCGCGCGGCCGCTTCTGGGCCGGGACGATGAGCCTCGACGCCTCGCGGCGCAGCGGCGGGCTCTACCGGATCGAGGCCGACCTGTCGTGGCGACGGATGGATCAGGGCTTTGTCGTCGCCAACGGGCTCGACTGGAGCCCGGACGGGGCGACGCTGTATTTCGCCGATTCGGCGGCGGGCGCGATCTACGCCTATCCGTTCGACGCGCCGACGGGCGAACTCGGGCCACGCCGGACATTCGCGCGCATCGCGCCGGAAGAGGGACGACCCGACGGGCTCGCCGTCGACAGCGAAGGGCGCGTCTGGTGCGCCTTGTGGGACGGCTGGCGGGTGCGCTGCTTCGCGCCGGACGGACGGGCGACGCGCGACGTGCGGCTGCCGGCGCCGCGGCCGACCAGCGTCGCCTTCGGCGGCGACGAACTGGCGACGCTGTTCATCACCACGGCGCGGGTGCGCCTGCCGGCGAAGCTGCTGGCCGAGGCGCCCTATTCGGGCGGCATTTTCGCGGTCGACGTCGGGGCGCGCGGGCGGCCGGCGAATCTGTTCGTCGGCTGAAACCGGTCAGCCGCGTCTGGCCTGGCGCGGCGGCGGCTTGCCGCCCTGCTGGATCTGCCGCCAGGTGTTCGACTCGGCGATCATCTTGCGGATGGCGCTGACATTGGCGGCGGCGTCGGCAGGCGACAGGTCGCGCCGCGAGATGTCCTCGGCCTCCGTGAACTTGCCCTGCAGCGCCAGCACCAGCGCGAGATTCTGGCGCACGCGCATGTCGGCGCGGGCATGGGCGCTGGCCTCGCGCAGCGTCGCCTCGGCGCGCGGCAGATCGCGCCCGAGCGCGTAGGAGAGGCCGAGATTGGACATCACGCCGGGCTCGCCCGGGGCGATCTTCAGCGCGGCGTCGTAGTACTGCTGGGCGAGTTTCTGGTCGCCGAGCTGATCGGCGACGGAGCCCTGCGCCGAAAGGACGCTCCAGTTCGGCCGGTCAGGCGTGTGGGCGCGGGCGAGCACTTCCTGCGCCTCCTTGAAGCGCCCGGCGTCGGCCAGCGCCTTGCCATAGGCGGCGAGCAGTTCGAGATTCTGCGGGTTGCGCGTCGAGGCGGTCTGCAGCACCGCGACGGCCTGGGAATGCTGCTCCTGGGCGCGCAGCACGCGGGCATAGGCCATCGCCGTGCGCGGGTCCTCGGGGCGGCGTTCGTACTGGCGGCCGAGCTCTTCGGCCTGGCCGCGCAGCGTCGCCGGATCGGAGGAGGGCGCGCTGCGGCCGATCGACCCGGTGATGTCGCCGAGGCCGACGCTCTTGCAACCGCCGAGCCCGCCCGCCACCATCGCGACGAGCAGCGCCGCGGCGAGCGGGGCGCGGCCGGTTCGAACTGCAGGACGGGACTCGGGCATGTCGCACTCCCTGCGCGCGGCGCCAGAGCCGCGGCCTCGGGCCGAGCAATAATTGGTTAACCCTAACGAGCGGTTAATGACGCGCGACTCACGCAGGCCGCCGGCTCTCGACGAGGCTCTCCGATGACCCCGACTTTCGCCGCCCCCGGTCGCGCCATTCCGATCCACCTCGTCACCGTCGCCGGCTGGGCGGCGCTGCGGGCGCGACTGAAAGGGCCGGCGGCGGCCTTTCTCGAAGCCGCCGGTTTCGAGCCCAGGCCCGGCGCGCTCGGCCTCGCGCCCGACGCGAAGGGAGGGCTGGCGGCCGTCGTCTTCGGCGTCGCCGCCGCCGGGGACCGCAAGCACGATCCGTTCCTGCCGGGCCGGCTGGCGACGCAGCTGCCGCCGGGCGTCTATCGCTTCGACACCTGCGAGAGCGACGCGGCGGCGGCCGCCCTCGCCTTCCTCATCGGCGGCTACCGCTTCGACCGCTACCGCGCGCCGAAGACGAAGACGGCGCGGCTGATCGCGCCGGCCGGCGTCGACGCGCGCCGCATCGAGCGCATCGCCGCGGCGACGGCGATGGCGCGCGATCTCATCAACACGCCGGCCAACGATCTCGGCCCGGCCGAACTCGAGGCGGCGGCGCGCGGCCTCGCCCGGCGCATCGGCGCGCGCGTCGGCAGCGTCAAAGGTCGGGCGCTCGAGAAAGGCTTTCCGCTGATCGCGGCGGTGGGGCGCGCCTCGGCGCGGGCGCCGCGACTCGTCGACCTGCGCTGGGGAACGCGCGGACCGTGCGTGACGCTGGTCGGCAAGGGCGTCTGCTACGACACCGGCGGGCTCGACATCAAACCCTCGAGCGCCATGGCGATCATGAAGAAGGACATGGGCGGCGCCGCAGCGGCGCTCGCCGCCGCCGACATGATCGCCGGAGCGAAACTGCCGGTCAGGCTGCGCGTGCTGCTGCCGATCGTCGAGAACGCCGTCTCGGGCTCGGCCTTCCGCACCGGCGACGTCTACCGCTCGCGCAAGGGGCTGACGGTCGAGATCGGCAACACAGACGCGGAGGGCCGGCTGATCCTCGCCGACGCGCTGGCGCTGGCCGACGAGGAGGCGCCCGACCTGTTGATCGACTTCGCGACGCTGACCGGCGCGGCGCGCGTCGCGCTCGGGCCGGAGCTGCCGCCCTTCTACACCGATGACGAAAAGCTCGCCGACGAGATCGCCCGCTGCGGGCGCGAGGTCGTCGATCCGGTGTGGCGGCTGCCTCTGTGGCCGCCCTACGAGGCGATGCTGGAGGGCAAGATCGCCGAGCTCAATTCGGCGCCGGGCGGCGGCTTCGCCGGCTCGGTCACCGCCGCGCTGTTTCTGCGCCGCTTCGTCGCCAAGGCGAAAGCCTGGGCGCATTTCGACATCTATGGCTGGGTTCCGACGGCGCGGCCAGGCCGGCCGGAGGGCGGCGAGGCGCAGGCGGCGCGGCTCGTCGCCGAGCTTGTCGTCCGCCGCTATGCGCGCTAGAGCCGCGCCATGCCGGTCGAGATCAAGCCCGCGCAGGCGCTGACGCTGCTGCACGACGTGGCCTTCGGCATGGTCGCCGGCGCGCGCGGCGACGACGTGCCCGATTTCAGCATGCGGCAGATGGCGATGCTGCTGACGATCTATCTGGAGCCGCCGCCGCACACGGTGCGCGGCATCGCGCGCAAGCTCGGCGTCACCAAGCCGGTCGTGACGAGAGGACTCGACACCATGGGCAAGCACGAACTCGTGGCGCGACGCCGCGACGAGAAGGATCGCCGCAACGTCGTCATCCAGCGCACGGTGAAGGGCGCGCTGTTCGTCGAAAAGCTCGGCGATCTGATCGTCGCGCAGGCGCGGGCGCTGCCGCGATGAGCGCGCAAGGATTCGACCGCCGCGTCACGCCGGCGCGCGCCGATCTCGCCGCGGCGCATCTGCGCGGCGTCGTCGAGGCGCCGCGCTATGTCGAGGCGCGGATCATGCAGGTCGTCGAGGCGATCGTCGATCTGCGCCCTCAGCCCGATCCCGCGCGCAGCATCGACACGCAGGCGCTCTATGGCGAGCGCGTCTTCGTCTATGACGAACACGAGGGCTGGGCCTGGGGCCAGCTCGAGCGCGACGATTATGTCGGCTGGCTGCCGATGGCGGCGCTCGCCAAGGCCGGGAAGCCGGCGACGCATCGCGTCGAGACGCTGCGCACGTTCCTCTACCCCGCCCGCAGCATCAAGGCGCCGCCGCTCGCTGCGCTGACGCATGGCGCGCTCGCGCATGTCGACGCCATCGACGGCGAGTTCGCGCTGACGGCGCAGGGCGCGCTGTGGGCGAGCCATCTCGCGCCGCTCTCCGACCATCCGCAGGATTTCGTCGCGGCGGCCGAGCGCTATCTCGGCGTTCCCTATCTGTGGGGCGGGCGCTCCAGCGCCGGCACGGACTGCTCGGGTCTGATCCAGACCGCGTTGCGCGCCGTCGGCGTCGCTGCGCCGCGCGATTCCGACATGCTCGCTGCGACGATGGGCGAGCCGATCGACTGCGACGACTCGCTCGCCGGCCTCAGCCGCGGCGATCTGGTGTTCTGGAAGGGCCATTGCGGCGTGATGCAGGACGCAACGCAATTGCTGCACGCCAACGGCCATCACATGCTGGTGGTCAGCGAGCCGCTTGTCGAGGCGCGCGACCGCATCCGCGACAAGAGCTTCGGGCCGATCACCGGCGTGCGCCGGCTCTGACGCTCAGCGCCAGCGCAGGAGCCGCCGCTCGGCGAGCCCGATCAGCGCGGCGATCGCCAGGCCGAGCGCCGAAAGCAGCAGCACGCCGGCGATCAGCCGGTCGGTCTGCATCAGATTGCCGGCGGCCAGAACCAGCGCGCCGACGCCATGCTGCGCGCCGATCATCTCGGCGGCGGTGAGCAGGATGATGCCGATCGAGGCCGAGATGCGCGCCCCCGACAGCAAGGCTGGCGCAGCGCCGGGCAGCACGATCTTGGCGACGATGTCGCGCGCCGGCACGCCAAAACTCTGCGCCATGCGGATCAGGCCGCGATCGACGCCGTCGACGCCGCCGAAGGCGGCGATCGCCATCGGCGCGAACACGCCGAAGGCTATGGTGGCGTATTTCGACGCCTCGCCGATGCCGAACCAGATGATGAACAGCGGCAGCAGCGCGATCTTCGGAATCGGGAACAGCGCCGAGACGAGCGGCAGCGCCGCGGACCGCGCCAGACTCGACAGGCCGATGGCGAAGCCGACCGCGACGCCGAGCGCCGCGCCGAGGGCCCAGCCCACGGCGAAACGTTGCAGCGAGGCGGCGAGATGACGCCAGAGCTCGCCGCTCGCGGCCATGTCGACGAGAGCGGCGACGACCTCGCCCGGGCGCGGCAAAGCGAGCGGGCCGATCCAGCCGAGGCTCGTCGCCGCCTGCCAGAGGGCCAGCACGGCGAGAAAGGCGAGCGGCGCGGCGAAGCGCAGGCGGCGCGGCGCAAAGCCGCCTCCGCGGAACGGGACGGGCCGCAGCGCGCCGTCAGGCGTCATCGACCAGCTCCCGGTCGGCGATCGCCGCCTCGTCGCGGATCAGCGACCAGAGGCGGGCGGAAGCCTCGATGAGCGCGGGATGGCCGTCGCGGCGCTCGTCGAGCGGCGTATCGATGACGACGATGTCGCGCACCTGGCCGGGTCGGCGCGACAACACCACGACGCGATGTCCGAGGCGCACAGCTTCGGCGAGATTGTGCGTGACGTAGACTGCAGTGAAGCGCGTCTCGCGCCAGAGCCGCAGCAGATCGTCGAGCAGCAATTCGCGCGTCTGCGCGTCGAGCGCCGAGAGCGGCTCGTCCATCAGAAGAATCGCCGGCGACACGACGAGGGCGCGGGCGATGGCGGCGCGCTGCTTCATGCCGCCGGAGAGCTGGCGCGGCCAGGCGTCGGCGAATTCGGCGAGGTTTACGCGCATCAGCGCCTCGCCGACCCGCTCGGCGCGCTCGGCCGCGCTCATCGGCAGATGTTCGAGCGGCAGCGCGACGTTGCCGGCGGCGCTGCGCCAGGGCGCGAGCGCAAAATCCTGGAACACGTAGGTCAGCGGATTGAGACAGCCCGGCGGCGGCGCGCCGGCGAGCAGGACGCGGCCGCTCGCCGGACGTTCGAGCCCGCCGAGAATGCGCAGCAGCGTGGACTTGCCGCAGCCCGAGGGGCCGAGCACGACGACGATCTCGCCGCTGGCGATGCGCAGATCGACGTCGCGCAGCACATCGAGCGCGCCGTAGCGCTGGCAGACGCCTTCGACGACGAGATCCACGCGCTTCAGCTAGGGCGCGAAGGACGTATCGAGCACGTTGCGCGGCTCGACGCCGGCGTCGACCAGCTTTTCGGACTTGTACCAGGCGATCTGGCGCTCGATGTCGGCGACGTCGATGCGCCCCTGCGGATCGACATAGGGCGCGGCGGCGACGACCTTCTTCGCCGCCTCGGCCGGCGGATCGGAGGGATAGACATATTTGCCGATCTGCTCGGCGGCCTTGGTCGTCGTCTCGTCGGCGACGCGCCTGCCCGCCGCGTCGACGCGCAGCAGCGCGGCGCTGTAATCGGCGAGGCCCTTACGATAGGCGCTGACGAAACGCGCCGCCAGCGCGCGATTTTCGGCGACCAGCTTCGGGGCGACGAACAGGCCGCCATACTGATAGCCGGCGATGTCGGACAGCGGCGTCAGGATCTTCACCTCGCCGCGATCGCCCATCGGCCCGGCGATGTGCGGCGGCAGGATCGCCGCGTCGACCTGGCCGGTCTTCACCGCCGCCACCATGTTGGGGATGGATTGCAACGGCTTCAGCGTGATGCGGGCGAGATCGAAGCCCTGGGCGGCGGCGATCTGGCCGAACTGGTAGTGATAGGTCGAGCCGACCTGGGTCATGCCGGCGCTGAGCCCGGCGAGGCCGGCGGGCGTCTTGAGCCCCTTTGCGAAGGCGTCGTTCGAGGCGACGAGGACGTTGCCGACGAAGCCCTTCTTTTCGGCGCCCTGCGAGGCGATGATCTTCAGCGCGCCCTTGCCGGCGAGGTTGAGCGTGCCGCCGGTGATGCCGGTCAGGCCGAACTGCACGTCGCCGGAGGCGACGGCGACGGCGATCGGCTGCGCCGCCTCGAAGAATTTCAGTTCGAGGTCGATCCCTTCGGCGGCGAAGTAGCCGCGCTCGACGGCCAGATAGAGCGGGCCCGAGGAGACGAAGCGCAAGACGCCGACCGCCGCCTTGTCGGCGGCGCGCGCAGGCGCGCAGGCGGCGAAAACAACCAGTCCGGCGACCGCCAGGCCGCGCCGCGTGCAACGCATGGGCATCCTCCCGCGGCGCCGATCGCCGCCTTGCGCGTGTTGTAGCCGCTGGCCGGCGGAAAGAAAAATCGCGCCGGCCGACGGTTTTCCCCGACATCCGGGGCGCGCCGAACAGCGCGCCACTTGCGCGCGCGGTTAAAGCGCGCTTAAGGTCGGACGCTGTGTCGAGTAAAGGGTAAACCAATGAAAAAACTTACAATTTTAGCGATCGGAGCGGCCCTGTCGGCGACGGCTCCGGCGCAGGCGGACGTCATCGCAGGCTTCAACTTCACCTCATCGGCGACGTCGCTGGAGGCCTCGTCAGGCGCCTTCACGACAGAGGGCGGGAGCCTCGCCGCGGTGCTGACCGACAATTCGGCGGGCACCTGGGCCTTCTCCTTCTCGCCGGGCGCATCGGTGACGCTCGGCTTTTCCGCCGGCATTCTCAATGGGCCGGGCGCCGATCTGGTGCTGCTCGACGCCGGCGTCCCGGCCGACTTCGTCGTGACGATCAACGGCGTCACGCAGGCCGGAACCTCGATCGCCACCGGCTTCTCGGCCAACGGCTTCGGCATCACCGCGCTGGCGCTCGATCTGTCGGCCTTCGGCGTCGCCGCCGGCGGTTCGGCGACCTCGGCGCTGATCGGCATGGATCAGGGGACCCCTATCCCCTCGCTGTCCTATGCCGGCGTGCTGAACACCGGCCTGTCGAGCGCCGTGCCGGAGCCCTCGACCTGGGCGATGATGCTGATCGGCCTCGCCGGCCTCGGCTCGCTTTCGGCCCGTCGCCGGCGCTCGATGATCTGACGCGCGCCGCGCGTCGCAGGAGGCCCCGCCGCGCGCGGGGCCTTTTTTCGGTAGCCGCGCGGCGGTTTGGCGTGGTCGGCGGAATGGCGCAGCATGATCGCCGCCATGAGCCTCGCCCGTCTTCGATTCGCGCCGCGCCGCGGCCTCGCCCTGCTCATCGCCGCGATCCTGACGCCGGCGCCGGCTTCGGCGATCATCGGCGGCGCGCCGGAACAGGGGCCGCTGGCGCGCCATCTGGTGCAGGTCAGCATCTGCACCGGAATCGTCGTGGCGCCGGACGTGGTGCTGACCGCGGCGCATTGCGCCACCGGCGTCGTCAAATGGCGCGACGCCACGGGGATCGGGCAATCGCGCCGCACGCGCGAGGCGAAGCTGTTCCCGACCTGGAAGCCTGGCGTCAACGATCCCGCCGATCCGCCGATCGATCTGGCGCTGCTCCGGCTGGAGGCGCCGCTCGCCCCGCCGTTCGAGCCGGCGACGCTGACGACGGCGCGTCCGCGCCCTGGGGCGCCGGCGGTGTTCTCGGGCTTCGGCGAGACGATCGCCGGACAGGCGGACAGCGCCGGAGAACTGCGCTCGGCAAGCGCCCCGGTCGTCGAGCCCTATGGCCGCGAGGACAACGTCGTCTGGCTGGAGCGCGACAGCAAGACCGGCGCCTGCAAGGGCGATTCCGGCGGCGCGCTGTGGCGCGGCGAGGCGCTGGCAGGCGTCGTCACCTCGATCCTCGGGCCGTGCGGCTACCGCACGCGCGCCGTGCTGGTCGGCCCGCAGCGCGGCTGGATCGATGCGACGCTCGCCGCCTGGGGCCGCAAGGCGCGCTGGAAATGACGTCGGATCAGTGCGCGCCGTCGACGATCTCGCCGCGCTCGATCGTCAAGGTCACGTCGGCGAAGGATTCGAGCAGCTTGGGATTGGACTCGGTGATCAGCAGCGCGATCTGCCGGTCGTCCGAGCGCAGCCGGCGCAGCGCCTCGGCGTAGCGCTGCGCCAGCACCGGGGCGAGGCCCTGGAACGGCTCGTCGAGAATGACAAGGCGCGCGCCGAGCATCAGCGCGCGGCCGAGCGCCACCATCTTGCCCTGCCCGCCCGAGACCGAGCCGGCGGGGCGGCCGGCGAGCTCCTTCAATTCGGGCAGAACCCAATAGGCGCGCTCGAGCCGGCGCTTCGTCTCGGCGGCGGACAGGCGGCCGACGCGGGCGGGCAGGAGCACGTTCTCCTCGACCGTGAAAGCCGAGAACAGCCGACGATCCTCCGGCGCATAGCCGATGCCGAGGGCCGGACGGCGATGCGGAGCGACGCCGGAGATCTCCTCGCCGGCGAGGCGGATCGAGCCCTTCGCCGCGGTGAAGCCCATGATGGTGCGCGCGGTCGTCGTCTTGCCGGCGCCGTTGTGGCCGATCAGCGCGGTGGTCGATCCCGGCGGCAGATGAAAGCTCAGCCGGCGCAGCACATGCACGCCGGCGATCGAGACGTCGACATGATCGAATCTCAGCATGGTCAGATCCCGATCACGCGGGCGCGCACGTCGGCGTCGGCCAGAACCTCCGCCGGCGGGCCGACGATCTGGATGCGGCCCGAACTCCAGACCGCGACGCGGTGCGCATAGCGCTCCACCATGTCCATATCGTGCTCGACGAAGACGGAGCTGACCTTCTGCGTCGCCAGCGCGCGGGTGAGGATGTCCATCACGCCGAGCTTTTCCGACGAGGCGACGCCGGAGGTCGGCTCGTCCATCAGCAGCACCTTCGGCTTCAGCGCCAGGGCGAGGGCGATGTCGACGAGCTTGCGCTGGCCCTCGGGCAGTTCGAAGGCCTTGCGGTCGGCATAGGCGCGCACGCCGACGAGATCGAGCAGCGCCTCCATCTCGCCGCGCCCGGGCGACTCGTGCAGCGGCCTGACCAGCGAGATCCGCCCGGACTGCGCGGCGGCGGCGATCAGCATGTTCTCGAGCACGGTCTGATCGAGGAAGAGCTGCGGAATCTGGAAGGCGCGGGCGATGCCGAGGCGAGTGATCTCGCGCGGCGGCAGCGCCGTGATGTCCTTGCCGAGATAGCTGACCGTCCCGGCCTGCGGGCGCAGATAGCCGGTGGTGATGTTGAGGAAGGTGGTCTTGCCCGCCCCGTTCGGCCCGATGATGGCGAGATTCTCGCCCTCGAAGACATCGAGATCGACGCCGTCGGCGGCGACGACGCCGCCGAAGCGGATGCTGAGGTTGCGCGCCGAAATCAGCGCCCGGCTCATCGCCGCGTCTCCGTCGCGTCGCGGCGGAACAGGCCGATCAGCCCGCCCGGCGCGAACATGATGATGGCGATCAGCACGACGCCGAGGATCAGCTGCCAGGCGTTGGCGAGCTTGGCGGCGGCGAAGAAGCGCACGAACTCGAACACCGCCGAGCCAGCGAAGGCGCCGGCGGCGTTGGCGACGCCGCCGAGAATGGCGATGAAGACGAATTCGCCGGACTTCGTCCAGTAGGCGAATTCGGGCGTGGCGATCTGCTGGGCGACGGCGACCAGCGCGCCGCCGAGACCGCCGAGAAAGGCCGAGATCACATAGCCGACGAGCAGCACGCGGCGGGCCGAGACGCCGAGATATTCGAGCCGCGTCTCGTTCGACTTGATCGCCCTCAGCATGTGGCCGGAGGGGCTGTCGAGATAGCGCTGCACGCCATAGGCGACGATCAGAACGAGGCCGAGCGTCAGATAGACGAGCACATACTGGAACGTCTCGGGCGTGAAGGCGAGGCCGGCGAGAGTCGGCCGCGCGACGCGGATGCCGTCGGCGCCGTTGGTGTAATGGAACATCTTTTCGAGCAGCGACCACAGCACCATCGAGAAGGCGAGGTTGAGCATGCCGAAGAAGATCTCGCGGTAACGCACCACGAACAGGCCGACGAGGAGGCCGAGCAGCGTCGCCGCGGCGGGCGCGACGACGAGGAAGAGCAACAGGTCGCCGGTGCCGACATATTTGCCCCAGAAGGCGACCGCATAGGCGCCGACGCCGAAGAACATCGCATGGCCGAAGGACACCTGCCCGGCCTGCAGCAGGATGATGATGCCGAGCACGACGATGCCTTTGGCGAGGATCAGCGTGATCAGCGTCGCCCAGCTCGGCATGACGATCGGCAGCGCGACGGCGAGAGCGATGGCGGCGACGATCGCCAGGCGCGCGGCGAGAGTGGCGCGCGGCATCAGATCTTCCTCACACGGTTGACGCCGAACAGGCCCATCGGCCGCACCAGCAGCACGATCACCATCAGCAGATAGGGCACCAGCACCTCGAATTCGGGCTGGATGTAGATGATGAAGGCGCGGGAAAGACCGATCATCAGCGCGGTCACCGCCGCGCCCTCGATCTGGCCGAGGCCCGCCGTCGCCGCCACCGCGAAGGAGAGCACGATCATGTCGGCGCCCATGCCGGGCGCCAGCGACGTCGTCGGCGAGGCGAGCGCGCCGCCGAGCGCGGCCAGCCCCGCGCCGATCATGAAGGTGACGAGGAAGACCTTGCGCGCGTCGACGCCGATGGCGGTCGCCGCTTCGCGATCCTCGGTGACGGCGAGGATCACTGCGCCGGCGAGGGTGTAGCGCAGGAAATAGCGCAGGCCGATCAGCGTCGCGGCGGCGACCAGCGGCAGCAGGATCACCTGATAGGCGGTGTAGTTGACGCCGAACACCGAGACATTGGGCAGGAGCTTGACCGGTTCGGCCGCGAAGATCGGCTGCACGCCCCAGATCAGGCGCTGCAGATTGTCCATGATCATGAAGACGGCGAAGGTGATCAGCAGCTGCAACACGTCCTCGCGGCCATAGACGGGCCGCAGCAGGAAGCGCTCCATCAGGCCGCCGACGACGACGCCGACGATCACGGCGGCGACGAGCAGCGCCGGAAAGGTGAGCCAGGGCGAGATCGGCGCGACGACGAGGCTGAGCGTCGCCGCCACATAGGCGCCATAGGCGTAGAGCGAGCCATGCGCGACGTTGACGATGCGCAGGACGCCGAAGACGAGGCTGAGCCCCACCGAGACGAGAAAGACCAGCGCCGCATAGCTGACGCCGTCGAGGATCGCCAGAATGGCGAGCGTGGAGTCCATGACGCGCTCCCGCGACGGGCGATCGCGCAGGCGCCGCGGCCCGCGCGATCGCCGCGCCTCGTCAATCGCCGTGCCTGAACGTTGGAACGTTCATCTTGGCGAAATCGGGCGTCAGCGTCTTCAGCCAGTCCACCGATTTCGTGCCGGGCGGGTTGGTGATCGGCTTCGGGTCGAACAGCATCATGTTGTCGAGCACCTTGAAGTCGTAACCGGGCGCGGCCTTGGTGACGCCGACGAGCTGCGCCTCGAGACCCTGATTGTCCTCGGGGCGGATGGTCAGCGGGCGACCCCAGCCCTTGAATTCGAGGCCGGCGGTCGCGTCGACCACCTGCTCGCGCGTCGGCCACTTGCCGCCATTGGCCTTGATCGCCTTGTCATAGGCGCCCTGCAGCGCCGAGAAGGCCTGCTGCATGTGGTAGACAGAGTAGATCGGCCAGGCGCCGGTCTTCGCCTTGAAGGCCTCGTTGAAGGCCTTGAAGGCGGCGTCGTTCTTCATCTCCGGATGCAGGAACCAGTGGTCGCCGCGGGCGCCGACGATCAGGCCTTCCGGCAGGTCCTTGCCGAGGCGCTGCAGCGAGGTCTCGCCGATGCCGAGCACGAAGGCGGATTGCTGCAACAGGCCGCGCTGATTGGCCTGACGCACCAGCGTGTCGAGATCGCCGCCCCAGCTCGTCGTCAGCACGACGTCGGGCTTCAGCGCCATCAGACGCGAGATTTCGGTCGAGTAGTCGGGCGCGCCGAATTTCGGGAACAGTTCGGCGACGACGCGCACATCGGGCTTCATCTGCTTCAGCGCGGTGGAAAAGATTTCCCAGCTCTCGCGGCCCCAGGCGTAGTCCTGATTGACCACCGCAATCGTCTTGAAGTCGGGCTTGGTCTTGAGCAGATAGATCAGAACGGCGAGCATCTCGGGCGTGGCGTTCGCCTGGGTGCGGAAGTTGTAGCGGTACTTCTTCGCCTCGAGGATCGAGGCGGCGCCGCAATCCCACATGAAGTTCATCATCTTCAGGTCTTCGGCGAGAGGGGCGAGCTGGATGCAGCTGCCAGAGGAGATCGCCGAGAAGGTCACATCCACTTTCTCGTCCTGCACGAGGCGGCGGTAGTTGGAGACCAGCGCCTCGCCGCCGGCGCCCTCGTCGATGAAGGACAGCGTCACCGGCACGCCGCCGACGCCGCCCTTCTTGTTGATGTCCTCGGCGATCATCTCGGCCGCCGCCTTGGCGGGCACGCCGAACACCGAGGCCGGGCCGGAGAGGAAGGTGGCGACGCCGATCTTGAGCTCTTTCGGCTTGTCCTGCGCCAGGGCGGGCAACCCGGCGAAAGCGGCGAGAGCCGCGGCGACGGACAGGAACCTTCTCTTGTTCATGCGCATGCCTCCCTTTTGACGCTTCTTTCTGGTGTCAGCGCTTGGCCGCCGCGGCGCCGGCGAATTCGGCGCGGATCGTCGCGCCATGTTGGCCGATCGACGGGGCGGGTCCGTAGCGCGTCGGCGCGCCGTCCCATTGCGCCGCCGGCGCGATCACCGCGACCTCGCCGTCCGGCGTTTCGGTGCGGATGGTGCGCAACTGCGGATGCGAGATCAAGCCGTCGATGGTGTTGAGCATGCCGAAGGCGATGCCGGCGCGTTTGAGCGCCTGCGCCACCTCGTCGCGGCCGCGCGGCGCGAAGACCGCGCCGACGCGCGCGTCGAGCTCGGCGCGGTTGGCGACGCGCGCCGTCATGTCGGAGAATTTCGGGTCGCGCGCCAGCCCCGCCTCGCCGAGAATGTCGCGGCAGAAATTCTCCCATTCGCGCTCGTTCTGGATCGACAGCAGAATGTCGCCGTCGCGACAGGCGAAGACGCCGTAGGGCGCGATCGAGGGATGCCGGAGGCCGGGGCGCGGCGGGATCGAGCCGCCATAGCGGCGCTGCAGATAGGGCACGTTCATCCAGTCGGCCATGCCGTCGAACAGCGACACCTTGATGGTGCGGCCCCGGCCGGTCTTCTGACGGGCGATCAGCGCCTGCAGGATGGCGGCGTGCGCATACATGCCGGCGGCGATGTCGCAGACCGAGACGCCGACGCGCGCCGGCGCCTCCGGCCCGCCGGTCACCGAACACAGGCCGCTCTCGGCCTGCACCAGAAGATCGTAGGCCTTCATGTCGCGATAAGGCCCGCTGTCGCCATAGCCGGAAATCTCGGCGACGATCAGCCCGGGATGGCGGTCGCGCAGCGTCTCGGCCCCGAAGCCGAGCCGGCCGAGCGCGCCGGGCGCGAGATTCTGCACGAGGATGTCGGCCCGCGCGATCATCGCTCCGAGCAGCGCCTTGTCTTCTTCGGCGCGCAGATCCAGGCAGATCGACTCCTTGCCGCGGTTCAACCAGACGAAATAGGTGGATTGGCCGAGCACGTGGCGATCATAGCCGCGGGCGAAATCGCCCTCGGGGCGCTCGATCTTGATGACGCGGGCGCCGGCGTCGGCGAGGCGCGAGGTGCAGAACGGGGCCGCCACCGCCTGTTCGATCGCGACCACCAGAACGCCGTCCAGATCGCCCGCCATGCGCGTCGCCTCCCGCTTCGCGCAGATTAGGCCGTCCGCGCCGGCGCGGGATAGATGCATTCGCGCCGATAGCGTCATAGTCTCGAACTATGGCCAGAGGCGCGATCATGGATCTCAGACAATTGCGCTACATCGTCGCCACCGTCGAGGCGCCGAGCATCTCGCGGGCGGCGCAGCTTCTGGGCATGGCGCAGCCCTCGCTCAGCCTGCGGCTGCGCGACATCGAGGCCGAACTCGGCGTGCGGTTGTTCCATCGCAGCACGCGCGGCGTGCGACCGACCGAGGCGGCGCTGGCGCTGGCGGCGCGCGGCCGCTCGATCCTGCGGCAGATCGACGGGCTGGCGGACGTGGCGCGCAGCGTCGGCGCGCAGCCGGCGGGCGAGGTGACCGTCGGCCTGCCGACGACGATGGCGCTGCATCTGACGCTGCCGCTGGTGCGCGCGGTGCGGCGCGACCTGCCGCAGGTGCGCCTGCGCGTCTCGGAGGGGATGAGCGGCCACATCCAGGAATGGGTGTCGTCCGGGCGGCTCGATCTCGCCGTCCTCTATGCCGCCGACCCGGTCGCCGGCCTCGAGATCGAGCCCGTGCTGAACGAGGATCTGGCGCTGGTCACCGCGGCGCGCAGCGGGGCGGGGCGCGGCGGCGTGCCGCTCCGGCGGCTCGCCGAGCTGCGCTTCGTGCTGCCCGGGCCGATGCACGGGCTCCGGCAGTCGATCGAGCGGCTGACGGCGGGGTTGGGGCTGCGGCTCGACGTGGCGGTCGAGATCGATTCGCTGCCGCTCCTCAAGCGCCTCGCCATGGACGGCGAACTCGCCACCATCCTGCCGCGCGCCGCCTGCCTCGAGGAGATCGCGGCCGGGCGGCTGACGGCGCGGCGCATCATCGATCCGCCGCTCAGCCGGCCGATCGTACTGGCGCATGCGCGCGACCGGCCGCTGACCATGGCAGGCGAACGCGTCCGCGAGAAGCTGCGGGCGCTGGTGCGCGAGGCGGTGCGCGGCCGCACCGCGCGCGGCCGGCCGGCGCCCGCAGACTGACGCGAGGCGCGGCGCACGTCTATGATGGCGCGCCGCGCCCGGAGACGAAGCCGATGCCGAACCGCCTGCCCCGCCCGCCGCTGAACGGCGCCGCGCTCGACGATCTTTGGCTCGATGCGACGACGAAGGGCATGCCGGCAGGTCCGCCGACGCGGCTCGCCGACATCGGCGCGCGGCGGCTGAACCTCCTCGCCGGCGACCTGCCGACGCCGGTCGCCGTGCTCAGGCTCGACCGGCTGCTCGCCAATTCGGCCTGGATGTCGGCCTTCGCGCGCGACAATGGCCTGGCGCTCGCCCCGCATGGCAAGACGACGATGGCGCCGCAGCTGTTCGCGCTGCAGATGCGCGACGGGGCGCAGGCGATCACCGTGGCGACGACGCAGCAGCTCGCCGTGCTCCGGCGCTTCGGCTTTCCGCGCGCCGTGCTCGCCAACCAGCCGACCGGCCGCGTCGCCATCGACGCCTGCTTCGAGGCGCTGTCGCAGGACGACGGCTTCGAGCTCGTCTGCCTCGCCGATTCGCTGGAGGGCGTCGCGGCGCTGGCGGCGGGGGCGGCGCGCAGCCGCGCGAAGCGCCGGCTCGGCGTGTTCGTCGAGATCGGCTTCCTCGGCGGCCGCACCGGCGCGCGCGATCCGGCGCTGGCGCTCGAGGTGGCCCGCGCCGTCGCCCGCGCGCCGGGCCTCGCGCTGCGTGGGGTCGAAGCGTTCGAGGGCCTGCTCTCCGACATGGCGGCGATCGACCGGGTGCTCGGAACGATCGTCGAGACGGCGCGGGCCGGCGTCGCCGAAGGGCTGTTCGCAGCCGATGGCCCGGTGACGCTCAGCGCCGGCGGCAGCGCCTTCTTCGACCGCGTCGGCGAGGCCTTCCGCGCCGCCGAGATCGGCGCGCCGACGCAGCAGTTGTTGCGCAGCGGCTGCTATCTCAGCCACGATTCGATCAACTACGCGCAGTCCTTCGCGCGCATCCGTTCGCAGACCTCGCTCAACCTGCCGCCGGGCGGGCTCGAGGCGGCGATCGAGGTGTGGGCGGCGGTGCAGTCGCGCCCCGAGCCGGCGCGCTCGATCGTCACCATGGGCAAGCGCGACGTCAGCTTCGACAACGGCCTGCCGACGCCGCTCGCCTGGCGCGACGCCGACGGGCCGGCGATCGCGCAGCCGATGCCGGGAACGGCGGCGCTGGTCGCCATGAACGACCAGCACGGCCATCTCGTGACGACGCCGGACTCGCCGCTCGCGATCGGCGATCTGATCGGCTTCGGCGTCGGCCATCCCTGCACCACCTTCGACAAGTGGCGCGTGCTCTATGTCGTCGACGCCGACTACACGGTCGTCGACGCGGCGGCGACGTTCTTCTGATGAGCGAGACGCGCCCGCCGATGAAGCGCAAGATCGCCGCGATCCTGGCGGCGGACGTCGCCGGCTATTCGCGGCTGGTGGCGCAGGACGAGGAGGAGACGCTGACGCGACTCGCCTCGTATCGCGAGGTGTTCCAGGATTTCGTCGCCAAGGCGGGCGGGCGCGTGTTCAACACCGCCGGCGACGCGGTGCTGGCCGAGTTTCCGAGCGCGGTCGAGGCGGTGCGCTGCGCCATCGACATCCAGGAGTCGCTGCGCACGCGCAATCTCGGCCTGCCCGCCGACCGCGTCATGCTGTTCCGCATCGGCGTGACGATCGGCGACGTGGTCGAGCGCGCCGGCGATCTGCTCGGCGACGGCGTCAACATCGCGGCGCGGCTCGAGGGCATCGCCGCGCCCGGCGGCATCTGCGTGTCGCGCGGCGTCTACGAGCAGGTGGCCAACAAGATCTCGGTCGCCTTCCGCGACATCGGCGCGCAGGAGGTCAAGAACATCCCGCAGCCGGTGCACGCCTTCGTCGTCGAGATGAAGGATGGCGAGATCGCCCGCCGGCGCCCGCCCGAACCGCTGCGCGGGGCGCGCAGCCGGCGCCTTTCGGCGGCGGGCTGGCTGATGACGGCGAGCTTCGTCGGCGCGGCCTGCGGGGCGCTGGTGCTGGGGCTGGTGTGGAGCGGCAAGCGGCCGCAACCCGGGCGCGAGCCGGCGCCGGCGCAGCAGGCGGCCGCGACAGCGCCGGTCGCCGAGCCGGCGAAGCCGGCGCCGCGCGGCCCGGCGGAGCTGTATCGCGACGCGCGCGCCTTCGAGGCGCAGGGCGACGCCGTGCAGGCGCGGCGCGACTATCTGGCGCTGGCCGGACTCGGCGGCGGCTGGATCGACCCGCTCATGCGCCTCGCCGCGCTGATCCGCGCCCAGGACGGGCGGGCCGACGCGCGCGAGGCCTTCGCGCAGCTCGCCGCAACGCCGGGCGGACCGGCGCCGGCGCTGGTCCATGCGCTGCAGTTCGAGGGCGAAGAGCGCCGCCGGCGCGTCGAGGCGGTCGCCGCCGCCCATCCCGACTATCCGCCGGCGCACTACCTCGCCGCGGGTGAAGCTTCAGCCGAGCGGCTGGCGCATCAGACGCTCTTCGACGCGCGGGCCGAGGCGGCGGCGCTGGAGCGCTTCCTCGCCGCCGACGCGGAGGGGCGCGTCTCGCGGCATTTCCTCGACGCCTCGGTCGGCGCCGAATGGCTGGACCGGGCGCGGGCCCGCAAGGCGGCGCTGGCCGGCCGGCTGACCGACGAGGCGACGACGCCGAAAGTCAGCTTCACGCCGTCGAATTCGGGCTGGAGCCTCGTCATCGCCGCGCCCGAGGCGGCGACGGCGCTGTGGTGGCGGCTCGCCGGGGCGGGCGATCTGGTCACGACCGGCGCGACGGCCGGCGTCGATCCGCGCACCGGCAGGCCGGCGCCCAATCCGGTGGCGCAGCTGCCGCAGGGCGCGCAGGGCGCGATCGAGGTCGCCTATGACGATGCGGCGGGCCGGCGCGTCGGGCCGTTCGCGATCGCCTTCGAGCCGCTGGCCGAGTTGCGCCGCTTCCAGCGCGACGTGCTGGAGCGGTACTGGACGAGCTGGATCGCCTTCGGCGAGAGCGGCTCGGACAACCTCCTCTATTACACTCATCTCGTCAGCTATCGCTGCGCGCTGGCGCGGGTGGAGATCGCCATCGACGAGGGGCCGTTCGCCGCCCTGCCGCTGCCGGCCTGCGACCCGGCGCGGGCCGCGGAAATCCCGGCGGGCCTCCTGCCCTATCTCAAAGTCGGCCGGGCGGCGCAGGCGGCGCGGGTGCGCCTGACCTTCCATGACGGGCAGACGAGCGCCGAACGGCGGTTCGAACGGCGGCGCTGAGGCGCAAAACAAGCGCGCCGCGCGGGAGGTCCCGGCGGCGCGGCAGGCCCTTTCGGGCGGATTGGGCGTTACCTCCAGCCGCGTCGGGGCCCTCTGCGGGGCCGCGTTCACGACTGCGCGAGTTCTGGGCGATCACCGCGCCGGAGTCAACGCAGACATGCGCTGTGAACATTGCTCAAGGGCGATAATTTCCGCAGGCGCGGCAGGCGCTTGTCGCCGCCCGGCGCCGCGGAGGGCGCGGCGGCGGACGCCTGTGCGCGCCGCCGCGGGCCGAAGCGCCCGCCTTGCCACAATCAGCCCCCGGTTTATTGTCATTCTTCGAGTCGCGGCCGCCCGGCCGTCGCGCCGCTGCGGAGCCTGTCCCGATGCTCGTCAATCGCCGTGATGTCCTCGCCGCCGCGGCCGCGGCCGGCGTTGTCGCCGTCTCGCCCCTCAGCCTCGTCGGGGCGCTCGCCCAGGCCGCGCCCTCGACCGCCGAACTGATGGCCGAGGGGCCGCTGAAGGACATCTGGCTCGGCAAGCCGGACGCGCCGGTGACGATGATCGAATACGCCTCGCTGACCTGCAGCCATTGCGCGACGTTCCACAACCAGACCTACCCGACGCTGAAGTCGAAATATATCGACACCGGCAAGGTGCGCTTCGTCATGCGGGAGTTCCCGCTCGACCCGCTGGCGCTGGCCGGATCGATGCTGGCGCGCTGCGCCGGCGACGACAAGCGCAACAGCGTCGTCGAACTTCTGTTCGCGCGCCAGACGGAGTGGCTGGTCGACAAGCCCGTCGCCGCGCTGATGAATGTCGTCAAGCAGGCCGGTTTCACACAGGAAAGTTTCGAGTCCTGCTTGAAGAATCAGGAGCTTTATGACGCCGTGAGCAAGACGCGCGACAGGGCGTCGGAGAAGTTCGGCATCAATTCGACGCCGACCTTCTTCATCAACGGCAAGAAGCAGGCGGGAGCGATCACGGTCGATGAACTGGACAAGCTCCTCGCCCCCTATCTCAAGAGCTGACCGCCGCGCCGCCGGGCGCCGCGCGGCTGCGCCCGGTGAGACGCGATGAAATTTCAGAAGCTGCGCATTTCCGGTTTCAAGTCCTTCTGCGAGACCACGGATTTCGTGATCGAGCCGGGCCTCACCGGCGTCGTCGGTCCGAACGGCTGCGGCAAGTCGAATCTCGTCGAGGCCCTGCGCTGGGTCATGGGCGAGAATTCGACCAAAAGCATGCGCGCCTCGGGCATGGACGACGTCATCTTCTCCGGCTCGGGCGCCCGGCCGGCGCGCAACACGGCGGAAGTCGCGCTGGTGCTCGACAACGCCGACCGCACCGCGCCCGCCGCCTTCAACGACGCCGAACTGCTCGAGGTGTCGCGCAAGATCGAGCGCGAGGAAGGCTCGGTTTATCGCGTCAACGGCCGGGAAGTGCGGGCCCGCGACGTGCAGCTCCTGTTCGCCGACGCCTCCACCGGCGCGCGTTCGCCGGCGATGGTGCGTCAGGGGCAGATCGGCGAGCTGATCAACGCCCAGCCGCAGGCGCGCCGGCGCATCCTCGAAGAGGCGGCCGGCGTCGCCGGCCTGCATTCGCGCCGTCACGAGGCCGAGCTGCGGCTGAAGGGCGCCGAAGACAATCTCGTCCGCCTCGAGGACGTGCTGAAGCAGATCGAGGCGCAGGCCGACAATCTCAAGCGCCAGGCGCGCCAGGCGACGCGCTACAAGTCGCTCGCCGCCGACATCCGCCGGCAGGAGGCGCTGCTGCTCTACGTCTCGCATCGCGAGGCGCAGCGCCAGCTCGTCGACCCCGTCGCCCGTCTCGACGCCGAGACGCGCGACGTCGCCGAGCGCACGCGCCTGCAGGCCGAGGCCGCGCGCCTTCAGGCGCTCGCCGCGCACGCCCTTCCGGGTCTGCGCGAGGAGGAGGCGCGGGCCGGCGCGGTCCTGCAACGACTGGTGCTCGCCCGCGAGACGCTCGACGCCGAGGAGCGCCGGGCCAGGGAGCGCGCCGCCGATCTCGACCGCCGCATCGCCCAGGCCGCGCAGGATCTCGCCCGCGAGAAGGCGCTGATCGACGACGCGGCGGCGATGCTGGAAAGGCTCGCGGCCGAGGCCGAGACGCTCGCCGCCGAGGCCGACGTCGGCGCCGAGGGGGCGCAGGCGGCGCGCGACCGGCTGGAGGCGGCGCAGGAGGCGCTGGCGGCGTCGGAAAAGACGCTCGCCGAGGCGCAGGCCGCCTTTTCCGATCTCAACGCCCGCCGCGCCGCGCTCGAAGCCGCGCTGCGCGAGGAGGCCGGGCGTCTGGCGCGGCTCGAGGGCGAGCGCGCCCGTATCGGCGCCGAGCGCGACGCGCTCGCCGCCGGCGCCGGCGACGGCGAGG
>JAEULW010000181.1 GCA_016793505.1 Methylobacteriaceae bacterium | reverse complement strand
GGCGCATGCAGCGGCCGCGTCCCCCGGCGACGGCGGCCGATGATCGCGGCCGCAGGCGGGTCGGCGGTTCAGTCGAAACCGAGGAATGTCGCGAAGCGGCGCGCCGGCTCGCGATCGGTCGTGAGCCGATTTTCCGGCGCGCTGTCGTCCGCATAGCCGAGCGACATGCCACAGACTACGATTTCGGACTGCGTCGCCGGAATGTGTTGCCGGATCACGGCATGGTAGGGCGCGAAGGCGGCCTGCGCGCAGGTGGCGAGGCCGCGTGCGCGCGCCGCCAGCATGAAGCTCTGCAGGAACATGCCATAGTCGAGCCAGGAGCCGACCTTCAGGCGGCGGTCGATGGTGAAAATCAGACCGACCGGCGCATCGAAGAAGACGAGGTTGCGCGCGTGCTGGGCATGCATCGCGGCGTGGTCGCCGCGTTCTATGCCGAGCAGGCCATAGAGCGCCCGACCGAGCGTGCGACGGCGCGAAAGGTAAGGTTCGAAGGCGGGCGCCGGATAGTAGTCAAGCTCCGCCGCGCCCGGACCTTCCGCATGCGCTGCGACCAGCGCCTGCGAGAGCGCCCGGCGACGATCCCCCGCCAGCACATGGCAGCGCCATGGCTGCATGTTGGTTCCGCTCGGCGCCCGCGCCGCGGCGTCGAGCAGTTCCTCCACCGTCGCGCGCGCGACCGGCGTTTGCAGAAACGCCCGCGTCGAGCGGCGCTCCGAGAGAATGCGCTCAACCTCGTTGAACGCAGTCATGCCGGTCTGGCGGACGACGCCACGTTGCCGTCGGCCCGCCATTGGCGGACAGCGACCGCCTGCGCCGCGCCACGGAGGAGTCGGAGACGCTCTGGCGGCATGTCCCGTTCCGGCGTAGCAGGCTGGAGACGCCACGCAACAGACCTGCCGCCCACAACTGCCTTTTTCCGGCGGCTCGATCAACTCGGGGCGCCCTTTCCTGCTCCTTCCCCGGGTATAGGCGGAGCGGGCGTTGCAATCCGGTCGCCATCGGGCTTCCATACGATCGAATGTGCGGAGCCGTCACATGCCGCAGCTTCGACAGGCGCTGCGGGCAGCGCGAATCGGCTTCGGAACCGGGCGCCTCATGTCAACGGAATGAGGGGAGGACGCATGTCGCATCATTTCAGGCGCGCCGCTGCGGCGGCCGTCATGGCTCTGGCGCTCCACGGCGCCGAGGCGTCGGCGCAGACCGTGTTCAAGATCACGCAGGTTTTTCCCTCGACGCATTGGCACTACACCGAAGGCATGAAGGTGTTCACGGACGCGGCCGAGGCGGCGTCCGGCGGCAAGATCAAGTTCGAGGTCTATCATGCCGGCCAGCTCGGCAAGGAGACCACCACCACTGTCGCCTCCGGCCTTGCCCAGTTCGGGCTGTTCGTGCCGTCTTACGAGCCGGCCAAGATGCCGTTGACCTCTGTCGTCGAGTTGCCCGGCTTCCATTCCTCGGCCTGCGAGGGCGCGGCCAAATTCGCCGAACTCTCAAGGGAAGGCGCTCCGCTGTATGAAGAGGAGTTCAAGCGGATCGGCGTCAAGCCGCTCTACATGATCGTGCTCGCGCCCTATCAGGTCGTGACGACGAACAAGAAAGTCGCGACCCTGGAAGACCTCGCCGGTCTCAAGATCCGGGCGCTCGGCGCGGCGATGGACCAGTCGATCCGCCTGCTCGGCGGCGTCCCGGTCCGCGTCACCTCCAACGAGATGTATGACGCGCTGACGCGCGGCACGATCGACGGCGGCTTCTGGCCGATCGGCTCGACCCGCAATGTCGGTCTCGACAAGGTGTTTCGCTACACCGTCCAGGGGCCTCAGCTTGGCGCGGGCAGCACGTTCTTCGGGATCAGCCTGCGCGTCTGGAACGGGCTCGACGACGCAACGAAGAAGGTTCTGACGGACGCCGGCCGGAAAGCCGAGCAGCATGTCTGCGCCTATCTCGACAATGCCGAGAAGGACGTGACGGAGTGGCTCGTCAAGGAGCGCGGCTTCACGGTGACGAAGCTGCCGGAGGCGGAGCTCAAGCGTTGGCACGAGCGCGTCGCTTCGGTCGGCGAGGACTGGGCCAAGACGATGGACTCCACCAATCGCCCCGGCACGGCCTTGCTCAAGGCGCTTCGTGAAGTGAAGGTCCCCGCGCGGTGAGCCTCAGGCGCGCGCGCCGCCGGATCGGACGTTAGGGATCGACATGCCCGCATTGCTGCGGCTTCTCGAGCGGGCGAGCATGGCGGTCGCCATCCTCTGCGTCGCGCTGATCATGACGATCATCAGCGCCGACGCCATCTCGCGCTATGCTTTTCGGGCGCCCATCCCGTGGGCGTTCGAATTGCTGACCTACTATCTCATGGTCGCCGGCATCTACTTCGCCGTTGCCCCCACCTTCACGCATGGCGACCACATCGGCATCGATCTGTTCAGCCCGAAGATGTCGCCGGCGGCGAAAGCGCGTTGGGGGACCGTCTCCAGCGTTCTGGCGGGCGTCGTCTTCGCGCTGATCGCTTTCGCAAGCGGCGAGGCGACCTACGAGGCATGGAGCAACAGGGAGTTCCTGCCGGGCTACATCGTCTGGCCGGCCTGGCTGTCGCACGCGCCTGTGGTTTTCGGCTCGGCTCTTATCGCCGCCAGACTCTTCCTGCACGCCTTCACGCTGCTGACGAAGGGGCATGATCCGGACGTCGCCGCCGGCTCAACCGACTCCGAGGCGATCGAATGATCGCGCTCGTCGTCGTCTCGCTGTTGTTCCTGCTGCTTGCGGTCGGCGCGCCGATCGGCTTCACGTTGACGGTGACCGGCGCGCTCGGAATCTTCTGGATCGGCGGCTGGAGCGCCGTCATGGGCGTGCTCGGCTCGATGCCGCGCGAGTCGGCAGCCGTCTTCGAATTCGCCACCATCCCGATGTTCCTGCTGATGGCCGAGTTCGTGCTGCGCTCCGGCATCGCGGACGATCTCTTTCACGCCGCGGCCGCCTGGTTCGGACGGCTGCGCGGCGGGCTCGGCATCGCGACGGCGCTCGCGGGCGCAGGCTTCGGCGCGATCTGCGGCTCGTCCACCGCCTCGGCGGCGACGCTCTCCTCGACCTCGCTGCCGGCCATGATCAAATATGGCTATGAGACGCGAATGGCCGCCGGCGTGGTCGCGATCTCCGGCACGCTCGCCATGCTGATCCCCCCGAGCATCGCCATGGTGGTTTACGGCATGCTCGCCGATGTCAGCATCGCCAAGCTGCTGATCGCCGGTGTTTTCCCTGGTCTGCTGGTGACGCTGACCATCGCGCTGACGGTCTATTTCTTGGCCTGGAAGAATCCTGAGCATGCGCCGCTGGTCGATCGGGCCTCGTGGCGCGAACGTGTCCTGTCGCTGACGCGCGTCGGGCCGATGCTGGTTCTGCTGATGGCCGTGACCGGCGTCATCTATCTGGGCGTCGCCACGCCCACCGAGGCCTCGGCCATCGGCGCGATGAGTGCGGCGATTCTCTACTTCATGCGGGCGCGCCGCACCGCGCGCGAGGTCTACAACGTATTCGCCCGGGCGACGCGCACGTCCTGCATGCTGGCGATGATCCTGCTCGGCGCGCATCTGTTCTCGACGTTCTTTGCGCTGACGCAGACGACGCAGAGCGTCATCGGCTGGGTCGGCGCGCTGCCCGTCGATCGCTGGATCATCCTGCTGATCATCGTCGTCATCTACATCGTGCTCGGCTGCTTTCTCGACCAGATGGCGATCCTGGTGCTGACCATTCCGATCGTCGCGCCGCTCTTGAAATCCCTCGGCTTCGATCTCGTCTGGTTCGGCGTCATCGCCGTCGTGACCGCGGAACTCGGCATGGTGACGCCGCCTTTCGGGCTCAATGTCTTCGTCGTCTCGCGCTATTCGGGCACGCCGGTGTCCGATGTGTTTCGCGGAACCCTGCCGCATGTGGTCGCGCACCTCATCGCGATCGGCATCCTGCTCGCCTTCCCCGCCCTGTCGCTGTGGCTGCCGAACCAGATGAACTAGGACGAGTCATGACCCAGAGCTACTCCACCATTCTTTATCGCGAGGAAGGGCCGGTCGGCGTGCTGACGCTGAACCGCCCCGAGGCCGGCAACATGTTCAACACGACCATGTGCCACGAGATCAGGAGTTGCCTCGATTCGATCCGGCGGGAGACGCGCACGCGCGTCGTCGTGCTGACAGGAGCGGGAGACAAGTTCTTCTGCATCGGCGGAACCAAGGACGAACTCGAGGAGACGACGCTCTATCCCGGCGCCCCGGCGACGCTCGAGATGTACGAGGCGATCGAGCGTCTGCAGAAGCCGGTCATCGCCTCGGTCAACGGCTTCGCCGTCGGCGGCGGACATGTGCTCCATGTCGTTTGCGATCTGACGATCGCCAAGGAAAGCGCCATCTTCCGCCAGGTGGGCCCGATGATGGGCAGTTTCGACGCCGGATACGGCACCTGGTATCTCGAGGATCTCGTCGGCAAGAAGAAGGCCAAGGAAATCTGGATGATGAACGAGAAGCTGACGGCGCGGGAAGCGCTGGCGCTCGGGTTGATCAACAAGGTCGTCCCCGACGATCAGCTTCAGGCCGCCACGATGGAGATGGCCAACCACATCGCAAAGCGCGGCTCTTATGCGTTGGCCGCCATCAAGCATGCTTTCGTCGCGCGCCACGGCGGCGCGCTCGGCCTGTCGCGTCTGACGCACGACATGATGCTGCCGCCCTATTACAACTCCAGGGAATCGAAAGAGCTGGCGGCCGCGTTCAACGAGAAGCGAGAGCCGGATCCGAAGAAGTTCGGTAAATAGCGCCTTTGGCTGTCAGGCTATGTCCGCCATAGGAAGCGGGCCGCTGCGCTCGCGCCTGCTTCCGCTAGACTGGGTTGGCAGAACGTTCCGACAGGACAGAAACGCGGCGGGGAGAACTGCGATGGCCCAAGCAAACGATGCCTGCGTGTCAATCCTGCGTTCACGGGCGCTGCAGGCATTCGCCGGTCTGGCGATGGCGATGGCGGCGCTTGCGCCAGGCGCGGCGTCAGCGCAGGGATATCCGGACACGTCGCGCATTCTGAAGTTCTCCGTGCCTTCGGGCGCGGGCAGCACGGTCGATCTGCTGGCGCGCGCCTTCGAGCGCGCTCTGCCGGCCGTCACCAACATCAAGGCTATCGTCGAAAACAAGCCCGGCGCCGACGCTGTCATCGGCGTGCAGGCCTTCCTGCAGACGCCGGCGGACGGATACAACGCCCTGTTCGTCAGCAGCTCCTTCGTGGCGGTCAGTCCCGCCATCTTGCCGAACCTGCCCTATGATCCGTTGACCGATCTGCAGCCGATCGCCAGCATCAGCCGCGCCGGTCTGGTGATGAATCTGGGAACGAGCACCACGTTCAGAACGATGCGCGAGTTCGTCGCGGCGGCCAAGGCGCAACCCGGCAAGTACACCTGCGCCACGGCGTCGACGACGCAGACCCTGGCCTGCGAATTCCTGCAGGCGAGCGCCGGCGTCAAGCTGCTCGTCGTGCCCTATCGCACCACCGCCGCCGCCATGCTTGCGGTCTCCACGGGCGAGGCGGATTCGATCTTTGTCGATCCCGGCTCCGCCATGGCGCAATGGAGTTCCGGCCGCGTGCGCGGCGTCGTCTCCACCACGCCCGAGCGGCAGGCGGCGCTGCCCGACATGCCGACGACGAAGGAGGAGGGCTACCCCGATTTCCAGATGATCGCCTGGTTCGCGATCTTCGCCAAAGCCGGCACGCCGCCCGAGGCTGCCGCCGGCCTGCGCGAGATCATGCGCAAGGCGGCGCAACGCCCCGAGGTGCAGTCGGTTCTGAAAACCTTCGTGCACGAGCCGACCGATCTGAGCGTCGCCGATCTGGCGAAGCTCAATCGCGACGAGATCGCCGCGCTGAAGAAGTTGATCAAGGACAACAACATCACGTTCAGCCGCTGAACGAGGCAGGCGTCTTGCGGAACGGATGAGCACTCGTTCGGGCGGCGACCCGGCCTACGTTCGCCACGATCCTTCCGGCACGAAGTCCGTCACCGTCGTCTGCTCCAGCACGCTTCGCAGCGCCTCGGCCGGCAACGCCCGGCAATAGCCGGGGCGAGCCCGCTCGAAGCGCCAGCTCCCGGCGAGCGCTCCGCAGAACACCGGATCGAACCCGGCGGCGGCGATCAGTCGCTCGCCGATGCTGGCGCCGACTGCCGTATCGCTTGCATAGGGCAAGGCATGCAACGGGCCGTCCGGAGTCGGCGCGCCGCCGCGGGCGAGATGCGTCGCGAGCACCGAGTTGAAGGCCTTCACCACGACCGCCTCCGGCAGCGCCTTCTGCAACAGGCCGCTGGTCGTTTCCTGTCCGCGCTCCAGCTCCGGGTATTCGCCGTCCCGCTGGGGATAATAGTTGCAGGTGTCGACGACGATCCGCCCGCCGATCGCCTGCGCCGGAAGCGCGTCGAAGGCCTTCAGCGGCACGCTGACGACGACGACGGCGCCGAAACGGGCGGCGTCCGCCGCCGCGCCAGCCGCGCAGCCGAGCCGTGCAGCGATGGGCTGGACCGCCTCGCGCCCGCGCGAGTTGCTGAGCATGATCTCATGCCCTGTCGCGACGAGTCGCTGCGCCAGCGCCTGGCCGAGACGCCCTGCCCCGATGAAGCCGATCCGCACGCCATGTCCTCTCGGCGTCACTCCGCCGCGGCCCGCTGCGTGGCGCTGACGCGCGTCAAAGCCATCAGCTCCGCTAGGCCCTTCACCTTTTCAAGGTTCATCACCATGTCGACCAGCGCATCGGCGTTCGCCTTGGGCAGAACGCCGTCGGCGTTGTGATGGAATTTCGCGATCAGCTCCTGATCCGTCATGAAGGAGGCGGGATCGGGCGAGGGGCTGCCTTTTGGATAGCGCTTCTCGCCTATGAACAGCTGACCGCGCGCCTTCACTTCGACACGCGCCGGCCGGCTCGCGGCGTTGCCCGAGAGCAGCTTGACATAGTCGGGATGCACCTGCGTCGTCACCCGCTCCATCAGCGACAGCACCGATGGGTCATGGATGACTTTCGGGTCCATCCACGCCTTGCCCGGCGGCACGCGATGGGCGGCGACCGAAATGCCGTGCGCCATGCTGAATTGCGAATCCATTGCGTCGACGATCGTGCGGTTGACCCAGCACGGGCGCACCGCGATGCCCTCGACATAGACCTTGATCGCCTCGATCTCGGCCGGTTTCAGGTCTTCGCGCCGCACGATGTCGATCAGGCAGTCCATCATGCCGTGCATGATGCGGCAGTGAGGATAGATCTTGTAGGAAGTGAAAGCCGGGAAATGCCAATCTTCGCCAAGCTTCGCCGTAATGTGCTCAGGCGCCCATTTCAGCGATCCGATGAAGCGGCGGTATCCGTATTCGGCGTCGTCCAGCACCTGAAGATCGCCGCGGTGGCCGAGCTCGGCCATCGTCGTGGCGGTGAAGGCCTGCTGCGGCATCACGCCGGCGGCGAGGTATTTCACGGTCGAGACCGGAACATGCTCGAACCAGGCGACCTGCGGATTGATCGTGGAAATGTAGCCCGCGATGCCGAGCGCATGGGCGATGCTTTCGGCGGGAAGGCCTTTCACATGAGCGAGCGCCGCCGTCGCGCCGAAGATCGTGCTGGCGTAGCCGAAGACTTTGAGCCGCACGAGTTCGCCGTCGATCGAATCGCGCTGATTGTCCGTCGCCCGGCCCAACCGGAACGACATTTCATGCGCCGCAGCCTGCGACTCGATGAAGGTCCTGCCCGAAGCGCCGCCCGCTTCGCCCGCCGCCAGCGCGCCGGGCAGCACATACGGGGTCACATGCCCCGGCGGCAGCACGGCGTCGGCGTCGAGCGTGTTGATCAGTTCGGCGTTGGCGAAGGCTGCGCCGGTTATGGACACTTGGTGCGGCGTGCCGATGATGGTCGAGGCGGGATCGCCGCCTCCGACGATGCGGCCGTATTCGACGCCGGCTTTGCCCTTGAATTCGTCCTGCGCCGCGAGCGCACAGCCGATCGAATCGAGCAGCAGGCGCTTGGTCTCGTGCGCGACCTCTGCGGGCAGTCGCTCGTAGCGGCTGTCGTCGGTGGTGAAGGATGCGAGCCGTTCGGCGATCGTCGGCATGTTTCTCTCCCGCGGATGGACCGCGATCCGGGCGGCGCGAGACAGTCTTCCTGGCGCGGACACTCCGGCGCAGGGTCGCACGTCGCAGCATTCCTTCATCGCTGTGCGCGAGCGTCAATCCGCCCGCCAGCGCCATGGGCCGCTCGTTGGGCGGTATGTCCCGCGCCTTTCGGCGGTATAGGTCGCGCGGCGGTGAGGCCGTCTTGCGACCCCTGTGGCCCGCAAATAGCGTCTTGGGGTGATCTTTTCCTCTCGTGGGGCGTGAGAGCCATGATGGTCGTCGAGCCGCCGGCGACGCCGGACTATGTCAGGAAGCTGCAGGCGATCGAAGGCTTCGCCGAGATCAGCGAGGTGATGCGCTCGCCCGATTTCGCGCAGGGCGCGACCGAGGACCGTCGCGCCTTTCTGTTCGACACGCTGATCTTCATCGAGGGCCGTGAGCACGACGAACGCAAGCGCGTCTACAGCGAGCTGTTTTCGCGCGAATCGATCGCCTGTTACGAGCGAGATCTGCTCCAGCCCGTGATCGACCAGACACTGGACCGGCTCGACGCCGCCCGCGGGTCAGACGGTCTCGCCCGCGCCGATTTCGTGCCGATGATCCGCCTGCTGCTGCACAGGATCGCGGCGCAGGTCACCGGGGTCGACGGCGTCGACGCCGACGAGCGCACCGAGCGGTTCCGCGCGCTCATCACCCGGATCAACGAGGCGACGAGCTCGAATTTCGCGCGCGGCGACAGCCGGGAGCTGGTCGCCATCGGCTTCGCCGCGTTGAAGGATCTTGTCGCCGAATTCCTGCAACCCTCGCTCGACCGCCGCATGGCTCTGGTGAAGCGCCTGCGCGCCGGCGAAATCACGATGGCCGATCTGCCGCGTGATGCGCTGACGGCCAAATGCGTCGCCGGCGATCTCTTCCGCGAAGGCGACAGGGGCGAGAATGCGCATGTCTGGCGCGAATGCGTGCTGTTCCTGATCGCCTCGACCGGCACGACGACCGTCAGCCTGCCGCATGTCGTGACACATGTCGACGAATGGGTTCGCGAGCATCCGGAGGATGCGCCCAAGGTCCGCGATCCCGAGTTTCTGCGGCTGTGCGTCGCCGAATCGCTGCGCCTGCACCAGACCGCGCCGGTCAAGTTCCGCGTCGCCATCAAGGATGTGACGCTGTCCTCGGGCCGCACGGTGAAGCAGGGCGAGATGGTGGCGCTGCATGCGCCGGCCGCCAATCTCGATCCCGCGCTCTTCGGTCCTGACGCCAATACCTTCGATCCCTACCGCGTCCCTCCGGAGGGGGTGCATCCTTGGGGTCTCACCTTCGGCGTCGGGCCGCACATGTGTCTCGGCCGCTCGCTGGTGACGGGAATCAAGAACCGACCCGACGAGAAGTATGGCGCCGAGGGCATGATGGTGCGCATCCTCAAGTCGCTCTACCGGCGCGGCATGAGGCTCGATCCCGACCACCCGCCGACGCGCACGGCCGTCACCTTCCATGACGCCTATGCGAGCATGCCGGTCGTCTTCGCGCGTGCGGGGGCCGCATGAGCGCGGAATCCGATCTCGCTGCGGCAGTCCGCCGTCTGGCGGATCGCGAGGCGATCCGCGATTGCGTGGCGCGCTACTGCCGTGGCGTCGATCGCTTCGACCGCGCGCTTGTGCTCTCCGCCTTTCATGCCGACGCTCTCGACGAGCATGGCAAATTCGTCGGGAATCCGCAGGAATTCGTCGACTGGGCGATCGACCAGCATCGACAGGCGCATCTGTCGCATGCCCACTACATGCTCAATCACCTCGCCGAGGTCGACGGCGATGCGGCCCATGCCGAGACCTATTTCCTGTTCGTCTCGATGAATCGGCAGGGCAAGACGCTGACCATGGGCGGCGGCCGCTACATCGATCGCTTCGAGCGACGGGCGGGCCGCTGGGCCATCGCCGCGCGCGTCACGCTGCGCGACTGGGCGATGATGGACGAGCGGCCCGACATGGAGGACCTGAGCTCCTTCACCTCCACGCGGGCGCTGCTCTCGGAAGAAATGCGCGCCTTCATGAATGGCGGCTTCCCCGCCCGCCGCGACCGGTCGGACGCCTCCTATCATCGGCCGCTGAAGGTCGATCCGGCGCGGGCCGAGGCATACCGGCGGATGACTCGCAAGACGTGACCGGCGCAAGACGCGCTCGGGGCCTTGCGCGCCGGACAGCGCCGCGCCCGTTTGCTGACGGAGCGCGTCAACCCACTTCGCCGGGTTTTCGCCAGTCGGATCGCCGTTCATCTCCCACAGGACGACGAATGGGCCGCCCAGCGCTCCCGCTAGATGACGCTGGAAACGATCGCCGCCATCGGCAATGATCCCATTGGCCCGGGCGAGGTCGAACCTGGCGGCCTCAAGTCCGGCGCCCGTATCGGCGCGACCCGCCGTCGACCGTCAGCTCCACACCCCCACGGGACGCGATCCCCCGCGCGCGAGGAAAGATGACCGCCCCGACGCCCCGCCCGCCCTTCGGGACGACCGAGAAGCTCATCACGTTTCTCTATTACGTCGACCTGCCGCGGGCGATGCGCTTCTATGAAGAGGTGATGGGCCTGACGCTGGAGCTGGACCAGGGCTGGTCGAAAATCTATCGCGTCACGTCGGGCGGCTATGTCGGCCTCGTCGACGAGACCCGCGGCAGCCATCGCGCCAATCCGGTGAAGCCGGTGCAGATCTGCATGCGCGTCGCCGATGTCGACGCCTGGGCCGCCTACATCGAGGACTGCGGCATCGAGATCCTGCGCGGGCCGCGCGACAGCGAGGAACTGAAGATCCGCGCCTTCATTTTCAACGATCCCGAGGGCTACCAGCTCGAGATCCAGTCGGCGCTCGCCTGACGTCTGCACGACGCCTCTGGTGTGCGGGCTCACATCAGATCGGCGCCGAAATTGCGCTGCGGATCGAATTCCGGGGAGAGCCGTCCCGTGGGCTGCGTCGCCGGCCCGGCCTCGCGCAGCAGCAGCCGGCCCTGCCCCGGCCTCGCCAGGAGACGGCCGCTTTCGACCAGCGTCGCGCCGCGCTGGATGACGATCTCGGGCCAGCCCGTGATGCGCCGGCCGCGATAGGGATTGTAGCCGACATTGTCGTGCAACTCGTCGGTCAGCGTGACTTCGCGCGCCGGATCCCAGATCGCCACATCGGCGTCCGCGCCGATCGCGATCGCGCCTTTGCGAGGCAGATCATAGAGCCGCGCCGGCTCCGTCGCGGTCCAGGCGACGAACTGCATCAGCCGCTCGACCCGCCGCGCGGGCCCGGCGCGAGAGACCATCGCGTCGAACAGTACGGGCAGGCGCATCTCGAGGCCGGGCTGGCCATTGGCGATCTGCTTGAAGTTGGGCGTCGCGCTGGCGTTGAACTTGCCGCTCGCATCCATCCGGTAGGGCGCGTGATCGGAGGAGATCAGCTGCAGGTCGCCGCGCTCGAGCGCCTGCCACAGCGCGGCCTGATCGGCGCCCGTGCGCTGCGGCGGCGAGCACATCAGCCGCGCCGCCTCGTAGCCGGGCAGCACGAGATCCTCAGCGCTCTGCAACAGGTAATGCGGGCAGGTCTCGCCGAACACCTTGACGCCGCGCCCGCGCGCCGCGCGGATCGCTTCGGCGCCCTCGGCGGTCGAGACGTGGAAGATCATCACCGGCTGGTCGATGAATTCGGCGAAGGCGATGACGCGATGGATCGCCTCGATCTCGGCCGCGCGCGGATGGCTGACGGCGTGGAATTTCGGCTCGACATGGCCGCGCGCCAGCAGCCGCTCCACCATCCACTTGATCATGCCATGATTCTCGGCGTGCACGCAGACCAGCGCGCCGGCCTGCCGGGACGCAAGCAGCACGTCGAGCAATTGCTCGTCGTTCACCTGCACCTTGTCATAGGTCATGAACACCTTGACCGAGCGATGCCCGGCGCGGATCAGCGCCGGCAGATCGTGATCGATCGTCTGTCGGTCTGGATTGGCGATCATCAGATGAAAGGCGTGATCGATCACCGCGCCCTTTGCGGCGAGCGCGGCGTAGTCGGCGACGACCTGCGGCAGGCGCATCTCGCGATGCTGGGCGGCGAACGAGATGACGCTCGTCGTGCCGCCGAACGCGGCCGAGCGCGTTGCGGTCTCGAAGGTGTCGGCGTTCATGATGCCGCCGCCCGAGAGTTGCTCGATATGGCAATGCGGATCGACGCCGCCCGGCAGCACGTAGCGCCCGCCGGCGTCGATCTCGCGCCGCCCCGCCGGCAGATCGCGGCCGATCGCGGCGATCGACTCGCTCAGGATAGCGACATCGGCCTGCGCGACGCCGGTCGGCGTGACCACCGTCCCGCCGCGGATGACGAGGTCGAACTCACTGCTGGCCATGACGCCCTCCTGCCGTCCCGCCGCGTCGAGGTCCGCCGCGCGCTGTGATCGCAGGTTGCCAGAGCGCCGGAATAACGACAACATACGCCTCGTATACTGCGTCCGGCGCGAGGCGCGGTCGGGCGCGACTCCTGCGGGGCGCGCGCTTCAGGGAAGGACGCCGTGGGCCTGAGCCAGAGAGCCGCTGTCTCCCGTCGGTCGGCCGCGCCCCGCTCCGGCGCGCCCGAGGCGCCGTCGGCGGCCGCCGCGACGATCGGCGAGGCGACGTATCTGCGCCTGCGCGACATGATTCTCGGCGCGGCGCTGCCGGCGGGCGAGGCCCTGCAGGAACAGAAGCTCGCCGACATGCTCGGCGTCTCGCGCACGCCGATCCGCGAGGCGATCACCCGGTTGACCAGCGAGGGGCTGGTCGAACGCACGAGCGGGCTGACGCCGGTGGTCCGGCGGCTCACGGCGAACGAGTTCATCGAGATCCTGCATGTGCGCCGCCTGCTCGAGGTCGAGGCGGCGGGACGCGCCGCCGGGACCGGCGGCTCGGAGGCGCTGCGCGCCATCCGGGCGAGGATCGAGCGCTTCCGCGCCGGCGAGGTTCCGACCCCGGCCGAACATGTCGCGGTCGACGACGCGCTGCACGCGACAGTGGCGAATCTGGCGGGTTCGCGCGTTCTCGCCGAGCTGATCGGCGATCTCCGGCGGAAGACGAAGATGTTCGACATGGGCCATCTGCCCGAGCGTTTCGCGCCCGGCGTCGCCGAACATCTCGCCATCATCGACGCCATTCTGGAACGCGAGGCGACGCGCGCGCAGGACGCCATGCGCAGGCATATCGACAATGTGCGATCGAGCGTCATCGATCATCTGCGACGTCTGTTCTGAGAGGTGGCGCGGCTCTTGCAGCGGCGGCTCTCGCGCCGGACCGCGGATCGACAGGGCGGATCGGAAGGATCGACCATCACCGGGGCCGGAGCCCGAATTGCGAGGGAGGGGAGTCATGATTGACAGGGTGACCAGGACGACGCTGGCCGCGACGCTGGCGTTCTCGATGCTCGGCGCGGCGGGCGCGCTGGCGCAGGCGCCGCTGAAGACGGCCGTCGACGGCACCTTCGCGCCGCACGCCATGCCGAAGCTCGGCGGCGGCACGGAAGGCTTCAACATCGATCTGGCGAACGAGATCGCCAAACGCATGAAACGCCCGCTCGATCTCACCGTGACGCAGTTCTCGGGCATCCTGCCTGCCCTGCAGGCGGGCACGCTCGATTTCGTGGCGGCGCCGACCACGGTGACGAAAGAGCGGGCGGACAATCTCCTGTTCACTGAGGGCTATCTCAACACCGACTTCCAGTTTCTGGTGAAGAAAGGTTCGCCCAGGGTCGAGAAACTCGAGGAGCTGAAAGGCAAGGTCGTCACCGTCAACAAGGGCTCGGCCTATGACAGCTGGGCGCGCGGGCTCGAGGCGCAGACCGGCTGGACGGTGGAGAGCTTCGGGACGCAGTCGGACGCGGTGCAGGCCGTGCTGTCGGGCCGCGCCTTCGCCAACATCACCGGCAACACGGTGGCGGCCTGGGCGGCCAAGCAGAATCCGCAGCTCGAACTGTCCTATCTGCATTCGACCGGGCTCGTCTGGGGCGCGCCGCTGCGCAAGGATTCGACCGCCCTGCGCGTCGAGGTCGAGAACGCCATCGAATGCATGAAGCTCGACGGCACGATGGCGCAGCTGCACGAGAAATGGTTCGGCGTGAAGCCCGCGCCCGGTTCGGCCGCGGTGACCGTCTTCCCCGGCACCGGCGTTCCGGGCATGCCGGGCTACGACCCGACGCCGCGCGCTCCGGCCTGCAGCTGACGGCGATGGATGAGAAGCCGCTTCTGTCGGCGACCGGCGTCACGAAGCGCTTCGGCGGCCTGCCCGTGTTGCACGGAATCGATTTTTCCGTGCGGCAGGGCGAGATGGTGTTCATCATCGGCCCGTCCGGCTCGGGCAAGTCGACCTTCCTGCGCTGCTGCAACCGCCTCGAGGAGCCGGACGCGGGGCAGATCGTCTTCGATGGCGTCGACATCCTCGGCAAGGGCGTCGACATCAACGCAATGCGCCAGCGCATCGGCATGGTCTTCCAGGCCTTCAACCTCTATCCGCACCTCTCCGCGCTCGGCAACGTCACGCTCGCCCTGCGCAAGGTGGTCGGCAAGTCGAAGGCGGAGGCCGAGGCGATCGGCCGCGCCGCGCTGGAGCGCGTCGGCCTGTCGGAGAAGGTCGCCGCCATGCCGGGCACGCTGTCGGGCGGCCAGCAGCAGCGCGTCGCCATCGCAAGAGCGCTGGCGCTCGATCCGCGTCTCGTCCTGTTCGACGAGCCGACCTCGGCGCTCGATCCCGAACTTGTCGGCTCGGTTCTGGCGGTGATGCGCGATCTCAAGCAGCGCGGCATGACCATGGTGGTGGTCTCGCACGAGATGCGCTTCGCCCGCGAGGCGGCCGACCGCGTGGTGTTCATGGAGGCCGGCCGCATCGTCGAACAGGGCCCGCCGGCGCAACTGTTCGAGGCGCCGCGCGAGGCGCGCACGCGCGAATTCCTGTCGCGCATGATGGCGTGAACGGCCGGCCATGACCGCTTTCGAGCGCTTCCTCGAAACTTTCTTCAAGGCCGAGCTGATCGCAGCGACGGCGCCGAAGATCGTTTCGGGCATGGGCATGACGCTGCTCATCGCCGGACTCGTGGTGGCCACGGGCGTCGCGCTCGGATTGCTGCTCGCCGGACTGCGCAGCTACCGCATCGCGCCGGTCTCGGCGCCGATCGTGATCTTCGCCGACATTCTGCGGGCGATGCCGCCGCTGGTGCTGATCCTGATCGTCTATTTCGGCCTGCCCAATGTCGGCGTCACGCTGTCCGGCTTCGCCGTGCTCTGGCTCGTGCTGTCGCTCGTGCTCGCCGCCTTCGCCGAAGAGATTTTCTGGGCCGGCATCACCTCGATCCGCAAGGGGCAATGGGATGCGGCGCGCGCCACGGGCCTCTCCTACACCGCGACGCTCATCTGGGTGATCCTGCCGCAGGCGGTGCGGCTGACCGTGCCGCCGCTCGTCAACCGCACCATCGCCATCACCAAGAACACCGCGCTCGGCACGGTGATAGGCGTGCCCGAGATTCTCAATCAGGCGACGACGGCGGTGAGCTTTTCCGGCAATGCGACGCCGTTGATGATGGGCGCCGTCGCCTATCTCGTCATCTTCATTCCGGTGGTGATGATCGGGCGCATGATCGAACGGCGTCTCGCCTGGAAGAGGGCGTGATGGAAGAGCTCGCCCGGCAGTTCTTCAATGTCGAGATCATGGCGAAGGCGCTGCCTTTCATGTTGCGCGGCCTCGGCATGACGGCGATGCTGTGCGCCGTGCTGGTGCCGCTCGGCCTCATCGGCGGACTTGGCGTCGCGCTGGTCGCCACAGGTCGCCATCGCGCGTTGCGGTTCATCATGGCGATGGCGGTCGATTTCTTCCGCGCCGTGCCGCCGCTGGTGCTGCTGATCTTCATCTATTCCGCCCTGCCCTTCGCCGGGATCAAGCTGACGCCGTTCATGGCGGTGCTGCTTGCCTTCTTCCTCAACACCGCGAGCTTCTATGGCGAGATTTTCCGCGCCGGGATCGAGAGCGTCGGCGACGGGCAATGGGAGGCGGCCCGCGCCACCGGGCTCAATCGCGGCCAGACGCTCGTCTACGTCATCATTCCGCAGGCGACGCGCAACGTGTTGCCCGATCTCGCCTCGAACACGCTGGAGATCGTCAAGCTGACGAGTCTGGCGAGCGTCGTCTCCTTCGCCGAACTGCTCTACACCGCCGAGATGGCGCGATCTGTCACCTACAACGCCTCGCCGGTGGTGCTGGCGGCGTTTATCTATCTCCTCTTCATGTGGCCTCTGGTCAGGCTGGTGAGCCGCATGGAGCACAAGGTGGCGCAATGACACGGACGACGAAGCGCCGCATCGTTGTCCATCACGAGCAACGCAGAGGGATGCCGGGATGAGAAACGTTCGCGTCGGGGCCGCGCAGCTCGGCCCGATCCAGAGAGCCGAGAGCCGCGCCAGCGTGGTGAAACGCATGCTCGCCCTGCTCGAGGAGGCGGCGCGGCGGGGCTGCACGCTCGTCGTCTATCCGGAACTGGCGCTGACCACCTTTTTTCCGCGCTGGCACGTGGAGGAGCGGGCCGAGTTCGACGTCTGGTTCGAAACCGCGATGCCAGGGCCCGAGACGGCGGCGCTGTTCCAGCGCGCCGCCGCGCTCGGCGTCGCGATCTCTTTCGGCTACGCCGAGAAGACGCCTGCGGGCGAGCATTTCAACACCTCGATCCTGACCGACCGCAAGGGCGCGATCATCGGCAAGTACCGCAAGATCCATCTGCCCGGGCATGTCGAGTTCGACCCCGCGCGCACCCATCAGCATCTCGAGAAGCGTTACTTCCTGCCCGGCGATCTCGGCTTTCCGGTGTTCCATGCGCAGGATGGGCTGATCGGCATGTGCATCTGCAACGACCGGCGCTGGCCCGAGACCTATCGGGTGATGGGCCTGCAGGGCGTCGAGATGGTGATCCTCGGCTTCAACACGCCCTCGGTGAATTCGCAGAAGGCGGCGGAGGGGCTGGAGGAGCGCATGTTCCATCATCGCCTGTCGCTGCAGGCCGGCGCCTATCAGAACGCGACCTGGGTGGTCGCGGTGGCCAAAGCCGGCGTCGAGGATGGGCATCATCTGATGGGCGGAACGCTCATTTGCGATCCGGAGGGCCATATCGTCGCCGAACTGCCGGGCGAGGACGACGGCCTGCTGGTGCATGACTGCGATCTCGACGCGACGCGCTTCGGCAAGGAGACGATCTTCGACTTCAAGCGCCATCGCCGCATCGAGCATTACGGGCGCATCACCGCGCAGGTCGGCGTCGAAACGCCGCCGCAATCGGCCTGAACATGTCTTCGGGCATGTCGCCGGCTGCGAGCGACGGGCTCGCTTTCGATTTCGCCCGGCTCGACACGACCGCGCGCTACAAGCTGATGAGCGGCGTGATCGTGCCGCGCCCGATCGCGCTCGTCACGACGATGAGCGAGGAAGGCGTCGTCAACGCCGCGCCCTACAGTTTCTTCAACGTGTTCTCCGACGATCCGCCGCTGATCGCGCTCGGCCTGCAACACAAGCCCGACTGCACGCGCAAGGACACGACGCGCAACATCGAGCGGACCGGCGAGTTCGTCGTCAACATGGTCGACGAGGCGCTGGCCCGGGCGATGTGCGATTGCGCCGCCGAATTCCCGGCGGATATCGGCGAGCCGGAGGCGCTCGGCCTCGCGCTTTCGCCCTCGACGACGACGCGCGCGCCGCGCTTCGCCGCCGCGCCTTTCGCGCTGGAATGCCGCAAGACCGTGTCGCTGGTCTTCGGCCCGAACCGCGAGATCCTGCTCGGCGAGGTTGTCGCGCTGCACGCCCGCGCCGGGCTGCTCGATCCGCAGACGCTGCGGGTCGATTTTGCGGCCTATCGGCCGGTCGGCCGGCTGTTCGGCGATTTCTATACGCGTCAGACCGACATCTTCGCGATGGCGCGGCGCACGCCCGGGGAGATCATGGCTGCGCGCGGCGCGCGGACCGATCCGGCCTAGGCGAAGGCGACCGCGCCGAGCGCCATCGTCACGGCGGCCTGCACCGGATCGATCACCGGCACGCCGAGCGCCGCCTCGAGGGCGCGGCGGTGACGCGCCATGCCGGCGCAGCCCATGACGATCACATCGGCGCCGTCGCGGTCGCGCAGCTCGGTCCCGACCGAGATCATGCGCGCGAGGGCGCCTTCGCCGGAGGCGGTCTCCGCCACCGACATGTCGAGCGGCCGCTCGTTCGCCAGCCGGTCGATGATCCCCATCTGCCGCATATAGCGGATGTGCCGGGCGATCGAGCGCCGCGCGATGGCGATGACGCCGAAACGCTGGCCGCGCGCCATGGCGGTGAGCAGGCCGCATTCGGCGATGCCGAAGACCGGTTTCGCGGTCGCCTCGCGGCAGACGAACAGGCCGGGGTCGGAATAGCAGGCGATGACGAAGGCGTCAGCCTCGGGCCGACTCGCGACCAGCCTGGCGAGCGGAATCGCGACGCCGTCGACATGCGCCTGCGTCTCGATCCCGAACGGTCCCTCGGCGAGCGTCTCGCAGACGATCGCCGGCGCGCCAGGCCGGCGCAATGGCCCGAGCGCCTCGTCGAAGCCCGCCGTCACGGCCGGATTCGAATTCGGGTTGATCACGACAATGCCGGACATGCGCGCTCACTTTCCGGAGGGGGCCGCCCCGGCCGGGCGCGCGAGCGCAAGGCAGGGTGCCTCACTCTTGCCGCGCCCCGCCGCGCCGGGCAAGGCCGAGCAGCCCCGGAGGACAGGCGGCGGGCCGGTCAGCGCGACTCGAGAAAATCCGCTCGCGCCGGCGCAAAACTGTCGATCAGCTCGCCCGCCTCGATGCAGACCGCGCCATGCACGGCGCCGGGCGGCACAATGTAGCCGTCGCCGGCGCGCAGGCGCTCGGTTCGCCCGGCGATGGTCACGTCGAACACGCCGCTCGCCACCACTGACGTCTGGCGGTGGGGATGGCTGTGCAGCGCGCCAACGCCGTTGGTCTCGAAGGCGAAGCGCACCGCCATCAGTTCGCCGTCATAGCCGAGAATCTTGCGCCGCACGCCGGCGCCGGCCTCCTGCCACGGCTGCCCGGAGTCGAAGACGAAGACGCTCGATTTCGAATCGGATTGCGACACCAGATCCACCTCCTGTCAGCGCGCCGGCCCGCCGGCGAGATGACAGGCGGCGGCCGGGAATCATCGGGATGCAGAATGCCATGATGCGGCGCGAAACGGCATCGGGGCTCACCTTGCCGAGGATGCCTCGCGGGTCGAAGCGCTGACAGCGAGGCGTCGGCGCCGGCTCAGCCCACCACCACCAGCGCCGCGCCCGCCTCGACCGGCTGGCCGACCGTCACCGCGATCGAACGCACGACGCCGGTGGCGCGCGAGATCACTTCGGTCTTCATCTTCATCGCCTCGATGACCGCGACGACGTCGCCGGCCGCCACGCTCGCCCCGACCGCGACCGGGATCTCCACGACCAGGCCGGCGAGCGGCGCGGTCTGCGCGCCAGGGCCGGCGGCCGCCGCCGGGGCCGGCGCCTGCGGGGCGGCTGGCGGCTGGGCGGACGGATGCGCGGCGGGCTGGGCGTGCGCGGCCGGGTGGGCGCCGTGGCTCTCGGCGATCTCCTCGACGACGACGTCGAATTCGCGGCCGTCGACCGTGACGCGGAACTTCTTGAGCATGACGGTCCTCATCGACGGGCGGGCCGACGCCACGCGGGGGTTCAGAGCGGAATGTTGCCGTGCTTCTTCGGCGGCCGGACGTCGCGCTTCGACAGCGCCTTGCGCAGCGACAGGGAGACGCTGGCGCGCGTCGTCGCCGGGTCGATCACGTCGGTGATGTAGCCCTGCCCGGCCGACAGGTAGGGCGAGGCGAACTCGGCCCGGTACTGCGCTGCGAGCTCAGCCGCCATCGCCCTTGGATCGGCGGCGCCTTTCAGCTCGCGGCTGTAGAGGATTTTCACCGCCCCCTCCGCGCCCATCACGGCGATCTCGGCCGAGGGCCAGGCGAAGACGAAGTCGGCGCCCATCTCCTGACTGCACATGGCGAGATAGGAGCCGCCATAGGCCTTGCGCAGGATCACCGTGACCTTCGGCACCGTCGCCGAGGCGTAGGCGAACAGCAGCTTGGCGCCATGGCGGATGATGCCGCCGCGCTCCTGCTCGACGCCCGGAAGGAAGCCCGGCACGTCGACCAGGGTCAGCAGCGGGATGTTGAAGATGTTGCAGAACCGGATGAAGCGGGCGCCCTTGTCGGAGGCGTCCATGTCGAGCGCGCCGGCCCGCACCTTCGGCTGGTTGGCGACGACGCCGACGACGATGCCCTCGATGCGGCCGAAGCCACAGATCAGATTCTCGGCGAAATAGCGGTGCGCCTCGAGAAATTCGCCGGAATCGACCAGTCGTCCGATCACCGTGCGCATGTCGATCGGCCGGCTCGGATCGTCCGGCACGAGCGCGTCGAGCCCCTCGTCGCGGTCGGCCGCGATCGCCGGCGTCGGGCGATGCGGGGGATCCTCGGCGTTGTTGGCGGGCAGGTAGGACAACAGGCGATGCACCACCTCGATCGCCTCGGCGTCGTCCTCGACGAGGAAATGCACATTGCCCGAGACGGCGGCGTGCATGTCGGCGCCGCCGATCTCCTCCATCGTCACCGCCCGGCCGGTCACCGCCTTGATCACCTCCGGACCGGTGATGAACATGAAGGCGTTCTTCCGCGTCATCACGACGAAGTCCATCAACGCCGGCGAATAGGCCGCCCCGCCCGCGCAAGGCCCGCAGATCACCGCGATCTGCGGCACGACGCCTGACAGCAGGACGTTGCGATAGAACACCTCGCCATAACCCGACAGCGCGTCGACCCCTTCCTGGATGCGCGCCCCGCCCGAATCCTTGAAGGCGACGACCGGCGCCCCGAGCTTCACCGCCGCGTCCATCACCGCGACGATCTTCTGCGCGTGACGCTTGCCGAGCGTGCCGGCGGCCACGGTGAAATCCTGCGCGAAGGCGGCGACGAGGCGACCATCGACGAAGCCTGTGCCGACCACCACGCCGTCGGCCGGATAGTCCTTGTCGGCGGCGCCGAAATGGCGGCCCAGGTGCCGGGCGTGGGCGCCGATCTCCTGGAAGGTCTCGGGCTGGAACAGGGCGTCGAGACGGTCGCGCGCCGTCATCCGTCCCTCGGCGCGGCGCCTGGCGAGCTTGTCGGCGCCGCCGCCGGCGGCGACCGTCGCGCGCCGCCGCAACAGCTCCTCGAGCCTGTCGGACGATGACGCCATGCCGGCGATGC